>NZ_JBAKHO010000004.1:0-215486 GCF_036902735.1 Micromonospora lacuserhaii | reverse complement strand
TGCTCAGCCTCGGCGGCCACCGACCCGAACTACCCCGCCGATGACCACCCGACCCACACATCCGTCACAAGACCCATATTTATGCCTCTGCGTCATATCGCTCACCAGGCAATCCGTCGCGCCGGCGCGACACGCCCGGACCGACTCGCTGGCCGCCGGCCGCGGATTAGCGGCCTACTGCTGACGGGCGGCGGCTGGGCGCGCGGCGAGTGGGGGGCGGACAGCGAGTGGGCGGACGGCGAGTGGGCCCGCGGCGAGTGGGCCCGCGGCGGTTGGGCGCGCAGCGGGTTGGGCGCGCGGCGAGGGGCAAACGGCGGGTGGGCGGACGGCGAGTGGGCCCGCGGCGACTGGGTGGGCGGGCGGCGAGTTGGGTGGTCGGCGAGCGGGCGGCGCGGCGACACGCCGGCGGGCTGCGGGTGGGTCGCATCGGCGGTAGCGTGAACATCGTGCTTCCGGTCGCGCTCACCAGTCCCTTGTGGTGGGTGACGCGCTGGAGTTCCCGGCTGCTGACCAGCTTTGCCGTGGCGGTGGCGTTCTCGCTCGGTGGGTCGACCCTGCCCGACACCGTCGTACTCCCCGAGACCCTGCCGCCGATGGCGGCGCTCCCGGCTGCGGGTCCGCCCGGCGCCCCGGCTCTCGTGCCGGCGACGAGCACGGCGACCACCTGGGCGGGCCGGCCGGGCCACCTCGCCGGTGAGCTGCGCCAGCGGCATACCGACGCCCCCGTTCCGGCCACTGTGGGCTCGCCGACCCACGAACGCAGCCTCGGCGACGTGCACCCGGCCCTCGGGTGGCCCGGAGATTTGGCCGGTGCGCCTGCGGACCGGTCGGCCGCCGCGCCGGGTGGACCGACCGTGGCGGTAACGGCCCTCGCCAGGCTCTCCCCGGCCACTACGGGGCCGCGCGCGCCGCCCAGCTGAGCGCCGCGTCCAGCGACGACCCGCGACCATCCCTGCCACGAACCTCACCGCCGCACCAGCCCGGCAACGGCCCGGCCCCGACGGCCGCGTCCCGCCCCGCGGCCGCGTGTGGACTCCTCTCTCGCAGCTGCCCCCGTGAGGTGCCGACCATGAACACCGTGCTCTACCAGTTCCTGATCGAGGTCCCGACCGCCGCCGCCATCTGGTCCGCCCTGCTCGTGCTCGCCCTGACCGTGCTCACCGTCCTCGTCGCCCGTCCCGAGCGGGAGCGCCCGACCGAGGAGGCGCCCGCCGAGCCGCCGGCCGGCGACGCCGTGCTGGAAGTCGCCGACCTGCGTCGGTACGCCGACGAGGTCGCCGTCGCGGCGGCCGGCGCGGCGCAGACGGCTCGCCGTCGGCGGGAAGCCTGGCTGGCCGCCCAGGCGGAGGCCGACCGGGCCTGGACGGCGTACGACGAGGCGGAGGAGGCCGCCCGGCGCTTCGTCGGCGCCCGCGCGCTGGCGGCGCCGCGTACCCCGCGCACGCCCGCCGAGTACGCCGGCCGGGAGCGCTGGCTGCACCAGGCCGCGGTGGCCGCGCACTGGCGGGGTGAGCTGTCCCTGACCCAGCTGCGGGACGTCTTCGCACATCGGGACGGCTGGGACCCGCGCCGGCACCCGGTCGAGCAGGAGGTGCTGCTGGCCCGGGCGGTCCGCGAGGGGCGCCGGGAGGCGTACCGGTCGGCCACCGAGCGGGAGCGGTCGGCGTGGCGGGACGCGGAGCTGGCCGCCGAGTCGGCGCGGGCGCTCGCCACCGAGGCGTACGCGGCGGCCGAGCGGCTGCGGCCGACCCGGGTGCCGGCCCGTCGGGCGACGGCGGTGGTGGCGCCGACGGCGACCGCGGCGCGCTGGCGGCCGGCCCGGGTGGGCTGACCGGGGCCGAATTGTTACCCGAAATTCGGTGAGCCGGGTCACGTCCGCGCCGAACCGGTCATCCGGTAACAGCCGGTGACATCGACGCCGACGGTCTTCGGTGATTCTGGTAGCGACGTCCGATTGTCGCCCCATCGCGTCCGGATGGCGCACTGTCCCATCGAGCGACGCCAGTGCCGAAGTGCACCGGAAATTGCTCGCGCTGATCATGTTTACGCAGTTCAGAGCACTTGGCCGGGAGTGGACCCGCCAGTAATGTCGCCTCGGTCCGGTGCGGTTTCCGATCGCAAGAGGCGACGCCGCGCCGACCCGCTCAATCGTGAGATCACGAACCGGGGACCCACGCAGTTCTGGGGTGAATCCGCGGGCCACGGCCCGCGGTAGGGCGTTCTTCCCGCCCGAATCCGTCAGCTAACCCGGTAGGCGGTGTCGGAAGGAGTTCCCTTAGTGCAGCTCGACAACATTCCGCGGTTGTTCCTCCACCTCGGTAGCGGGGTGCCGTCGCCGGTCCGCTGCGCGGTCGCGCGCTGATTCCGGCATCCGCCCCGCCGTCCGGCATCGACCGGGCGGTCCCCCCGCCGAGCGGTCCCGCACCGAACCCGATCCCGCGCCTGGCCGACCGCCACGCGCCGATCCGGTGCGCCCGCCCCCGCCCCCGCACCGTGGAGGAACACTCGTGAAGCACCAGATGAAGCGGCAGTTGCGACGCCTCACCACCGAGCGCCCGTACCAGGTCGTCGCCGGCGCGGCCGCGGCCCTCGCGCTCGCCTCCGGTACCGCGGCCCTGGTCGCCGGCACCGACGACGCCCCCGCCCGGCAGCAGACCTCGGCCGCCGTGGCCGAGGCGGCCCCCCGCCTGAACGACGTCGCCACCCGCGCCGAGATGCGCGTCGCCACCACGCCGTCGGCCAGCCCCTCGGCGAGCCCGTCGGCGAGCGCCTCGCCGTCGGCCAGCGCCGCCAAGGCCAAGGCCAAGGCGAAGGCCACGGCGGACCCGGACCTGACCCGTACCGCGGCGCCGAAGCCGCCGTCGTCGAAGGTCCTCAGCTACGACTACGAGGCCCAGACCACCTACTACAACTGCGGCCCGGCGGCGGTGCGCAACGCGCTCAGCGCGACCGGCATCGACCGCACCCAGGACGACCTGGCCGTCCAGCTCGGCACCACCGAGATGGGCACCAACTCGGCGGAGGACACCACCCGGGTGCTCAACGCCGTGGTGAAGGGCGACCCGTACCGGACCCGGATGTTCGAGGGCACCCCGAGCTCGGCGCAGATCGACCGGCTCCAGGCCGACGTGGTCAAGGCGATCACCGACAAGCGGGGCGTGGTGGCCAACGTGGCGGGCACCGCCACCGACGTCGACGGCGGCTGGCACTCCTTCCCCGGCGGCCACTACATCGCCGTGGTGGGCTACAAGAACGACGGTCGTACCGTCCGGATCGCCGACTCGGCCGACCCGAGCCTGCCGGCGTACTGGATCAGCACCGTGGACCTGGCGAACTGGATCGCCACCCGCGGCTACTCCGCCTGACCCGCGCCGTACTCCGGGCGCCGGCTCCCCTCGGGGGCCGGCGCCCGGCGTCGTTCCCGGGTGTCGCGGGCCGGTGCCCGTCGATGGCACACTGCGCCCCATGACCGACGGATCGGGTCCCCGGCGCGTCCTGGTGCTGCTGCACGGGATGGGCGCCACGGGCGACGTCTGGCTGCCCTGGGCGCCACTGCTGGAGCACCGCTGGCCGGGCCGCTGGCTCGCGCCGGACCTGGCCGGTCACGGCTGGTCGCCGCCGCTGGCCGGGTACTCCTTCGCCGGCCTCGCCGAGCGGGTGGCCGCCGGGCTGGGCCCGGCCAGCGGATCGGCGGACGGTCGGTCGGGGGAGCGCCTGGTGGTCCTCGGGCACTCGCTCGGCGGGGTGGTCGCGCTGGCGCTGGCCGCCCGGGGCGCGGGCCTGCCGGTCGACGCCGTGGTCGGGCTCGGCATCAAGGCGGTCTGGTCGCCGGCCGAGCTGGCCAAGGCGCGCGAGCTGGCCGAGCGGCCGGTGAGCTGGTTCGCCACCCGGGACGAGGCCGCCCGCCGCTACCTGCGGGTCGCCGGCCTCGGTGGGCTCTTCGCCCCGGACCACCCGGTGGTCCACGCCGGCCTGCGCGCCGAGGACGGCCGGTGGCGCCTGGCCATGGACCCGGCCGCCTTCGCGGTCGGCGCCCCGGACCTGCCGGGCCTGCTCGCCGGCACCGACGTCCCGGTGCTGCTGGCCCGCGGCGAGCACGACCCGATGGTCAGCGACGACCAGTTGGCGGCGCTCGGGGTTCCCGTGGTCACGCTGCCGGGCCTCGGGCACAACGCGCACGTGGAGGACCCGGCGGCGGTGCTGGCCCTGCTCGACCGCTACCTCTGACGAGACGCGGAACCGCGCCGCCCCCGAGGGGACGACGCGGTTCCGGCGTGCGTGGTGGCGCTACCGCTTGCTCTTCGCGAACTCGCCGTACGCCTTGAGCACCTCGTCGGTCGGGCCGTCCATCCGGATCACGCCGGACTCCAGCCAGATCGACCGCTCGCAGGTGTCCCGGATCGAGGCGAGCTGGTGGCTCACCAGGAACACCGTGCCGGCGCCCTCGCGCAGCTCGCGCACCCGCTGCTCGCTGCGCTTGCGGAAGCCCTCGTCCCCGGTGGCCAGCGCCTCGTCGATCAGCAGCACGTCGTGCTTCTTGGCCGCCGCGATGGCGAACCGCAGCCGGGCGGCCATGCCGGAGGAGTACGTCCGCATCGGCAGGCTGGCGAAGTCACCCCGCTCGTTGATCCCGGAGAACTCGATGATCTCCGGCGCCCGGCGGGCCACCTCCTCCGGCGACATGCCCATCGCCAGGCAGCCCAGCGTGACGTTGCGCTCGCCGGAGAGGTCGTTGAGCAGCGCGGCGTTGACGCCGAGCAGGGACGGCTGGCCCTGGGTGTAGACCGCGCCCCGGTTGACCGGGAGCAGGCCGGCGATCGCCCGCAGGATGGTCGACTTGCCGGAGCCGTTGCTGCCGATCAGCCCGACCGCCTCGCCCCGGTACGCGGTGAAGGAGACCCCCCTGACCGCGTGCACCTCCTGGATGTTCGGCGCGTTGGTGCGCTTGACCAGCCGGCGGAACGCCGCCACCGGGCTGCTGCCGCCGGTGGCGCCCTTGTGCACCCGGTAGATCACGTGGGCGTCGTCCACCACCACGGTGGGGATCCGCTCCTCGACCCGGGGCAGCGTCACGGTCGCCTCGTTGGACATCTCAAACTGATCAACCACGACCGTACTCCTGTTCGCCGCGCCAGAAGTAGAGGTAACCGCCCGCTCCGGCCACGATCGCCCAGCCCGCCGCCGCCAGCCAGAGCTGGGTCAGTGACTCGTTGAGCAGCGGGGCCTGCTCCAGCAGCGCGTACCGGCCCAGCTCGATGTAGACCAGCATCGGGTTGTACTGGGCCAGGGTGGCCGCCCAGCCGGGCAGGTTCTGGAAGAGCGTGACGCTGTAGACCACGCCGGAGGCGTACATCCAGGTGCGCATCAGGAACGGGATGACCTGCCGCAGGTCGGTGGCGCGCGCGCCCAGCCGGGCGACGGTCAGCACCGCCCCGGCGTTGAACACCGCCTGCAGCAGCAGGGCCGGGATCAGCATCAGCCACTCGAAGGTGATCGGTTCGCCGGTGACCAGCACGATGCCGATCAGCACCAGCATCGAGGCCAGCAGCTCCTGGAACTGGGTCACCACGATCGCCAGCGGCAGGCTGGCCCGGGGGAAGTGCAGCGCCCGGATCAGGCCCAGGTTGCCGCTGATCGCCGAGGTGCCGGCCTGCACCGCGCTCTGGGTGAAGTTGAAGATGAACAACCCGGTGGTCAGGTACGCGATGAAGTTCGGGATGCTCGTCTGCTTGAGCACGATTCCGAAGATCACCCAGTAGACCGCGGCGTTGGTCAGCGGGGTGAGCACCTGCCAGAGCTGGCCCAGCCGGGCGTTGCTGAACGAGGCGACCAGCTTGGCGTTGGCGTACGCGGCGATGAAGTGCCGGTAGGCCCACAGTTGGCGGCTGTACTCGGCGACCGAGGGGCGCTCGCCGGCGACCCGCAGTCCGTGCCGAGCGGCCAGCTGCGCCTGGGTCAGGCCCGTTTCGGGGTCGACCAGCGCGGTGGTGGCCATGGGAAGGGCGCTCCGATCTCTTGTGTCGACGGGATCGCGCGACGACGGGATCTTCGCTGGTGAGCTGCGGGGGAGGGCCGCCTCGTCGCTGCGTGGACGGTAGTCCAAAACACGTCGGGACGCAACCGTACCGTCGTTGCGCTACATTGGCCCACGTGACAGGTGCGAAGAGCCCCCGATGAGCAGCGAGAAGAGGCGTACGCCGGCCGGCGCCGCGGTGCTGCGGGGCGACATCACCAGGGCCATCCGGCAGGCGTTGATGCAGGAGTTGGCCGCGGTCGGCTACGGTCGCCTCTCCATCGAGGCGGTCGCCCGCCGGGCCGGGGTCAGCAAGACGGCGATCTACCGCCGGTGGAGCTCGAAGCTCGACCTGGTGCTGGAGACCGTGGTGGCCGCCGCCGGCAACAAGCTGCCCGCGCTCGACACCGGCAGCCTCCGCGGCGACCTCGCGCTGCTGTTCCAGGTGGTGGCGGTCGCGCTGGGCCACCCGCTGGCCGCGCAGATCATCCCCGACCTGCTCGCCGAGGCGGCCCGCAACCCCACCATCGACCAGACCCTCCAGCAACTGCTCCGCGCCAAGCAGCAGGAAATCTGCGGGCGGTTGATCAGCCGAGCTGTCGAGCGCGGCGAGCTGCCGGTCGGCACCGACCCGGACGCCGCCGTCGACCTCATCATCGGCCCGCTCTACTGGCGGCTCGCGATCGCCCGCGCCGCGCTCACCCCCAGCTACCTCGACACCCTGGTCGGCTCGGTGGTCGCCGGGTTGACCGCCGACGCCGCGACCGCCCGGCCGCACGAGGTGCCGCTACCGCGCTGACCGCCGGCCCGGCCCGGCCCCGCGGGGTCGCCGGTCCCACCGCCGACCGCCCGGCCCGCTCAGCCGAGCAGCTCCGCCACCGCGTCGGCGGCCGGGACGTCCACCGGCAGCGCCCGCGCCTCGGTCACCGCCGTCACCGGCAGCGGTCCGTACAGGTGGGGGAAGAGCGCGCCACCGCGGGACGGCTCCCAGCGCAGCTCCGCGCCGAGCGCGGCCGGGTCGACCGTGAGCAGGGTCAGCCCGGTGGCGCCGCCGAAGTGCCGCCGGGCCGTCTCCACCACCTGATCGCCCGCCGACAGGTGGATGAACCCGTCCTGCCGGTCCACGGCCGAGCCGGCGACGTGCCCCACGGCCTCGGCCTGCTCCCACTCACTGGTCGGCAGCAGCTTGTAGATCATGAGGGCAGCTTACGGCCCGTCGCCGCGTCCCCACCGTTTCCCCGGTACCGCCGGACCGGTCGCTTCTGCCACCATTCGCTCGTCATCCGTACGACGAATGGGGGTCACCCGGTGCGCATCCTGCTGGTCGAGGACGACCGACGGGTGGCCGGAGCCCTCACCTCGGCGCTGACCCGGCGCGGGTACGAGGTCGAGCACGCCGCCACCGTCGCCGCCGCCCTCTCCGCCGCCCCCTGCGACCTGGTCCTGCTCGACCTGACCCTGCCCGACGGCGACGGCACCGAGGTCTGCCGCGAGCTGCGCCGGCGCAGCAGCCAGCTCGGCATCATCGCGGTGACCGCCCGGGGCGAGGAGCGCGACCGGGTGCTCGGCCTGCGCCTCGGCGCCGACGACTACGTGGTGAAGCCCTTCTCGATGGTGGAGCTCCAGGCCCGGATCGAGGCGGTGCTGCGCCGCGCCGCGCACGCGGTGCCCGAGCGGGACCTGATCGAGGCCGGCACGGTCCGCATCGACGTGGCCGGCCGGACGGTGAGCGTCGCCGGCCGCCCGGTGGCGCTGACCCGCAAGGAGTTCGACATCCTGCTCTCGCTGGCCCGCCAGCCCGGCGTGGCGGTGCCCCGGGACCGGATCCTGCTCGACGTCTGGGGGACGACCTGGGCCGACCGGCACACCGTCGAGGTGCACGTGGGGTCGCTGCGCGGCAAGCTCGGCGAACCCCGGCTGGTGGAGACCGTCCGCGGGGTCGGCTACCGGCTCCGCGGCGAGTGAGGGGCACCCCGTGCGTCGTCGACTCGTCATCAGCTACCTGCTGCTGATGGTGCTGGTCCTCATGGCGCTGGAGACCCCGCTGGCGTTCACCCTGGCCTCCCGGGAGACCGACCGGATCCGCGCCGACCGGCTGGCCGACGCGACCCGGTTCGCCTCGCTGGCCGGGCCGGCGCTGCGCGAGGGGGTGCCCGGTCCGCTCGACGGCGAGCTGGACAGCTACGACCAGCTCTACGGCATCGGCGCGGCGGTGGTCGACCGGGACGGCCGCACGGTCGTGGTCTCACCCAGCTGGAACCGGGTCGGTGAGACCGGGGCGCTGGACAGCGCGCTGGCCGGGCAGCAGTTCAGCGCGCCCGAGTCGGTCTGGCCGTGGGTGGACGGCCCGCTGGTGGTCGCGGTGCCCATCAACGACGGGGGTGAGGTGCTCGGCGCGGTGGTCACCGCCACCCCGGTCGGCCCGCTGCGGCGTACCGTCACCGCCTGGTGGCTGCTGCTGGCCGGGATCGGCCTGCTCGCCGTGCTGGCCTGCGTCTCGACCGCGTTCGGGCTGGCCGGCTGGGTGCTGCGCCCGGTGACCGAGCTGGACGCGGTGACCCACGAGATCGCCGAGGGGGACCGGAGCGCCCGGGTGCAGCACCGGCTGGGGCCGCCCGAGCTGCGCCGCCTCGCGGTCAGCTTCAACAACATGGCCGACGCGGTCTCCGACGTGATGGATCGCCAGCGCGCCTTCGTCGCGCACGCCAGTCACCAGCTGCGCAACCCGCTGACCGCGCTGCGGTTGCGGGTCGAGGAGCTGGGGCCGAGCCTCACCGACCCGGAGGGTCGGGCCGAGCACCAGTTGGCGCTGGAGGAGACCGACCGGCTGGCGCAGGTGCTCGACGCGCTGCTCACCCTGGCCCGGGCCGAGCGGGAGGAGAACCAGCGGGTGACCGTGGACGCGGTGGCGGTGGCCGCGTCCCGGGTGGCGGCGTGGCGTCCGCTGGCCCGGCACCGGTCGGTCACGCTGCGCCTGGAGGCCGGCGGACCGGCGTACGCGCGGACCGTGCCGACCGCGGTGGACCAGGCCCTGGACGCGCTGATCGACAACGCGGTGAAGTTCAGCGGCGACTCCGGGGCGGTCACGGTGCGGGTCGGCGCCGCCGACGGCGGGACGGTGCTGGAGGTGCGCGACACCGGGCCGGGCATGACCCCGGGTCAGCTCGACCAGGCCACCGAACGGTTCTGGCGGGCGCCGGACGTGCAGAACATCGACGGCGCCGGGCTGGGGTTGACCATCGTCGCGGTGCTCGTCGACGCCTCGGACGGCCGGCTCACCATGCGACCCGGCGAGCCGGGCGGCCTGGTCGCCGAGCTGTGGTTCCCGACGCCGGACGACGCCGGCCGGGAAGCCGGGCAGGGAACCGTCGAGCCGGCCGCCGGAGCGTGACCGGTCAGGGTTTCGCCGACCGGTACCAGTCCGCGGCACCGGGGTGCAGCGGCAGCGGGGTGGTGACGATCGCCGAGCGGGGACTCATCCGGCCCGCTGCCGGATGCGCGGCGGCCAGCTCCGCCCGACGCTCCATCAGCAGCCGGGTCACCTCCCGCACCAACGGCTCCGGCAGGTCGGCGCCGACGATCAGGTAGTTCGGGTTGGCCACCGTGGTCACCGGCTCCACGCCGTAGACGGAGCGCGGGATGTCCCGTCCCACGTACACCTCGCTGTAGCCGCGGCGCAGCGGCTCGGTCCAGTCACCGAGGTCGACCATCCGGGTGGCCGACCGCGCGGCCAGCTCGGCCACCCCGCGCACCGGCAGGCCGCCGGAGAAGAAGAACGCATCGATCCGGCCGGCCCGCAGCGCGGACACCGAGTCGTCCAGGCCGAGGTGCTCCTGGCGTACCCGGTCGCCGTCGAGCCGGGCGACCTGCAGCAACCGGGTCGCGGTCACCTCGGTGCCGGAGCCGGCGGCGCCCACCGAGACCCGCCGGCCGGCCAGGTCGGCGACGGTACGGACCGGGCCGCCCGCCGTGGTGACCAGGTGCAGCAGGTCGTCGTAGACCCGGGCCACCGCCAGCACCTTCGGCCCGCCGGCCGGCGCGCTGTCCAGCACGTCGGCCTGGGTGAAGCCGAGCTCGGCCGCGCCGGAGCCGACCAGCCGGACGTTCTCGGCCGACGCGGCGGTGACCACCACGCTGGCCCGTACGTCGGGCAGCTCCCGATTGAGGATCGCGGCGAGGGACCGGCCGAAGGCGTAGTAGACGGCGGTGGGACTGCCGGTGGCGATCCGGATCTGCACCGGCTCGGACCGGTTGTCCCGGCAGGCCGCGAGCCCGGTCGAGGCGGCGACCAGCACCATCAGCAACGCCGCGCCGGCGGCGGAACGCCGCAGGGTGGGGGCGGACCAGCAACGGCTCACGCGCTGCACTCTGCGCCGTACACCGTCCCGGACGCAAGCCCGACCGGTCGCCGTTCAGCCGGCCGTCGGGCGGGGTGGGGCCAGGGCCGCGCGTTCGATGATCCGCAACCGGTCCGGGCCGTCGGAGACGCTCACCACGAAGCAGCCCGCGCCCGGGCGCAGCAGCGCCGGCACGTCCAGCAGGGCCGCACTGCGGACCAGGACGGCGGCCAGCTCCCGGTCGGTCAGCCGGATCCCCAGGATGTGTCGGCGCACGTGCCGCCCACCGGCCAGCAGCGCCGACCGCCACGCCGCCGCGGCCAGCCGGGAACGCCAGGCCGCCCGCGCGGTCGAGGCGCCGGGCGCCGGCGCGCCGAGCAACTCGTGGCGCCCCTGCCGCCAGCCGGACGCGCGCAGCGCCGCGTAGGTGGCGAGGTGCTCCGGCGGCACGTGCAGCCGGTGCAGCTCGTAGCGGCGGCGCAGGCCACCACCGGTCACCTCGTGCTCCACCGGGACGTCGAGCCGGTCGAGCAGCTGGCGCATCCGCAGCGCCGCGTCCTCCCGGTTGAACTCCGCCACCCCCCGGTACGGCTCGACCCGGCCGGGTCCGGTCACCGCCGGCGGCGGCGTGCACCGCACCAGGCAGGCCACCTCGAAGGCGTCGGCGACGGTCAGTCGCAGCAGGGGTGGGGGCGGGGCCACGCGGGGCCGGTCGAGCAGGGGGGTGTCGGAAGCCATCGGACCGCTCCTCCTCGGCGTCGGTGCCCTCATACCGTGACCCGCCGGCCGGCCGCGTTCCAGCTATCGGGCCGAGCCTTGAGCAAATCTTGCGGCTCGCCTAGAGCTCGGACACCACCACGTCGAGCTGGCGGGGCCGCCCGGCCGCCGTCGGCTGCTCCTCGACCGGGTACGACAGGTCCCGCAGGGCGGCCACCAGACCGGCGGCCGTGGGCGGCCGGGCCCCGGCGATCAGCAGTTCCCGGACCAGCCGTCCCTTGGTGGCCTTGTTGAAGTGGCTGACCACGGTCCGGACCGGCCCGTCACCGGCGTCGCGCTCGTGCAGCACCCGGACGGTCACCGTCCGGGCGGCCGCCTCGCCACGCGGCGTCCAGGTCGCCGCGTACGCGCCGGAGCGCAGGTCCAGCACCGGCCCGTCGCCGGCCGCCGCCGCCATCGCCGACGCGAGGTGACCCCGCCAGTACGCCGACAGCGCCCCGACCCCGGGCAGCTTCCCGCCGATCGGGCACCGGTACGGCGGGATCCGGTCGGTGAGGCGTACCGCGCCCCAGAGGCCGGAACTGATCAGCACCGACCGGCGTGCCGCCCGCAGCGCGGTCGCCGGCAGCGAGGCCAGGTCGAGCGCCTCGTAGAGCACCCCGGTGTAGACCTGCCCGGCCGGCGCGGTGGCGGCCCGCTCCAGCCGGGCGTTGCGGGCCAGCTCGCCGCGCTGGCCGGCACTGAGCCCGAGGGCGGCGAGCGCGGCCGCCTCGTCGCCGGCGGAACTGAGCGCCGTCAGCGCGGCGAGCACCTCCTGGCGGGCCGGGGTCAGCTCGGGCAGGGAGAGCTTCGACAGGTCCAGCCGGCGGCCGGTGCCGACGTCGGCCTTGCCCTCGGAGGGTGGGAGCAGGATGAGCACGCCGAGCAGCGTACGGCGGCGTCCTACCGCCAGGGCCGTACGGCGGCCGGCGGGTGGTACACGCGATACCCGGCGACCTCGACCAGCGTGGCGGCGTCCGCGCCGTCGCCGAGCAGCCGGCGCAGTCGACGCTCGGCGGGGGAGTCGACCGGCAGCACGTACCCGGGTCGCGTGGCCGAACCGACCTGCCGCCAGTACGGCCGGTACCGGTTCTGCCCCGGGCTCAGGTCGCCGTCGAGCACCGCGCAGACGACGTCCTCGGCGGTGTTGAACGTCAGCCGGTTGCAGGTCCAGTAGTCGCCGTACACCTCGCGCAGCCCGGTGCGGCGGACCGCGTCGGCCAGTTCCCGGGCCTGCCGCTCGTCGGCCCGCGGCGCGTCGAGGGCGGTGAGGAAGAGCCCGGTGGCCACCACCGCGCTGGCGGTGAGCCCGGCCAGCACCGCGGTCGCGGTGGCTCCGGCCAGCCGGCCCGCCGCGCCGACCGGGCCCCGCCAGCAGGCGACCGCGGCCTGCCAGAGCGGCCAGAGCGCGGCGGGCAGGGAGAGCTGGAGCACCGACAGGTAGCGGGCGCTGGACAGCGGGTCGGTCGCGGCGAGCGGGCTGCGGACGTACGACAGCAGGGTCAGCGCCGCGCCGGCGACCAGGGCGAGCTGCGCGACCGGCCGGACCCGGACGGCGGTCGGCGCCCCGGCGGTCCGGCGGTACCCGACCAGCGCGAGCGCCGCGGCCGCCGCCAGCAGGAACGGGTACAGCAGGCCGAACCACTCCTGCCACCGGGCGCATCCGGTGACCGGGCAGAGCCCGGTGGCCAGCGGCACTCCCTCCAGCAGCCCGCCGCGCAGCCGGTCGGACCAGGGCGGTGGTGTCCCCGCCGTCGCGGTGATCTGCCGGAACACCGACAGCGAGTCCTGCCCCGGGGGCGCGACCAGGTTGTCCCACAGCATCGGCGACACCCCGACCACGAACCCGGCCAGCAGCAGCACGCCGGACCAGCCGAGCAGTTCCCGCCGGGCCGCGTAGACCAGCAGCAGGCCGGCCACCGCCAGGTACGGCACGATCAGCCAGTCCGACCAGAGCGCCAGGCCGGCGAGCAACCCGGCCGCCCCCACCGCGGCCCGCCGGTGGGTCACCCGACGCTGCGCCAGCCCCACCGCGATCAACAGCACCGCCAGCACCGCCGGTTTCACCTCGGGCCGGCCGCCGACCACGGTGAGCTGGTCGCGCACCACCCGTTCCGTGCCGAGCACCAGCAGGCCCACGGTGAAGGTGGCGAACCAGGGGGAGAAGATCCGGCGGCTGAGCCGGTACGACAGCCAGAGGAACAGCGCGTAGAGGGCGACCAGCGGCAGTCGCAGCACCGGCCAGCCGGGCCCGGCGAGCGCCACCAGCGGCGCCGCCACGTACGACTCGGCCATGCCCATGTAGTGCTGGCCGTAGAGGAAGACCGGATGCTCGCGACCGGTGGCGATGTGCACCGCGGCCAGGCCGAAGGTGGCCTCGTCGCTGTTGCTGTTGGGGACGGTCATCAGGGTCAGGACCAGCCGGTACGCCACCCCGACCACCCCGAGCAGGAGCGCGACCAGAGCCGGCCGGTCGAGCCGCGGACGCCACGCCCGGTGCTGCCGTACAGATGTCGACACGACCAACGCCCCCGTCGTCGTCCCGACCGGAGTGTTTCACGCTCCCGGGCCGGACGGGGTCGATCCGCCCCAGCCGGCCGCGCCTCGCCTGGCCGGCTCCGCCGACCTGTGGCAGGGTTGCCGTGTGCCACCCACTCCCGCTGGCCAGCTGGCCGTACCCAACCTGCACCGGGCTGCGCGACTTGAGGACGCCGTGCACCAACTGGTGGAGCGTCGGCTCCGGCGCACCGGGTGGCAGATGAACATCGTGGCGTACGCCGGGTACGGCGCGCCGGGGTGGGCGCGGGTGATGTGCCGGGTGCTGCTCGGCCGGCCGGACACCCGGCAGCGGGGCCGGCTGGACAAGGTCCGCGGCTGGCGCAGCTTCACCACGCTGCCCGCCAAGCACGTCACGGTGTCGATCGAGGCGGGCGGTGCGACGCACGAGGCCCGCGCCGACCGCAGCGGCTTCGTCGACACCGTCATCGAGGCGGACCTCACCCCCGGCTGGGCCTCGGTACGCCTCAGCGTCGCCGACGCGGAGCCGGTCGAGGCGCTGGTGCGTGTGATCGACCCCGAGGTCCGGTTCGGCATCCTCTCCGACATCGACGACACGGTCATGGTGACCGCGCTGCCCCGACCGTTGCTGGCCGCCTGGAACACCTTCGTCCTCGACGAGCACGCCCGGGCCGCGGTGCCCGGGATGGCGGTGCTCTACGAGCGGCTGGTCACCGCGCACCCCGGGGCGCCGGTCTTCTACCTCTCCACCGGGGCGTGGAACGTCGCGCCCACCCTCACCCGCTTCCTCTCCCGGCACCTCTACCCGGCCGGGCCGCTGCTGCTCACCGACTGGGGCCCGACCGCCGACCGCTGGTTCCGCAGCGGCCGGGAGCACAAGCGGGCCACCCTGGCCCGGCTGGCCAAGGAGTTCCCCGAGGTGCGCTGGCTGCTGATCGGCGACGACGGGCAGCACGACCAGGAGATCTACCGGGAGTTCGCGGCCGCCCACCCGGACAATGTGGCCGGGGTGGCGATCCGCCGGCTCTCGCCGACCCAGTCGGTCCTCGCCGGCAGCCTGCCTGCCCCACAGGGGGACCGCGCGTCGTCCGGGCCGGTGGGACAGAAGTGGCTCTCCGCGCCGGACGGCGCCGGGCTCTGGAAGCTGCTGCGGGACGCGGGCCTGGTCTGACGTACGTCCCGACCGGCCCGCGCCCCGCGCAGCGTCAGTCGGTCGTAGAACTGGTCACCGTGCCGGAGCCGATCATGCCGCCGCCGGCCGAGTCGCCGGCCGAGTCGCCGGCCGAGTCGCCGGCCACGGCGCCGCCGTCGGCCATGCCGCCGTCGGCGCCCGGCGAGGCCTGGTCGGCGCCCGGGGCGTTCCCGCAGCCCGGCACGCTCGGGTCGGCGACCCGGTAGACAGCGCCGGTGCCGCCGGCCCCGTTCTGGGCCGCGCCCTGGCCTTGGGCCGCGCCCTGGCCTTGGGCCGCGCCCTGTCCCTGTGCCCCGCCTTTTTCCCGGCCCTGGGCTGCGCCCTGGTTCTGGCCCGCGTTCTGCCCCTGGGCGGCCTGGTCGCGCGCCGCCTGGCGGGCCGCCCGTACCTGCTGGGCGATCGCGCGCAGCTGCTGGATGCGCGCGCGGATCTGCTGGATCCGCTTGGCGACCCGGCCTCCGGCGTTCCCCGCCTGAGCCGCGTCGCCCGCCTGCAGGCCGCCCGCGGCCTGCTCGTCGCCGCCGGCCTGCTGGCCGAGGCCCTGCCCGCCATCGGCCCCCTGCGCGTCGCCGGCTTGCTGTCCGGCCCCGGCCTGTTGTCCGGCCCCGGCCTGCTGGGCTGCGGCGGCCTCCTGGCGCGCGGCCCGGGCGGCCTGCACGGCCTGCACGATCCCGGCGATCTGCCCGATCAGGCCGCCCACGGCGTTGATGACGCCGGCGGCCCGCCCGGCACCCCCGCCCGCTGCTCCACCGCCGGCTGCTGCGCCGCCCGCAGCTCCACCGCCCGCTGCCGCACCGCCCTGGGCCTGCTGGGCGCCCCGCACGATGCCCTGGATGCCGCCGAAGATGCCGCCGAGCCGCTTGACCCGGGCCTCGGTGACCTGCGGGTCGGTCAGCTTGCCGGCCCGCTCGCCGGTCATCTGCTCGGTGACCGCCCAGGCCTCGTCCAACCGGGTGGTCATCGCGACCTCCCAGGGCACCAGTGGGCAGTCGGCGCCCGCCGCCGCCACGTCGCCGTCGCAGCCGGCGGCGGACCGGTACTGCTGGAGCTGGTCGACCACCGCCTGCCGATTGGCGATCCGGGCCGCCGAGTTGGCGTCCGGATTCTGCCGCTGCGCGGCGATGAACGTCAGGTTGTTCCGTAGGGCGGTGTCCAGGCCCTGGCAGTTCTCGGCCGCCTGGCCCGTCCCGGTGGCGACCGCGAACGTCGCACCGGCGGTCATCGCGAGTGCCACGCCACCGGCGATCTTCCGCTGACGGGACGAGCCCGTCACCCGGTGCCTTCTTGTCGTACCCCTGCTCCACGCCATCGACGCGCCTCCGACTCGTTTGTCACGGGTGTCCGGCATCCGAACAGCGGTACGGGCGGGCGGCGCGGCGGGTTCAGCCCGACCCGGCGTGCGGGCGGAAAGTTCAACGGTGGGTGAGCGGTCCCGTCACAACGGCGACGGTACGTAGTGGCCACCCCCCGCGAACGGGGAAGAGCGGTATGACGCTCCGTCATATTTATGACGGAGCGTCATACCGCTCTTCGCAGAATTGTCGTCCCGGCCGCGACACGCCGACGGTCGGGCCGGCGGCGCCGCCCGGTCAGTCCCGGCGGAGCCAGAGCACGCCGAGCGGCGGCACCCGCAGCGCCGCCGAGGCCGGCATCCCGTGCCAGGGCACGTCCTGGGCGTGTACGGCGCCGAGGTTGCCCACCCCCGAACCGCCGTAGTGGTGCGCGTCGGTGTTGATCACCTCGGTCCAGGTGCCACCGGCCGGTAGGCCGACCCGGTAGTCCTCGAGGGGCAGGGCGGAGAAGTTCGCCACGCAGACCAGGGTCGCGCCGTCCGGGGCGATCCGGACGAACGAGGCGGCGTTGTTGGCGACGTCGTCCCCGGCGATCCAGCGGAAGCCCGCCGGGTCGGTGTCCTGGGCCCAGAGCGCCGGGGTGCCCCGGTAGACGGCGTTGAGGTCCCCGACCAGCCGTTGCACGCCGGCCCGGGCCGGGTCGTGCGTCAGGTACCAGTCGAGGCCGCGCTCCTCGCTCCACTCCCGGTCGTCGGCCAACTCGCAGCCCATGAAGAGCAGCTGCTTGCCGGGATGCGCCCACATGTACGCCAGCAGCGCCCGCACGTTGGCCAGCCGCTGCCAGGTGTCGCCGGGCATCTTGCCGGCGAGGGACCCCTTGCCGTGCACCACCTCGTCGTGGCTGATCGGCAGCACGTAGTTCTCGCTCCAGGCGTACGCCAGGGAGAAGGTGAGCTGGTGGTGGTGGTGCTGCCGGTAGACCGGGTCCTTCGAGGTGTAGAGCAGGGTGTCGTGCATCCAGCCCATGTTCCACTTGAAGCCGAAGCCGAGCCCGCCCTCGGCGGTGGGCCGGGTGACCCCGGGCCAGGCGGTGGACTCCTCGGCGATCATCACCACGCCCGCGTGTCGCTTGTAGACGGTGGCGTTGACCTCCTGCATGAAGGCGATCGCCTCCAGGTTCTCCCGGCCGCCGTACTGGTTGGGCACCCACTGCCCCTCCTGGCGGGAGTAGTCCAGGTAGAGCATCGAGGCGACCGCGTCCACCCGCAGCCCGTCGACGTGGAACTCCTCGCACCAGTAGAGCGCGTTGGCGACCAGGAAGTTGCGCACCTCGCGGCGGCCGAAGTCGAAGACGTAGGTGCCCCAGTCGGGGTGCTCGCCGCGACGCGGGTCGGGGTGCTCGTAGAGCGGGGTGCCGTCGAACCGGGCCAGCGCCCACTCGTCCTTGGGGAAGTGCGCCGGCACCCAGTCCAGGATCACCCCGATGCCGGCCGAGTGCAGCCGGTCCACCAGGTAGCGGAAGTCGTCCGGGTCGCCGAACCGGGATGTCGGGGCGTAGTAGCCGGTGACCTGGTAGCCCCAGGAACCGCCGAACGGGTGCTCCATCACCGGCAGGAACTCGACGTGGGTGAAGCCCAGCTCGGTCACGTACGCGGTCAGCTGCTCGGCCAGCTCCCGGTAGCTCAGCCCCGGCCGCCACGAGCCGAGGTGCACCTCGTAGACGCTCATCGGCTCCTGGTGCGGCCGCCGCTGGGCCCGCCGCTCCAGCCAGCTGGCGTCGGACCACTCGTACCTCGAGTGGTGCACCACCGAGGCGGTGGCCGGCGCGGTCTCGGCGTAGCTGGCGAGCGGGTCGGCCTTGTCCCGCCACTGCCCGTCGGCGCCGAGGATCCGGTATTTGTAGCGGGCGCCGACGCGCGCGTCGGGCACGAAGATCTCCCACACCCCGCTGGAGCCGAGGCAGCGCATCGGCCAGCCGTCGTCCGGGCCCCAGCCGGTGAAGTCACCGATCACCCGCACGCCGCGGGCGTTGGGCGCCCAGACCGAGAACGCCACGCCCTCGTCGAAGACCCGGGCGCCGAGCGCCTCCCAGAGCTGCTCGTGGCGCCCCTCACCGATCAGGTGCAGGTCCAGCTCGCCGATGGTCGGTGGGTAGCGGTACGGGTCGTCGCTGGTCCGCCCGTCGGCCTCGATCCGGTAGTCGAGCACGGTGCCCTCGACCCGGGTCTCGAAGACGCCGGCGTCGTGCACCCGCTTCATCGGGTGCCGCTCCCCGTCGATCAGCAGCGTCACGTCGCCGGCGCCCCGCCGCATCGCGCGGATCGTGGTCCACCCGTCGGCGGGGTGCGCGCCGAGCAGCGCGTGCGGGTCGTGCGTCGCGCCGGCGATCAGCTGGTCCATCGGGCGTCGTCCTTGTCGGCCGGTACGGTCGGGGCGGTGCCGCCGGAGAGGTCGGCGGGTACGTCTTGGACGGTCAGCTCCGGCGCGGCCGGGACCGTTGGCACCGGGACGGCCGGCTCCGGGACCGCCGGCTCCGGGACGGCCGGGGGAGCCGGCCGCCGCACCGTGAGCACGTGCGCGGGTTGAAGGTACGGGTCGAGGCGGACGGCGTTGCGCTGTCCCCACTCGTAGCTCGTTCCGGTCAGCTCGTCGTGCACGGTGAACCGCTCGTGCCAGTCGAAGCCCAACGCCGGCATGTCCAGCGTGGTGTTGCCCCACTGCACTGTGCGGGGGTCGAACGAGCAGACCACGATGACCGTGTTGCCGGTCTCCGGGTCGTGTTTGGACCAGCAGAGCAGCGCCGGGTTGTCGATGTCGTGGAAGCGCAGGTTGCGCAGCTGGTGCAGGGCCGGGTTCTCGGCGCGTACCCGGTTGAGGGTGGTGATGAACGGCGCGAGCGAGCGGCCCTGCGCCTGGGCGCCGGCCCAGTCCCGGGGGCGCAGCTCGTACTTCTCGTTGTCGAGGTACTCCTCGGCGCCGGGGCGGGCCAGGTGCTCGAAGAGCTCGTAGCCGGCGTACATGCCCCAGGAGGGGGAGAGCAGCGCGGCCAGCACCGCCCGGATCTTGAACATCGGCGGGCCGCCGTGCTGGAGCGAGTCGTGCAGGATGTCTGGCGTGTTGGGCCAGAAGTTGGGCCGCATGTAGTCGGCCGCCGCGACCAGCTCCTCGCAGTAGGCGCGCATCTCGGCCGCCGTCGTGCGCCAGGTGAAGTAGGTGTACGACTGGGTGAAGCCGATCTTGCCGAGCCCGTGCATGATCGCCGGCCGGGTGAACGCCTCGGCGAGGAAGAGCACGTCCGGGTCGACCTTCTTGACCTCGCCGATCAGCCAGTGCCAGAAGTCGAACGGCTTGGTGTGCGGGTTGTCGACCCGGAAGATCCGGATGCCCTCGCCGACCCAGTGCAGCACCACCCGCAGCACCTCGGCCCGGATGCCCTCCGGGTCGTTGTCGAAGTTCAGCGGGTAGATGTCCTGGTACTTCTTCGGCGGGTTCTCCGCGTACGCGATGCTGCCGTCGGCCCGGGTGGTGAACCACTCCGGGTGCTCGGTGACCCAGGGGTGGTCCGGCGCGCACTGCAACGCGAGGTCCAGCGCCACCTCGAGGCCCTGCTCGGCGGCGGCGGCGACGAAGTCGCGGAAGTCCTCCGGCGTACCCAGGTCGGGGTGGATCGCGTCGTGGCCGCCCTCGGCGGCGCCGATCGCCCACGGCGAGCCGACGTCGTCGGGCCCGGCGGTCAGCGCGTTGTTCGGGCCCTTGCGGTTGACCCGACCGATCGGGTGGATCGGCGGTAGGTAGAGCACGTCGAAGCCCATCGCGGCGACGCCGGGCAGCCGGTCCATCGCGGTGACGAAGGTGCCCGACCGGGCCGGGGCGTCGACGGTGGCCGGGATCGCCCCCTCCGAGCGGGGGAAGAACTCGTACCAGGCGGAGAAGAGCGCCCGGGGGCGATCCACCCAGAGCCGGTGCTCCTCGCCGGTGGTGACCAGCTCCCGCACCGGGTGCTCCCAGAGCAGGTCGGCCAGCTCCAACGCCGGGGCGACCCGCCGGTGCAGGTCGACCTTCTCCTCGCCCAGCGTGGCCACCGCGGCCTGCACCCGGGGGACGTCGGCGGCCGGCACCAGCTCGACCGCCGCCGTCAGCACCCGGACGCCCTCGGCCAGGTCGTTGGCCAGGTCCTCCGGGCCCTGCCCGGCGGCGATCTTCTTGGTGACGGCGTTCTGCCAGGTCAGGTAGGGATCCCGGAACGCCTCGACGGTGAAGACCCATTCGCCCACCGCGTCCGGCCGAATCGTGGCGTGCCAGCGGTCCTGGCCCGGCTCGCCGGAGCGCATCCGGGTGAACGGCCGCGCCGCGCCGTCGGGGCCGAGCCAGACCACGTTGCAGCCCAGCGCGTCGTGGCCTTCCCGGTAGGCGCGCGCCGACACCGGCACCACCTCGTCGACCACCGCCTTGGCCGGGTAGCGACCGCAGGCGACGACGGGGGAGACGTCTTCGATCGGGAACCGTCCGCTCACATCGTCAACCTACTGTGCGAGATCGGTTCGCGCTCGGGTCAGCCCGCCGCGCCCACCGACCGGTAGACCTCCGTCGTGCGCGCCGCGATGGCGTCCCAGGAGAAGTGCTCCACCGCCCGCCGCCGCCCGGCGAGGCCGAACGCCTCGGTCCGTTTCGGATCGGCCAGCAGCTCGTTGATCGTCGCGCTCAGGTTCGCGACGAAGCGCTCCGGGTCCAGCGGCTTTCCGCTGCCGTCGGTCGCCTGCTCGATCGGGACCAGCAGGCCGGTCTCGCCATCGGCGACCACCTCGGGGATGCCTCCGGTGGCGGTGGCCACGACGGCCGTCTCGCAAGCCATCGCCTCCAGGTTCACGATGCCCATCGGCTCGTACACCGACGGGCAGACGAAGATCGTGGCGTGGGTGAGCACCTGGATCACCTCGTGCTTGGGCAGCATCTCGGCCACCCAGATCACGCCCGAACGGTTCGCCCGCAGCTCGCCCACCAGCCCCTCCACCTCGGCGGCGATCTCCGGGGTGTCCGGGGCGCCGGCGAGCAGCACGAGCTGGGTGTCGGCGGGCAGCGCGCGGGCCGCCCGCAACAGGTACGGCAGGCCCTTCTGCCGGGTGATCCGCCCCACGTACACCACGCTCGGGCGGGACGGGTCGATGCCGAGCCGGTCGACCACGTCGGTGCCGCGGTCCGGGGCGTACTGGACGGTGTCGATGCCGTTGTAGACCACCCGGACCCGGTCCGGGTCGACCGCCGGGTACGCGGCCAGCACGTCGCGCTTCATCCCCTCGCTGACCGCGATGATCGCGTCGGCGGCCTCCACCGCGGTTCGCTCGCACCAGGAGGAGAGCGCGTACCCGCCGCCGAGCTGCTCGGCCTTCCACGGCCGCAGCGGCTCCAGGCTGTGCGCGGTCACCACGTGCGGCACCCCGTGCAGCAGCTTCGCGGTGTGCCCGGCCAGGTTGGCGTACCAGGTGTGGCTGTGCACCACGTCGGTGCCGGCGCACGCCGCGGCCATCTCCAGGTCGACGCCCATGGTGCGCAGCGCGGGGTTCGCGCCGGCCAGGCCGGCCGGCTCGGCGTACGCGGTGACCCCCGGCTCGGTGCGCGGCGCGCCGAAGCAGTGCACCCGCACGTCGGCGAGTCGGCGCAGCTCACGGGCGAGGTACTCGACGTGCACGCCCGCCCCGCCGTACACCTCCGGCGGGTACTCCCGGGTGAGCAGGTCGACGCGCAGCGGCGAGGAATCCGTCATGCCCCCGCACCCTAGTGCAGATCTGTGCCCGTACGAGTGGTGAAGTCGCAGCGGGATGGATAGCGTCGGTACATGGCTGCCAAGGTGCTCGCGATCGTCCTGGCCGGCGGAGAAGGCAAGCGCCTCATGCCGCTCACCACGGACCGGGCCAAGCCGGCCGTCCCGTTCGGCGGGATGTACCGCATGGTCGACTTCGTCCTGTCCAACCTGGCAAACGCCGGCTTTCTGAAGATCGTCGTGCTGACCCAGTACAAATCCCACTCGCTGGACCGGCACATCACCAAGACCTGGCGGATGTCGACCCTGCTCGGCAACTACGTCACGCCCGTCCCGGCGCAGCAGCGCCGGGGGCCGTGGTGGTTCGCCGGGTCCGCCGACGCGATCTACCAGAGCTTCAACCTGATCAACGACGAGCAGCCGGATCACGTGATCGTCTTCGGCGCGGACCACATCTACCGGATGGACCCCCGGCAGATGGTGGACGACCACATCGCCTCCGGCGCCGCGGTCACCGTCGCCGGCATCCGGCAGCCGCTGTCGATGGCCGACCAGTTCGGCGTGATCGAGGTGGGCGAGGACGGCCGGCGGATCCGGGCGTTCCGCGAGAAGCCGACCGACGCGGTCGGCCTCCCCGACGCCCCGGACCAGATCTACGCCTCGATGGGCAACTACGTCTTCAGCACCAAGGCGCTCTGCGAGGTGGTCGAGCGCGACGCGGAGGACAAGACCAGCAAGCACGACATGGGCGGCAGCATCATCCCGATGCTGGTCGAGCGCGGCGAGGCGAACGTCTACGACTTCAAGGACAACGAGGTGCCCGGCAGCACCGACCGGGACCGCGGCTACTGGCGGGACGTGGGAACGCTCGACTCGTTCTACGACGCGCACATGGATCTGATCAACGTGCACCCCGTGTTCAACCTCTACAACTTCGACTGGCCGATCTACACCGAGCAGCCGCCGTACCCGCCGGCGAAGTTCGTCCACCAGTGGGGCGAGCGGGTCGGCCGGGCGGTCGGCTCGATGGTCTCGCCCGGCGCGGTGATCTCCGGCTCGCTGGTGGAGAACTCGATCGTCTCGCCCAAGGTGAAGGTCCACTCCTGGGCGCACGTCGACGGCGCGGTGCTGATGGAGGGCGTCGAAATCGGCCGGCACGCGGTGGTGCGCCGGGCGATCCTGGACAAGTACGTCTTCGTGCCCGAGGGCGCCGAGATCGGCGTCGACCTGGAGAAGGACCGGCAGCGCTACACCGTCTCCGACAACGGCATCGTCGTCATCGGCAAGGGCCAGCGCGTCGAGCTCTGAGCCCCGCCCGCACCCAGTCACGACCTTCAGGAGGATCCCGCAGTGGCCCACCCCCGTGCCGGCCAGCCCGCCGAGCCCGCCGATCTGGTCGACGTGCCGCGGCTGCTGACCGCCTACTACGCCGAGCACCCCGACCCGCAGGACCCGGCGCAGCAGGTCTCCTTCGGCACCTCCGGGCACCGCGGGTCCGCACTGCGCAACGCCTTCAACGAGGACCACATCCTCGCGGTCACCCAGGCGCTCTGCGACTACCGGCGCGAGCAGGGCCTGGACGGGCCGCTCTTCCTGGCCCGGGACACCCACGCGCTCTCCGCCCCGGCCGAGGCCAGCGCGCTGGAGGTGCTCGCCGCCAACGACGTCACCGTGCTGCGGGACAGCCGCGACGGATACACCCCGACCCCGTCGCTGTCGCACGCGGTGCTCACCCACAACCGGGGCCGCACCAGCGGGCTGGCCGACGGCATCGTGATCACCCCGTCGCACAACCCGCCCGACGACGGCGGTTTCAAGTACAACCCCACCCACGGCGGGCCGGCCGACAGCGACGTCACCAGGTGGATCCAGGACCGCGCGAACGCGATCCTCGCCGCCGGGCTCAAGGAGGTGAAGCGGATCCCGTACGCCCGGGCCCGCGCCGCCGACACCACCGGCACGTACGACTTCCTCGCCGGTTACGTCGACGACCTGCCGGCCGTGCTCGACATCGATGCGATCCGCGACGCCGGGGTGCGCATCGGCGCCGACCCGCTCGGCGGGGCCAGCGTGGCGTACTGGGGGGAGATCGCCGAGCGGCACCGGCTCGACCTCACCGTGATCAACCCGACGGTCGACCCGACCTGGCGGTTCATGACCCTCGACGGCGACGGCAAGATCCGGATGGACTGTTCCTCGCCGAACGCGATGGCCTCGCTGATCGCCGCCCGCGGCGAATACCAGGTCTCCACCGGCAACGACGCCGACGCCGACCGGCACGGCATCGTCACCCCCGACGGCGGCCTGATGAACCCCAACCACTACCTGGCGGTGGCGATCGGCCACCTGTTCCGGACCCGGTCGCAGTGGGGTCCGGCGGCGGCGGTCGGCAAGACCCTGGTCTCCTCCTCGATGATCGACCGGATCGCCGCCGACCTGGGCCGCCCGTTGCTGGAGGTGCCGGTCGGGTTCAAGTGGTTCGTCCCGGGGCTGCTCGACGGCGCGGTCGGCTTCGGCGGCGAGGAGAGCGCCGGTGCGTCCTTCCTGCGCCGCGACGGCAGCACCTGGACCACCGACAAGGACGGCATCCTGCTCTGCCTGCTCGCCTCCGAGATCATCGCCACCACCGGCCGGACGCCCAGCCAGCACTACGCCGAGCTGACCGAGCGCTTCGGCGCCCCCGCGTACGCCCGGATCGACGCGCCGGCTACCCGGGCGCAGAAGGCCGTGCTCGGCAAGCTCTCCCCGGAGCAGGTGGGCGCCACCGAGCTGGCCGGCGAGCCGATCACCGCGACGCTCACCGCGGCGCCGGGCAACGGCGCGGCGATCGGCGGGCTCAAGGTGACCACCGAGTCGGGCTGGTTCGCCGCCCGGCCGTCGGGCACCGAGGACGTCTACAAGATCTACGCCGAGTCGTTCCAGGGCGTGGCGCACCTGGCCCGGATCCAGGAGGAGGCCAAGGCGTTGGTCGACGGGGTGCTGGCGAAGACCTGAGCGACGGGCGGGTCACTCGCACGTAGATCTACGGGGTCACACCGCCTGATCCCCCCGAGGGGCCGCGTTCAGCAGGGCGGTGGCAGTTCCCGCTCGTGGCGCTGCTGCCGCAGCTCGTCGGGGAGCAGCTCGCGGAGCTGGTCGGGCAGGAACGGCAGGTCGAGCAGGCTCAGCTTGAGCTGGTTGCGCTCCTGGTAGCGGAGCGGGTCGAAGCGGACCACCCGGCCGGCGTCCCGGCGGTAGCTGATTTCCACCCACCCCTCGGTCGCCGCGTCCTTGAACACCACCCCGTCCATCTCGACGGCGACCGCCGCCGAGTTCGGCTCCAGCTCCAGTCGGATGCGCTCCTGTGGCGAGAGCACCACCGCTCGGGAGATGCCCGCCATCGGGGCCGACGGGGTCACCACCACCGCGTCCGCCGCCGGGGAGACCAGCGGCCCGCCGGCCGCGTAGCTGTACGCCGTCGAGCCGGTCGGCGTGCTCACCACCAGCGCGTCGCAGCGGTAGTAGCCGTAGCGCTGGTCGTCCACGGCCAGGGTGGCCGTGACGAAACCGGAGCCGGGCTGCCGGACCAGCGCGATGTCGTTGAAGGCCACCACGTCGTCGCCGCACACGTCGCAGGCCAGGCAGGCGTGCGACTCGACGATGAAGTCCTTCGACAGCAGCCGGCTCAGCGCCTCCGGCAGCTCCGGCGGCTCCACCTCCACGAGGAAGCCGAGCCGCCCCAGGTGCACCCCGAGCACCGGCTTCGGGTCGCGCACGGCGGAGCGCAGCGCGCCCAGCATGGTGCCGTCCCCGCCGATGCTGATGAGGGCGTCCGCCCGGACGGCCACCTCCGCCGCGGGGACCGGCTCGACGCTCGACGGCACCCGGTGCCTGTCCTCCGCGCGCACGAACAGCGTCTTGCGGTGGCGCGACGCCCACCGTTCGATGATTCCGACCACCTCGGAGACGTCCCGGGTGGGGTGCAGCACCAGACCTAGCCCCGCCACCTGTACAGCTCACCACATCGGGGCGGGATGCACCCGGCGTACCGGAAGGTGCACCGGCGGTGCGGTCACCGCCGGCGCGCCCCCGACCGCTACCGGCGCGGACGTCCGGTCAGGTGGGCCAGCGACCGGGCGACCAGGCCGTCCCGGACCGCCGGGGCCAGCTCCTCCAGCCGGAACCCGAGGTAGACCGTGTCGTCGGTGACCACCGCCGCGCCCTCGGAGAAGGAATGTCAGTACTTCGATCAATCGACCCCGGACAGCCGGATATCCATTGCATGCGGCTGCAGCCCTGCGGTCGTCCGAGTCGTCGCTGTCGGAGTGGACGCGCGACGGGATCACCTATATCCAGGAAGCGGCCACTTGCCACGATCGAGCGTGATAGAACGCTTCCGGGTGATTTCCACCGTTTCGCAGGTCCCGCTGTCTGAGCAGCCCCGGATGCTCGTCGGTCCGGTCACGGAGGTACCCCGACAGAGAGGGAGCGTGGGAGGGATGACCTTCGGGCAACTGGCCGCGGGCGATCAGCATCCAGGCGGAGAGCGCCATCTCGACGTCGTTCGGACGACCGGGGCGCCCGCGGAATCGAGGAGTGTCGCCAGCGGAATCACCTGGAGCCTGCTCGGCCTCATGGTCGCCGCGCTGGCCCAGTGGCTGGTGATCGTCCTGTTGTCACGCCTCGGCACGCCGGAGATGGTTGGCCAGTACGCCCTCGGGTTGGCCGTCAGCGCGCCGGTCGTCCTGCTGGCCAGCCTGGCCCTGCGGACGGTGCAGGTGACGGACACGGGTCGCGGTTTCGACTTTGCCGACTACCTGCGGCTGCGAGTGTCCGGCATGCTCGTCGCGCTGCTGCTGATCGCTGTCGTCGCGGCGTTCATCGGCTCGGCGCACGCGGTCGTGGTGATGCTGATCGGCATCGCGAAGGCCTTCGACGCGATCGGAGACATCTTCTTCGGGCTGTTCCAGCGGCACGAGCAGATGCGGCCCATCGGGATCTCCATGATCTCTAACGGCGTGCTCACCGTCGCGGCGATGGTCTCCCTGCTGGCACTGACCGGGAGCATCAGGTGGGCGGTGGTGGGATCGGTCATCGGTTCGCTGGCGGGCGCGATCGGCTACTGCGGCTGGGCCGCGAAGCGGCTGCGTGGCGCCGAGCCGGCAGCCATCCCCGCCGAGGCGACCAAGGCCTCGTCGCCGCGTGACCCATGGGCCGTGCTCCGCCGGATGGGCCGACTGGCCATGGTCGCCGCGCCGCTCGGCTTCGCCTCCGGACTGGTGTCCCTCTCGGGGAATCTGCCCCGATACTTCATCGGGCACATCCTCGGCGCCGCAGCCCTGGGCATCTTCGCCGCCCTCGCCTACATCGTGCTCGCCGCCAACATCCTCTTCGCGGCGATCAGCCAGATCCTGCTGCCCCGGCTCACCCGGCTGTGCGCGGCGGGCGAGTTCGCAATCCTCACCACGCTGACCCTGAGGCTGGTCCTGGGGACCCTGGCCCTCGGTGCTGTCGCCGTCGCCGTTGTCATTGCCGTCGGTCCAGCCGCTGTCCGTTTCGTCTACGGTGCGCCGTACGGCGCACATGCCGACGTGCTGACCCTGCTGACGGTCGCAGCGGTGCTCAGCGGCGCGGTCTTCTTCCTCGGCACCGCGCTCTCCGCGCTACGGAGGTTCGGCAACCAACTGACCGCCAGCCTGGTCATGGTGGCCGTCGCCGGCATTGCCGGATACGTACTGGTTCCCCGGTTCGGGCTGGCCGGCGCTGCCTGGTCGGTGGTCATCACGATCGGCGGCGACAGCGTCCTCAAGGCCCTGATGCTGAAACGAGCGCTTGCGAGGCGAACATGGACCTGAACAGCGAAAAGATCATCTGGCTGGCGATCGTCGGTGCCGTCGCGGTGCCCGCCATCCTGCTCCTGCGCTCGGGCCGGCGCGACATCCTGCCGTACCTGGCAGCGTTCTTCGCCTACTTCGGCCTCGGTCCGGCGGTCAACTTCGCGCTCGGTAACGAGATCTACTCCGGCGTGGTGCAGAGCAAGATCGGTCAGGCGACGGTGGGCATTCTGCTTGCGCTGATCGGGGTGCTCGTGGTCGGCCTCCTGGTGCCGGCCCGCCGGCCCGCCATGGACCGGTCCAGACTCGAGCATCCCGCACGCCGGTATCATCTCCCGCCGTTCCTGTTCCTGGTGCTGGCAGGCTACGGGCTGGTGGACATCGTGGTGCAGGGGCCAGGGGGGTACGCCAGCGACAAGCTGGAACGCATCGAGCAGAGCGGGCCGTGGCACTACGAATACCTGCTCCTGCAAGTCCTAGCCTGCGCGCTCTACTTCACCGCCACGTCGACCCGCTTCGGGCAAGTGGCCTACTGGACGAACTTCGCCTGCTACGTGGGCTACTGCATGGCTACAAACGAGCGTGACTTCATCTTCGTGGGCTTCAGCCTCCTGTTGCACATCCAACTCTTCCGCCGTCGGCCCATGTCCCTGCGGCTGGTCGTGGCGGGCGCGGTCGCCATCATCGGCGCGACCTTCGTTTCCTACCTGCGTAGCCCAGGGGAAGGCAGGGGTGTCTCCCTGCTGTTGAACGAAGGCAGCACCATATTTCCCGACACTTTCGTCATGACGGCGGTCCCGCACTTCACCCCGTTCGCGCACGGCGGAACCTACCTGGGGAGCCTGATCAGCCTCGTCCCTGGTGCCCCCGCGCACTCCCTGGCCGACTGGCTGGTCGAGGCGTACAACCCGGGCTCGGACAGCGGATACGGTTTCTCCCTGACCGCAGAGGCGTACATGAACTTCGGGCTGGTCGGCATTCCCGTGCTCTTCGCCGCGCTCACCCTGGTGCAGCGCTTCCTGGTCAATCGGGTCGACCACAGTCACTTCTACGCGTACGCCAGCATCCTGTTCACGATGACCTGGATGTACAACTTCCGGGGCGAGAGCATGGCCGCACTGAAGACGCTGCTGTACGGCGCGATCCTCTTCGGCGTGGTCCGACTTTTGTCCACACCGGCACCGGCACCGGCACCGGCACCGACGGCCCGGAGCGTCGACGGACGCGCCACCGGTAGCACGGTGCCGGAGGCCGTTGGCAGAAGTGGCCGCTAACGTTCTGGAGCGGAACCGCTACGCTGCGTCACCCCTGTCGGTCGCTTCTCGTTGCACCAGATGGCGTCACCTGTGTGGATGCCCGATCGGAAAGCGGGGGTCTGATCCAAATGCGGCTACTGGTCACTGGCGGTGCCGGCTTCGTAGGCAGCAATCTTGTCCGAGTGGTGCTGCGAGAGGCGCCGTACGCGGACGTCCGCGTGATTGACGACTTCTCCACCGGCCTGGAGCGCAACCTCGCCGGCCTCGACGCAGAGGTGGTACGCGGCTCGATTCTGGACAATCGGGCGCTGACCCGGGCGATGGCAGGACGGGACGCCGTCGTGCATCTCGCGGCGCTTCCGAGCGTTCCCCGCTCGGTCGCGGACCCGGTGTCGTCGCATGCCGCCAACGCCACAGGGACGGTGAACGTCCTGGAGGCGGCCCGGCGAGCGGACGTGTCCCATGTCGTGGTGGCGTCGTCGTCCTCTGTGTACGGCGCGAATCCGGCCCTGCCGAAGAATGAGTTGACCTGGACCAGACCGCTCAGTCCGTACGCGGCAAGCAAGCTCGCGACCGAGGCGTACGCCCTCGCCTACCAGGCGTCGTACGGCCTACCTACTCTCGCCTTCAGGTTCTTCAATATCTACGGCCCTGGACAGCGCCACGACCACGCGTATGCAGCGGTGATTCCGCGATTCGTGCACGCGGTGCTGACCGGGGAGCCGGTAATGGTCCACGGAGACGGGCTTCAGACCCGGGACTTCACCTACGTGGAAACGGCCTGCCAGGTGCTGCTGGACGCCGTCACGCGCTCCGTGTGCCATGACCAGCCGGTGAACCTGGCCTTTGGGACGCGGACCGACCTGCGCACAGTGCTGGCTGAGTTGGAGCAGATCACCGGGCGGCGAATCGACCGGGAGTTCCTCCCTCCACGCTCCGGTGACGTGCGGCACTCTCAGGCCGAGAACATCTGCCTTCGCCAACTGTTCCCCACAATCGCCAACGCGCCCGTCGCCGACGGACTCCGCGCCACCGTGGAGTGGTTCCGAGGATGGCTCCCGAGCCCGGAGTCGCGGGCGGCCCGCCACCTCTCCACCGTCCAACGATCGGGCGAGCGGCCGTACGGCGTCACCACGACGCAGTAGTTCCCGAAGCCCCGCTCAGATAACCGGGCGCTTCGTTGCCGCCACGGGCTTCTCCGACCGAAGTGCCCAACGAACTGCATCCGTCACATCGGAATGCTCGTCGGCACGCGTCGCTCGGTGACCTGCCTGACCTGGCCGTAGAAGGCGTCGCGGCGGGCGGCGAGGGTGTCGGCCGAGTAGTGGCGGGCGCGGGCGAGGTTGCGAGCAGACGCCTTCGTCATCCTTGCCGGATCGGCGAGCATGCGCGCAATCGCCATGGCCAACCCGGTTGGATCGTCCGGCTCGACCAGATCCTCGTCGGACAACAGCTCCGGCACACCGCCGACTCGGGACCCGATCGCCGGCAGCCCCCGGGCCATCGCTTCGATCATCGCCCGCGGCAGTCCCTCCGTCCGGGACGGCATGACGAACAGGTGCGCCGCGTCGAGTCGCCGCCGCACCGAATCTCCGCTCGGCACCGCCCCGAGGAATTCCACGCGGTCGGCCATTCGGAGCCGGGCCGCGAGCTGCTCGAGCCGCGGCCGAAACCGACCCTCCCCGAGGTGCACCAGTCGCACGCTGATGCCGGCTGCCACCAACTGGGCCAACGCCTCGATCAGCGTGTCGATGCCCTTGTACAGCTGGTCCAACGAACCGATCGAGACCAGGGTCGACGTGTCCGCTGCGGAGACTGGTCGCCTCGGCTGCGTCACGTAGGCGGCGGGTGGGAGGTCGACGCTGGAGTAGACGCCGGTGACGGCGTCGCGCCGAGCCGGATAGCGGCTCTGCAACCACCACTCGGTGACGTAGGACACCGCGTCCGCGTACGCGCACTGGTGTCGTAGCCTCCGGGCGAACCACTGCCGCAGCAGAGGCCGCAGGGGATGGCCAACCACCCCGGGTGCGAACACGTCATAGGGGTCGCCCACCACCTCCAGCCCGTACGGCAGCCGTAGCCGATCTCGCGAGCTGGACAAGAGCCCGCCGATGGGCGAGGGCACCCGAAGGATCACCGCGTCCATGTCTTCGGCCGCGCCCCGCACCGCTCGGCAGATCGACGATCGCGAACGCAGGTACTGACGCGGCCCTACGTAGTACGGCACCGGCCAGACCTCGACCTGGCTCCCGTCGACGCGCACCGCGCCGTCCTCGGGCTCTGGGACGTCCAGCACCCGCGCCACCACCCGGACCTGCTCGAAGGCGGAGAGGTACCGGGTCCAGAACCGATGGCCCGCGCTGCCGGTGGTCCATACCGCGCCGTCCGGGGTACGGGAGAACCGCGCCTCCGCCGTCACCACGACCCTCATCGGCGCGCGACCTGGCCGGCGCTGCGTTCGATGACGTCGGCCACGTCGATTGCGGCCGCGCGGTTGTCGAACAGCTCCACCGCGCGCCGGCGGGCCTGCTCCCCGCGCGCAACGAGTTGCCCCGCCTGGAACTCCTGGTAGGCGCTCTCCAGCGCTGAGACGAGAGCGGTCACATCACCGCGCGGAACCACCCAACCGCTGCGCTCGTCGACGGTTTCGGGCAGTCCGCCGGCGTCGCTGACGATGCTCGGTACGCCCATCGCGCTCGCCTCTGTCGCGGCCCCGTGCCCCTCCGAGAGCGACGGGCTTACGCTGACATCCGCGGCGTCGTAGCACGGGCGGACGTCCTCCACCGAGGCGAGCCACGTAACGTTCGGATCCGCCGCGATCCGGTAACGGGCGATGAGGTTCTCCCGGTGGGCTTCACCAGCGGGTCCGTAACCACTACCTACCAGCAGCAGATGAGCTCGGGGGTGGTGGGCCTGGAAGCTCCGCCACGCTTCCAGCAGCACGTCGTGGCCCTTGATACCGCGGCCTTGGTGGACGAGACGTCTGGGCGGGTAGACCCATGCGACCATGACGGCCACGAAGGCATCCTGCGCGATTCCCAACTCGGCGCGTCTCTTGGCGCGTCGGTCGGCCACCTTCCGCTGGTCGTACCGGGAGGGGACGGAGTCGTCGTGCCGGGCCGGAGCGAAGTGATCGGTGTTGACGCCGTACGTCGCCACCGGTCTGCGATCGGCCGGGCACCCGAGGGCGCCGTAGAGCTTCGACGTGAACCCTGTCCCGCATATGGTCACGTGGTCGAGGCGCCACAACAGCCGTTCCACAACGCGGATCAGCGGCGATTCCAGGTAGAGCGGACCGGCCACCGTGTGCACGCGACGGGCCGGCAGTCCCAGGGCGCTCAGCCGTGCCGCGAGCGCCGACGCGTACAGGTGGTACTGCACGACGTCCGGTCGTAGCCGGCGGAGAAGCGCCCGCAGTGCCAGCAGGCCACGAAGGGTCGAGACGGTCGGCCGGAAGGTGAAGGCGAATGGCGACGCGATCACCTCGTATCCGCGCTGCTGCATCTCGACGGTCAACCTGCCGGCGCCGGCCGGGAGAATGAGGATCACCTCGTGGCCGCGGCGGCGAAGTTCCTCCACCTGCGGCAGGATCCACAGTCCGCCGCTGTTGGTCTTCAGCAGGACCGCCACGCGCAGCGGCCGTTCGCGAGCTGCCGAGCCGGACTGAACCAGTCCTGCCGTGTTCCGACCCTGTTGAGCCTCGGCCGAGGCCCTCACATCGGTGGAAGGAAGAACAGGGCGGCCAGTCATGTGGTCTCCGATCTCGATTGAGTGAGCGCCGTCGTTGCTGTCACGCAGAGCTGCCACTCCCTGGTTCGGCTTAGTCGGGGAGGTGTGGTTGGAGCGTGGAGAGCCAGGCGAGTTGTTCGATGACTTTTTCTGGGTCGTCGTACGGGTCGAGTGTGGTGAGTTCGGTGGGGGTGAGTGGGGGGACTGGGACGTGGCTGATGAGGGGGTGGACGGGGCGCACGTCTTTTTCGTCTTGAGCGAAGAGGGCTTCGTGAAGTTTTTCGCCGGGGCGCAGGCCGGTGTAGGTGATTCGGGTGGGTCCGGGTGCTTGGGCGGCGAGTTGGCGGGCGAGGTCGTCGATGCGGACGGGCCGGCCCATGTCGAGGACGAGGGCTTCGCCGTCTCGGCCGATGGCTGCGGCTTGTAGGACGAGGTGGACGGCTTCTTGGACGGTCATGAGGTAGCGGGTGACGTCAGGGTGGGTGACGGTGATGGGTAGTCCAGCGTCGATCTGGCTGCGGAAGGCGGTGATGACGGAGCCGCGGCTGCTGAGCACGTTGCCGAAGCGGACGCTGAGGAAGGTGCCGGGGTGCGTCTGAGCAGCGTGGGCGGTGAGACGCTCAGTGATTCGTTTGGAGTAGCCGAGGACGCTGACGGGGTCGGCGGCTTTGTCGGTGGAGATGTTGACGAATTTGGCGACGTCATGGCAGGCGCCGAGGAGCGTTTGGGTTCCCCAGACGTTGGTCTTGATCGCTTCGCCGGGGTTGCGTTGTAGGAGGGGAAGGTGTTTGAGGGCAGCGGCGTGAAAGATGATGTCGGGTTGCCGGTGGTGGATGATGCGTTGGATGCCTTCGTGGTCGCGCAGGTCGGCGAGGATCAGTTCGGGGCCGTCGAGCAGGGCCCGGCCGGAGAGGGAGAGTTGCAGGCTGTGCAGGGCTGATTCGTCCCGGTCGAGCATCATGAGTTCGCCGGGATTGGCGCGCATGATCTGCCGGCAAAGTTCGGAGCCGATGGATCCGCCGGCTCCAGTGACGAGGATCCGCCGGCCGGCGAGGCCGCTTTCGTTGGTGACGGGGTCGGCGACGACCTGTCGTCGGCCGAGCAGGTCGGCGATGTTGGGGCTGCGTACATCGGTGACGGTGATTCGGTGGTCGACGAGTTCGCGGACCGGGGGTAGGACTTTGAAATCGGCGCCAGCGGTATAGGTCAGGGTGCGTAGGTGGCGGATCAGTTCGGCGTCGGCGTTGGCCACGGAGAAGATCAGTGTCGTTGCCCCGGTGCGGCGGACCGCGCTGGCGATGTCGTCGCGGCCACCGAGGACGGGCACGCCGTTGATGCGTAGGTGTCGTTTGTCGGGGTCGTCGTCGAGCAGGCCGACCGGCAGGTAGTGGCCGCGGGGGTCGCTGAGCAGCGCCCGCAGTAGTGCCTGTCCGGCGGCGCCGAGGCCGAACACCAGTACCCGGGTCGCGGAGCGGGCGTCGGGACGCAGTGCCTGGTCGCCGCGGTGGCGGTACACAGAGCGGATCGTCAGCATGCACAGCAGCGCGATCGCGCCGCCGACCAGTGGGGAACTGGCGGGCACGGGCCGGTCCATCAGCCAGGTGACGGCGATGAGCATGGCCAGGCCGGTGCAAGCGGTCGTCGCCGCCAAGGCCTGGGCCTCCTGCACGCTGCCCAGCGGGTGTCGGCCCCAGCGCCGGCACCGCGCCCAAGAGACAGCGGTGTGCAGCGCGGCGGCGGCCAACCCCACCCCGACGGCCCGGATCAGCTGCCCGGGTGCGAGATCGAATTCGAACCTGGTCCACGCCGCTGCGGTCAGACCGCCGACCCAGGCCGCACTGTCGGCGGCGAGTAGAGCACCCGCCGTCGGGCGCCCGGCTTTCCGTCGCACCACAGTGTCGGACGCGGGCTGTTCGGTGGCGATGATTTGCATGCTGGTCCCCCGTTACTCGAGCTTCGAAGTCCCGTTCGGTACCAATCACGCGGCGGACCCCCACCCGCCACAACGGAACGTATATGGACAACAAGTATTTGTATGTTCTAACCGGGTCTTACTCCCGAGCCCGCCAACGAGCGTGGCGAGGTGCCGTCAATCGCGAACAGGTCTTCGGGGCAGCCGCCTTCGCCGCACAGGCCTCGGGCGGATCGGCTCGGGAAGCGGTCGACGCGGCGTGGGGGAGGGGTCGATCCTGGAGACTGGGGTGATACATCTGTCGGTATCGGTGGCCCGGCGGCTCACCCGTGAGTGCCGGCCGATGCGGGAATTGGTGAGCTGCATTCACGTCTGCCTGCTCGCTTCCCGTGGCCTCCGGGCATGCCGACCGTCCGGGGCCGACGCTCCGGTGCCAAGGAACTCAGGTGCGGTCGCGTGACCATCTGCCGAGATGCCCTGACGGCGGAGTACCTTGACCACCGTCTCCAGCAGAATTCGTAGATCCAGCCGGAGACACCGCGTGTCGACGTACCGCACGTCGTAGGCGAACTTCTCTTCCCAGCTCAGGGCGTTGCGGCCCCGTATCTGGGCCAGCCCCGTGATGCCCGGCCGCACCTCGTGGCGGCGCGCCTGCTCCGGCGTGTACCGCTCGAGGTACTCCACTACCAGCGGACGCGGTCCCACCAGACTCATGTCGCCACGCAGGACGTTCCACAGCGTCGGCAGCTCGTCCAGACTGGTCGAGCGCAACCACCGACCGAAACCGGTCAGGCGTTCGCCGTCGCTGACCCGGCCCGCACGGATCGGTTCCATCGTCCGGAACTTTCGCAGCTCGAACAGCCTGCCGTGCAGGCCTGGCCGGATCTGGCGGAAGAGCACGGGGCGGCCCATCACCAGCGCGACCGCAACGCTCACCACCAGCAGGACCGGCGAGAGAACCAGCAGGGCGAGGCTTGCGAGGAGGATGTCGAGTGCCCGCTTCATCCGGTCGTACGGGTCACGATGGGCGATCACGGCGTGTGCTCCAGCAGGTCAGTCAAGCGTTGTGAGGATCGGGTGTGTCCGGACACCGTCGCGGATGGGGCGGGCCAGGACGGCCGGCACCGGAGCGACGGTGGCGGGGCCACCGGGGCCAGGGGCGCGCGGACCGCGAGGTGTGGTGGTTTCGACGGGGCGGTCAGAGCCGCTCGACGTTGTCGCCGCCGCAGCGATTGCGGGCGTCGAAGACGTATCGCGCGGTGCGCGCGACGAGGTCGTAGTCGAGGCCGTCATGGTCGGTGACCACCACCACCGCGTCCGCGGCGCGCAGTTCGCGTTCGGTGAGATCCACTATGGCCACGCCGTCGGGGACGTGGTGCGGCTCGGCGTAGGGCTCGACCGCGCGGACCTCGGCGCCGAGGACCTGGAGCCGGCGGGTGATGTCGATGGCGGGAGAGTCGCGCATGTCGCCCGTGTTCTTCTTGTACGCCAGACCGAGCAGCAGTAGCCGGGACTTGTTGACCGGGCGGCCGTGGCGGTTGAGCCCCGCCATGATGCGTTGCACCACGTGCTCGGGCATCTCGTGGTTGACATCGCTGGCCAACTCCACGAACCGGAACTGCCGGCCGAGCGTCCGTTTCACCTGCCAGGACAGGTAGCAGGGGTCGATCGGTAGACAGTGACCGCCGACGCCCGGACCGGGCCGGAACGACATGAAGCCGAACGGCTTGGTAGCGGCGGCGTCGATCGCCTGCCACACGTCGATGCCGAGTTCGTGCGACAGTACCGCCAGCTCGTTGATCAGAGCGATGTTGACCTGCCGGAACGTGTTCTCGATCAGCTTGGTCAGCTCCGCTACGCGGGTGGAGTCGACGGGGACGGTTCGCTCGACGATCCGTCGGTAAAACCCGTCGACCCGGCCCAACGCTGCCGCGTCCACGCCGGACACCACCTTCGGCGTGTTCTCCAGCCGCCATGTCGGGTTTCCCGGATCGATCCGTTCCGGGCTGTATCCCAGATGGAAATCCCCCGGGCTCTGCAGCCCGCTGGCCGACTCGAGCAGCCCGCGGAGCAGTTCCTCGGTCGTGCCGGGGTAGGTGGTCGACTCGAGAATCACCGTGCAACCCGACCGGACGTAAGGGCCGACGGCGACGCCGGCCTGTTCGATGTAGCTCAGGTCCGGGGTGCCGTCGCGCAGCGGTGTGGGGACGGTGATGACGCAGAAGTCGAACCCGGCGGCATCAGCGTACTCGGTGGTGAGGTGGTAGCGACCCGTGCTCAGGGCCCGGGAGAGGCGGGCGGCGGAGATGTCCTCGACGAACGACTCGCCTGCCGCGAGCTGCTTGACCCGGCTCTCGTCGAGGTCGAGGCCGACCACGTCGAACCCGGCCTCTACCGCCCGCATCGCCAGTGGGAGTCCCACATACCCCTGGCCAATGACCACCAGCTTCTCAATGTTCACCAATGCCCCTAAATCCGGCTAGTCCTACGAAAAGTAACCATACCCGCAAGCGGTGTAGAGGTGCCGAAGATGGGTAAACAGGACGTCCGGCGCGACGTGGACGGCGCAGTCGTGCTGCTGACTGCCTCGGCTCGTCGTCAGGGAAGGTGATGAGCGGGCAGGGGACGGTGACCACGGACGTGGATCGCGGCTCTAATGGATGCCGCCGGGGCAGCTCGCGAACGATCCGTGCCACCCGTCGCATGTCGCTGCTGTTCCACCGCATGCCGATGTGCAGGTGCGGCATACGACGGGAGAAGTCCCCGGGTGCGGTGCGGTGTCCTCCGGGCTGAGACTCCAGTGCAACGCTAGACAATTCCTGGCGACCGGCCCGTGGCGGATGGCTTCCCGCCGCTCCGGCGAGTCCGAACACCAGCACCACGCCGAACGGGCGGGCGTGGACCGTTACGCCGGGAAGGTCCCGCAGGCACAGGCTCGGCCACCTCCGTCACCGGTGGACGACCAGCTGAATCCGGCAGGACACCATCGGGCAAGCCCTGGAAGCGGCAGCGCCGACACCCTCATGAAGCCATTGGCTCCGGTAGTGGCGGTAGCTCCTGCCGGTAGCCGGGGAAGAATCCGGGGTCCGGATGCCATCCGGCAAGCCGACGACGCCCTTCTGCCTGGTGCGCGTCGAGCAGCCGGGCGAAGGTGGGCCCATCGAAGACCCGGGTGCCGACCGAGTAGGGGATCAGCCCGTCTGGTGCAAAGGCTCGCTTGTAGCGGAAGATGCCGTCATCAGGTGCGTACCCGCCGCCGAGTACGAATCGCGCTTTCCCGTGTTCCTGCCCCCACCGCATGACCTCGAACTTCAGCAGGTCGTTCGGGCGCAGGTCGAACGCGGACCGCTCGGTCCCCCCGAGGTAGGAGTAGAGCGTGTCTGCCGAGACGAGAACGAGTTCGGTGGAGACGACGCGCTCCTCGTGCAGGGCGTGGAAGAACGCGAAATGTCCGGCCAGCTCGTGGAGGATCGTCTCGAAGAACGTCCGCGGGAAGTAATAGTTCGTCCGGGCCTGCCGGCGGTCCATCGTGCCCTCGTAGATCCGCAGGAAATCGTCGAGGCGTGCCCCGGTCTCGTCGATCTCGATCCGGACACCCAGTCGGCTAGCCTTGTTCACGTTCTTGCGGACCTTGTGGTCGAATTCGCGCCATATCTCGTCCTGTGGCGTCTGCAGGTCACGCACCACGTTGACGAGCTTCTGCTCGGTACGGCCCGGGTACGGCAGGCGTCGGTCCTCGAGCAGCATGAGGCGGGTGAACTCCGAGACGACGTTACGGAGCCGACAGAATCCGTCGAAGGCCGACCAGAACTCCTTTGCCTCCACCTCGTCAGCACCGGTGTGGAACGCGCCGCCGTAGCCGTAAGGACTGATGATGTCGCAGATCGGGGGCCCCGAGCCGACCAGGTGCGGTGCGGTGACCGGCCGAAGCACGAACGGGTACAGGATGAACCCGGAGGCCGTCTCGGCGTACGCCGCCAGCGGCTCGTCCTGCTCACCGGCGCAGAGGCGCACATAGGCGGGGTGGGCGAACACGTCCCGGAGGGCCCAGGCCCGATGCACCGCCAGCCAGCGGCTCACATCGGCGCTCTTTCGCGCGTTCAGGAGCTCGAGATTCATCACACCGCCGCCTGTCGTCCGGTCATCGGCATTGGAGAAACCGTTCTATCTCGGTGAGGACCCGGGCAACCTGGACCTCGGTCATCGCGGAGCCGCTGGGCAGGGTGAGGCCGTCGGTGAAGAGCCGCTCGGCGGTGCCGCTGAGCAGCGCACGCCGCCCGGCGAAGACCGGTTGGAGGTGCATCGGCTTCCATACCGGGCGGGTTTCGATGTCCTGTGCGCCGAGGTGAGCGCCGAGTTCGGCAGCCCGCCAGCCGGCGGCGGCGGGATCGACGACGATGGTGGTGAGCCAGCAGTTGGCCGCCGTATCCTCGTCGGCGAGCACGCGCACGCCGGGGACCGCGGCGAAGAGCTTCGCATACAGCTCCCGCAACTGTCGGCGCCGCGCCATCATGTCGTCCAAGCGGCGCAGTTGTGCCCTACCGACTGCGGCGAGGAGATTGCTTAGCCGGTAGTTGTAGCCCACGTCGGTGTGTTCGTAGTAGGGGACCGGCTGGCGGGCCTGGGTGGACAGGTACCGGCAGCGGGCGACCAGGTCGGCGTCGTCCGAGACGAGCATGCCGCCGCCGGAGGTGGTGATGATCTTGTTGCCGTTGAAGGAGAAGACCCCGGCCCGGCCGAACGATCCGGCGGCTCGGCCCACGTGGGTCGCACCCAGCGACTCGGCGGCATCTACCACGATCGGCACCTCGGCCTCCGCGCAGAGCGGCAGGATCCGGGTGTAGTCGGCGCACGCGCCAAACATGTCCACCGGTATCACGGCGGCGACCCGCCGGCCCCCGGCGCGGAGGTCGCGGAGCAGCTCCGCCAGGAGGTCGGGGTCGAGATTGCCGGTGGCGGGCTCGCAGTCGACGAAGACCGGTTCCGCCCCGGTATAGACCACGGCGTTGGCCGTCGCCACGAAGGTCAGGGTGGGCACCACGACGACGTCGCCGGGGCGGACGTCGATGGCGAGCAGGGCCAGGTGCAGACCTGCGGTGCCCGAGGACAGCGCCACAGCGTGGCCGCAGCCGACGCGCTCGGCGACTTCGCGCTCGAACGCCTCCACGTCGGGACCGGCCGGCGCCACCCATCCGGATCGGAGCGCGTCCAGGACGGACGACTCCTCGAGCGGGCCGACATCGGGAGGCGACAGGAGGACCGGATCGGTCACGGGACAGACTCCTTGGTGGATGCGACCACCGGTCGCCCGCGCAACCGTCGGGTATAGGCATCGAGGGCATCCGGCGCTCAGTGTGCGGTCCGGGCATGCGCCTCCGACCCGCTGGAAATGTTCTTTTGAGGCTAACGAGGAGAATGTCGATCCGTGGCGGTATCGCCATCTTTGGGGGATAAGTGAGGCGCCCTCGGCGTCGCAATCATCCACGTTGGGCGCAGGCTGGAGGGTGGCCAAGTCGGTGTCCGATGCCCGGGAAACTGCCCGTAGAGTGGGCCGCCCACGATGTCGCCGAATGGCGGATGGGGGAGGCATGCTGCACCTGAGGATCATCGCTCCGTCCGACCAGTCGGCGGCGGTCGTCGACCTGCTGGCCGCGGATCCCGGGGTCACTCACCTGGCCGTGCTCAATGGAGCCGGCCGTCAGCCCGCGGGCGACCTGATCCTCTGCGACGTCGTGCGGGAGAGTGCGGACGGCGTGTTGCACGGACTCCGGCAGTTGGGGGTCGAGGCCCGCGGTGGGATCGCCGCCGACGATGTGGAGTTGACCCTGTCGACCGCCGCCGACCGGGCCGCCCGGGATGCTCCGGGCAGCGGCGCCGACGCGCTGGTCTGGGACGAGATCGCCGCCAAGACCGGTGAGCAGACCGAACTGTCCGGGACCTACTTGGTCCTGATCGTCGTCGCCACCATGATCGCCGGGATCGGCGTGCTCATCGACCAGCCCATCCTCATCGTCGGTGCGATGGTGGTCGGCCCCGAGTTCGGTCCGCTCGCCGCACTCTGCGTCGCGCTGCTTCGGCGAAAGGCGAAGATCATTCTGCGGTCGGTGCAGGCCATCGTGGGCGGGTTCCTGGTCGCCATGGTGGCCACGGTGCTGAGCACCTGGGCGCTCACCGCCGCCGGTCTCGTCCGTCGGGAGATGCTGCTCGCCGAGCGGCCCCTGACCGACTTCATCTGGCGGCCCGATGCGCTCTCCTGGGTGGTCGGCCTGCTGGCCGGGGTCGCCGGGATGCTCTCGCTCACCTCGAAGAAGTCCGGGTCACTCGTCGGGGTGCTGATCTCGGTCACCACCGTGCCCGCGGCCGCGAACGTCGCCGTCGCCGCCGCGTACGGGGTCTGGCACGAGGCCGCCGGGTCGGCGCTTCAGTTGGTCATCAACCTCTGCGCCATCGTCCTCGCCGGCCTCGTGACCCTGGCCCTGCAACAGCTGTGGTGGTGGAATGTGGCTCGCCGCGCCACCGGGCCGATCACCCCCAGGCGTCCCCGCCCTCCAGCCGACGATCCCGCAGCGGAAGGGATTCGCCATCCCGACCGCCCGCTCCGATGACCAGCGGCGGTTGCGGGCGCGGGGCGGCGCCGAGCAGCCGGGCCCGCAGGCTGGCCGCGACGGTCAGCAGGTAGAGCCGTCCGTCGGCGTCGACCGCGCCGCTCGCGATGCGCTGTCGCTCGCCCCTCCCGGAAGCCCGTACAGGGCCGTACACCGGTTCGACTGCTCGCATCGCTTTTAGCAGGTAATGTCCCGATCCATGGTGGATCAGGTGCATCCTGGCGAGATAGGTCGGTCGTCCCGACCGCCGTGGAATCCGCAGGGCGACGACACCGGTCGACGGCGACGTCGACGGTGGTTGTCGAGGAGCCGGTGGGTCCGGGCGGCCATCCTCGTCGCCGCCCTCGTGCTGCTGCTGGTGATCGGCGGCGGTGGGGTCGGCGGGTGGCTCTACGTGCGGTCACTGGAGAAGCAGGTCGAGAAGGTGGACGCCTTCAATGGGCTGCAGGACGAGCAGCGACCGGTCCGGGCCGCGGATTCCGCGCTCAATTTCCTCATCGTCGGCAAGGATCAGTCCGAGCCGGGCGACACCGTCTCGCGTACCGACACCATCATGCTGGTCCACGTGCCGCACAGCCGGGACCGGGCGCAGCTCATCTCGATCCCGCGAGACACCTGGACCACTATCCCGGCCTCTCCGCCGGAGGGCGGCGGCGGTCCGACCAAGGCCAAGATCAACGCGGCCTATGCCTGGGGTGGGACGCCGCTGCTGGTCCGGACGATCGAGAGGTTCACCGGCGTGCGTATCGATCACGTCGTCCTGCTGAACTTCGCCGGCTTCGGCAAGGTCATCGACGCGCTGGGCGGCGTGGACGTCACCGTGGATCGTCCCTTCACCTCGACTGTGCCCCCCGGAAGGGTCTTTCAGCCCGGCGTGCACCGGATGGACAGCACGGTCGCCTTGGAGTACGCCCGGGAGCGCAAGCAGTTCGCCGACGGGGACTACAGCCGGATGCGTCACCAGCAGGCCCTCCTCGCCGCCGTGATGCGGGAGGCCAGCCGCAAGGGCGTGCTCACCAGCCCCGGCCAGCTCAACGACTTCCTCCAAGCGACGGCCGGCGCCGTGCAGGTGGACCAGGGGCTGTCGGTCTTCGACACGATCTGGGACCTGCGGCAGGTCGATGCCGACAACGTGACCATGATGATCAGCCCCACAACTGGCGTGGGGATGGTCGGCGACCAGAGCGTGATCTTCCCGGACATGCCCGCCTCGGCGAAGCTCTTCGCGGCGGTGAAGAACGACACCATGGACGAGTGGCTGAGGGAGAACCCGCAGCAGGGGAAGGCACCCAACTGACGAGAACCGGTCCCTCTCGGGCGACGGCCCCGGGTGCCACGGCGGTGGTCCCGGGGCCGTCGAACGTCATCCCGTTGGACGCTGGCCGGCCGGAACGTGTCAGGCCAGCCCGGCCCGGCGCAGGGCGTCGGCCAGCGCGCCGCTGGCCGGGGGCGGCGTGACTCCGCCGCGACCCTGACGCTGGGCACCCCGGGCTCCGCCGCGGTCGCCCCGACCACGGTCCGCGCCGCCCCGGCCGGTGCCGCCGTCGCGGCCGCCGCCGCGCTCGCTTAGCCCGCCGTCGGACGCTGGCCGTCCAGGCCCCGACGGCGTCTCGCCGTCCAGCCGCAGGGTCAGCGAGATCCGCTTGCGCGGCACGTCGACGTCGAGCACCTTGACCCGGACCACGTCGCCGGACTTCACCACGTCCCGCGGATCCTTGACGAAGGTGTTCGACATGGCGGACACGTGCACCAGGCCGTCCTGGTGCACGCCGACGTCGACGAACGCGCCGAACGCGGCCACGTTGGTCACCACGCCCTCCAGTACCATCCCCGGTGTCAGGTCGCCGATCTTCTCCACCCCCTCGACGAAGGTGGCGGTACGGAACTCCGGTCGCGGGTCCCGGCCGGGCTTCTCCAGTTCGGCGAGGATGTCGGTGACGGTGGGCAGGCCGAACGTGTCGTCAACGAAGTCGGTCGCCCGCAGGCCGCGCAGGATGGTCGACTTCCCGATCAACGAGCGCAGATCCTGCCCGGTGCTGGCCAGGATCCGGCGCACCACCGGGTACGACTCGGGGTGGACGCTGGAGGAGTCGAGCGGGTCGGCGCCGCCGGGGATGCGCAGGAAGCCGGCGCACTGCTCGAACGCCTTCGGGCCGAGCCGGGCCACCTTCTTCAGCTCCGACCGGGAGCGGAACGGGCCGTTGGCGTCCCGGTGCAGCACGATGTTCTCGGCCAGCCCGGCGCCGATCCCGGAGACCCGGGTGAGCAGGGGAGCGGACGCGGTGTTGACGTCGACGCCGACCGCGTTGACGCAGTCCTCGACCACCGCGTCGAGCGAGCGGGAGAGCTTCACCTCGGACAGGTCGTGCTGGTACTGCCCGACGCCGATCGAGCGCGGGTCGATCTTGACCAGCTCGGCGAGCGGGTCCTGGAGCCGGCGGGCGATGGAGACCGCGCCGCGCAGCGACACGTCCAGCCCGGGCAGCTCCTGGGAGGCGTACGCGGAGGCGGAGTAGACCGACGCGCCAGCCTCGGAGACCACCACCTTGGTCAGGTTGAGCTGCGGGTGCCGCTTGATCAGCTCGCCGGCGAGCTTGTCGGTCTCCCGGCTGGCGGTGCCGTTGCCGATCGCGATCAGCTCCACCCCGTGCGCCCCGGCGAGCTTTGCCAGGGTCTCGATCGAGGCGTCCCACTGCCGGCGCGGCTCGTGCGGGTAGATGGTGTCGGTGGCGACCACCTTGCCGGTGGCGTCCACCACGGCCACCTTCACGCCGGTACGCAGGCCCGGGTCGAGGCCCATCGTGGGTCGGGTGCCGGCCGGCGCGGCGAGCAGCAGGTCGCGCAGGTTCATGGCGAAGACCCGGACGGCCTCCTCCTCGGCCGCCTGCCAGAGCCGCATCCGCAGGTCCGCCCCGAGGTGGATGAGGATCCGGGTACGCCACGCCCAGCGCACCGTGTCGGTCAGCCACCGGTCGGCGGGCCGCCCCTGGTCGCTGACGCCGAACCGGCCGGCGATGGCCGCCTCGTACCGGGTCGGGCCGGTGACCGTGGCGTCGGAGTCGCCGTCGGCCTCCGGATCCATGGTCAGGTCGAGCACGCCCTCCTTCTCGCCCCGGAACATGGCCAGGATCCGGTGTGAGGGGAGCTTCGGGAACGGCTCGGCGAAGTCGAAGTAGTCGGCGAACTTGGCGCCGGCGGCCTCCTGGCCGTCGCGTACCCGGGAGACCAGCCGGCCCCGCGACCACATCTGCTCGCGCAGCGTGCCGATCAGGTCGGCGTCCTCGGCGAAGCGCTCGATGAGGATGGCCCGGGCGCCCTCCAGCGCGGCGGCGGCGTCGGCCACCCCCCGGTCGGCGTCGACGTAGCCGGCGGCGACCGCCTTCGGGTCCTGCGTCGGGTCGGCGAGCAGGGTTTCCGCCAGCGGCGCCAACCCGGCCTCGCGGGCGATCTGCGCCCGGGTCCGCCGCTTCGGCTTGTACGGCAGGTAGATGTCCTCCAGCCGGGACTTCGAGTCGGCGGCCATGATCTGCGCTTCCAGGGCCTCGTCGAGCTTGCCCTGGCCGCGGATGGACTCCAGCACCGCGGCCCGCCGCTCGTCCAGCTCGCGCAGGTAGCGCAGCCGCTCCTCCAGCGTGCGCAGCTGTGCGTCGTCGAGCAGGCCGGTGGCCTCCTTGCGGTAGCGGGCGATGAACGGCACGGTGGCGCCGCCGTCGAGCAGCTCCACGGCCGCCCGCACCTGACGTTCCGCGACGCCGAGCTCGTCGGCGATCCGCTGATGAACAGACTGGGTCACGATCTTGATCCGCCTTCGCTGTGGGTTCCGTGCTGCATTCTGCCGGCCGCCCCCGACGCCGCTCGCCACACCCGCCCGACGCGCCTGCGCTAGCGTGGCGATCATGGAACAAGCTGCGGATCCGCGGGCGCGCCGGCTCTTCGGCGGCAGCGCCCGGGCGCTCGGCGACCTGGCCGCCAGCCCGTTCCGGGCCGACCGGGACCGGATCGTGTCCTCGCCGTTCTTCTCCCGGCTGAACGGCGTCACCCAGGTGATCAGCCCGGGCGGCTCCGGCCTGCTGGTGCACAACCGGCTGACCCACAGCCTGAAGGTCGCCCAGGTGGCCCGGGCGATCGCCGAGCGACTCACCGCCGACGACCGGCACCGGGGCCTGCTGGAGAAGCTCGGTGGCTGCGACCCGGACGTGGTGGAGGCCGCCGCGCTCGCCCACGACCTGGGTCACCCGCCCTTCGGGCACCTGGGGGAGCGGGTGCTGGACCGGCTGGCCCGGCAGCGGCTCGGGCTGGCCGACGGGTTCGAGGGCAACGCGCAGTCGTACCGGATCGTCACCAGCACCGAGATCCGGGGCGCCGCCACCACCGGGCTCGACCTGACCGCCGCGGTCCGCGCGGCGATGCTGAAGTACCCGTGGACCCGGCTGGACCACCCGGACCCGCACCCGCGTCACCTCTCCCCGGCCCCCCGGGGCGCCGCCGCCCCGCCCGACGACCTGGAGAGCGGCTCGCTGAAGTTCGGCGCGTACCGCACGGAGCTGGCCGACCTGCGTCAGGCGCGGGAGCCGTTCGCCGGCCGGATCGCCGAGTGGCAGCAGACCGTCGAGGCGTCGGTGATGGACACCGCCGACGACATCGCGTACGCCATCCACGACGTGGAGGACTTCTACCGGGTCGGCGTGCTCCAGCAGGGGGCGGTGGCCGCCGAGCTGATGGCCTGGCAGCGCGAGGGCGGGCACCTGCGGGCGATCACCGACGGGGCCCTGGCCGGCGCGGCCCGCCGTCCCGGCTCGGCGATCGAACGGCTCCGCCGCCAGCTGCACCGCAAGGACGCCTGGATCGCCGACGACGAGGCGTTCGCCGCCGCCGTCGAGCACGTCCGGCAGGAGCTGGTGGAGGGGCTGCTGGCGCTGCCCTTCGACGGCTCGATCGAGGCCGAGCAGTACGTGGCCCGCTTCTCCGCCCGCTGGACCACCCGGTTCGTCGACGCGATCACCGTGGTCGGCGAGCCGGACGTGCGCTCCGGGCACGTGCTGCTGGGCCGGGCCCAGTGGCACGAGGTGCAGGTGCTCAAGTTCGTCCACCACCGCTTCGTGCTGGCCCGCCCGGACCTGGCCCTGCACCAGCGCGGCCAGGCCCGGCTGCTGGGCACCCTGATCGAGGCGCTCTGGGAGTGGCTGCTCGACCCGGAGGAGGAATCCCGGCTGCCCCGGCGGCTGCACGACCTGGTGGAGCTGGCCGAGGCGGAGCTGCACCCGCGTACCCCGGACCGGGTCGGCAAGGCCCGGGGGCGGGCGATCGTCGACTTCGTCGCGCAGCTCACCGACGGTCAGGCGGTGGCGATGCTGGACGCCCTCTCCGGCCGCTCCGGCGCCCTCTGGACCGACGCCTTCGTGCTCTGACCGGGCCCGCCGGCGCGGGCCGGCGGTGCCCGGTCACCGCCGGGTCAGGCGACCGCCTGCCACCAGCCGTCCACCGGCGGCGGGTCGTCCACCACGACACGCTCGCCCGGCCGGGGCACCGCGAGCCGCACGTCGCGGGCCTTGGCCTCGGCCCAGAGCCGGTCCACCGGCTCGGACCAGTCGTGCAGGGCCAGGTTGAACGTGGCCCAGTGCACCGGGATGAACAGTCCGCCGCGCAGGTCGAGGTGGGCGGAGACCGCCTCCTCGGGGAACATGTGGATGCCCGGCCAGGCCCGGTCGTACGCGCCGATCTGCATCAGCGTCACGTCGAAGGGGCCGTGCGCGGCGCCGATCTCGGCGTACCCGTCGAAGTAGCCCGAGTCGCCGGTGTAGAAGACCTTCCGGTGCGCCCCGGCCACCACCCAGGAGCTCCAGAGCGTGCCGTCGCGGCGCAGGCCCCGGCCGGAGAAGTGCTGGGCGGCGGTGGCGGTGATCTCCAGCCCGCCGACCCGGTGGCTCTCCGACCAGTCCAGCTCGATGATCCGCTCCGCCGGCACGCCCCACCGGTCGAGGTGGACGCCGACGCCCAGCGGCACCAGGAACGGCGCGGACTGCCCGGCGACCAGCGCCCGCACGGTGGCCATGTCGAGGTGGTCGTAGTGGTCGTGGGAGATGAGGATCGCGTCGACGGGCGGCAGCTCGTCGACGCGGACGGGCGGTTCGTGCAGCCGCTTCGGGCCGACCGCCGCCGACGGGGAGCAGCGGTCGCTCCACACCGGGTCGACCAGCACCCGGTGCCCCTCGATCTCGATCAGGGACGAGGCGTGGCCGTACCAGATGATGCCCAGTTCGCGTTCGGCGTCGCTCTGCGGCGCGGGCGCGGGGCGCAGCAGCGGCACCGGGGCGGTGGGGCGCCGGCGCTGCTTGCCGAAGAGCAGCTCCCAGACCAGGTTCCGGCCCGGCTCGCCGGACATGGTCCGGGTGGCCGTCCGGTTGTGGAAGGTCCCGTCGCGGAACTGGGGGGAGCGCGCCGCCCGCTCCGCCCGGGCGCCGGTCAGCCGGCCGCCCAGCTGCGCCGGGACGTCCCGGGCCGTCCAGGCCAGGCCGGCCATCGCGGCCAGCCCGGCCATCCGCCACAGCCGGCCGCCGACCGCCCGCTCGAGTTCCCGTTCCGCTGGTTCCCGCATCTTCGCCCCTCCGCCGTGTCCCGCAGTACACGGTAGTCACCGTGTCGCCCCCGTGCCGGGCCGAGTCCGGCCCCGGGCACCCCGAGCGGCCGGGATGCCGGGTGGTCAGCGCAGCCGGCGCAGCACCGCCGCCCCGGCGGAGACGGCCGTCCCACCGATCGCCCAGGCGGCCCGGGGCAGGTCGGGCAGCCAGCCGCCGCGCACCGCCTCGCCCGCCGGGTTCGGGGTGAAGACCACGCCCTCGTTCGGGGGCACCGGGTGGTTCGTCAGCCCGCCGATCCGCATCAGCGGCCCGACGAGCACGTCGTACACCGCGGGGAAGGCGGTGAAGCCGACCCGCATGACCATGTTGAGCCGGCCCACCGAGACCTCCCGGCGGGGCCGGTCGGCGCAGTGCGCGATGGCCCGGGCGACCCGCTCCGGGGTGGTGATCGGCAGCGGCGGCCGGCCCGTCCGGCCCACGTAGTTGGCGGCCTGCTGGTAGACCGGGGTGTCCACGCTGCCCGGGGTGACCAGGCAGACGTTCACCCCGGACAGGTCGCGGGACTCCTGCTGCAACGCCCGGGTCAGGCCCTGCAACCCCCACTTGCTGGTCACGTAGCCGCTCATGTACGGCGCGGTGATGTGCCCGAGCACCGACCCGGTGAGGACCAGCGTCCCGCCGCCGGCGGCCTTGAACTGCCGCAGAGCCACCCGAGCGGCCCCGGCGGCGCCCAGCAGGTCGGTGCGGACCACCCGCTCGAAGACCTCCTCCGGGATCTCCTCGAAGCGCCCGTACGCCATCACCGCGGCGGTGTGCACCCAGACGTCGATCCGGCCGTACCGCTCGATCGCCGCCGCGGCCAGCGCGTCGAGCGCTCCCGGCTCCGTGACGTCGGTCGGCACGTCGTACGCCTCGGCGCACTCCCGGCGTACCTGCGCCAGGGTGGTCGGAGAGCGGGCGGCGAGGACCAGCCGGTCCCCGCGCCCGGCGAACTCGCGTGCGGCCGCCCGGCCGATGCCACTGGTCGCCCCGGTGATCACCACTACCCGACTCACGGTGCGAGCACGACCTTCACGCAGCCGTCCTCCTTCTTCTGGAACATCTCGTACGCCTTCGGCGCCTCGGTCAGCGGCACCCGGTGGGTGCGCAGGTCCTCCACGCCCAGCGGGTCGTCGTCGCCGGCGAGCAGCGGCATGATCTCGTCGGTCCAGCGGCGCACGTGGCACTGGCCCATCCGCAGTTGGATGCCCCGGTCGAACATCTCCATCAGCGGCATCGGGTCGACCTCGCCGCCGTACACGCCGGAGATGGAGACGGTGCCGCCGCGGCGGACCGCCTTGAGCGCGGCCTTGAGCACCACCAGCCGGTCCACGCCGACCTTGTCGGTCATCGTCCGGGCCAGCTTGTCGGGGAGCAGCCCGGCGGCGGTCTGGGCGAGCTTGCCCGAGGTGGAGCCGTGCGCCTCCATGCCGACCGCGTCGATCACCGCGTCCGGGCCGCGCCCGTCGACCAGGTCGATCAGCGCGCCGGGGACGTCGTCGAGCTCGGTGACGTCGAGCGTCTCGATGCCGTGCCGGCGGGCCATCTCCAGCCGCTCCGGCACCAGGTCCAGGCCGATCACCCGGCCGGCGCCGAGGTGCCGGCCGATCCGGGCGCAGAACTGCCCGACCGGGCCGAGCCCGAAGACCGCCAGGGTGCCGCCGGGCGGGGTGTCGGCGTACTTCACCGCCTGCCAGGCGGTCGGGAGGATGTCGCTGAGGTAGAGGTAGCGCTCGTCCGCGCCGGTCTCCGGGATCTTGATCGGGCCGAACTGGGCCTGCGGGACCCGCAGGTACTCGGCCTGCCCGCCGGGGACCGAGCCGTAGAGCGAGGTGTAGCCGAACAGCGATGCGCCCTTGCCCTCGGCGGTCACCTGGGTGGTCTCACACTGCGCGTAGAGCTGCCGCTCGCACATCCAGCAGTGGCCACAGGCGATGTTGAACGGCACCACCACCCGGTCGCCCGGCTTGAGCCGGGTCACCCCCGAGCCGACCTCCTCGACGATGCCCATCGGCTCGTGGCCGAGGATGTCGCCGGGCTTCAGGAAGGGCCCGAGCACCTCGTAGAGGTGCAGGTCGGAGCCGCAGATGGCGGTCGAGGTGATCCGGACGACGGCGTCGGTCGGCTCCTCGATCCGGGGATCGGGTACCTCGTCCACGCGTACGTCACGCTTGCCGTGCCAGGTCAGTGCCTTCATGCCGGTGTTCCCCTCTCGGTGCCGTCCATGGGGCTGCTACCCGGGCGGGGTGACTTGAACCGACAGCGGCGGCTCCCGGCCGTGGCGGTCCCCACGCCGCCCGGCGAGCACGTCTGCGCGTACCCCTGGAAAGAGGTCGACCGCCGCACCCCGGGTGGGGTACGGCGGTCGGTGAGCCGGAGGCCGGGCGGACCCGCCGGTGGCGTCAGGAGCCCGGAGTGTTCCCGCGCGTGGTGGTCGCCTTGAGGTAGTCCCGGTTGAGCCGGCCGATGGTGTTCAGCGGGATGCCCTTCGGGCAGACCGCGGTGCACTCACCGGCGTTGGTGCAGCCGCCGAAGCCGGCCTCGTCGTGCGCGTCGACCATGCCGATCACCCGGGTGTAGCGCTCCGGCTGGCCCTGCGGCAGCAGCGAGAGCTGGGTGATCTTGGCGGCGGTGAAGAGCATGCCGGAGCCGTTCGGGCAGGCCGCCACGCAGGCGCCGCAGCCGATGCAGGCGGCCGACTCGAAGGCGGCGTCCGCGTCGGCCTTCGGCACCGGGGTGGCGTGCGCCTCGGGAGCGCTACCGGTCGGCGCGGTGACGTACCCACCGGCGGCGATGATCTTGTCGAAGGCGCCCCGGTTGACCACCAGGTCCTTGACGACCGGGAAGGCCCGGGCCCGCCACGGCTCGATGTCGATCGTCTCGCCGTCGGAGAACTGCCGCATGTGCAGCTGGCAGGCGGTGGTCCCGCGCTGCGGGCCGTGCGCGTTGCCGTTGATCACCATGCCGCAGGCGCCACAGATGCCCTCACGGCAGTCGTGGTCGAACGCCACCGGCTCGTCCCCGTTGAGGATGAGGCGCTCGTTGAGCACGTCGAGCATCTCTAGGAACGACATGTCCGGGGAGACGTCCTCGACCTGGTAGGTCACCATCCGACCCTTGTCGTTGGGGCCGGTCTGGCGCCAGATGCGCAGGGTCAGGTTCACTTGTAGCTCCGCTGCGTGGGGTGGACGTATTCGAAGACCAGGTCTTCCTTGTGCAGCACGGACGGCGTGCCACTGCCGGTGTACTCCCAGGCCGCGACGTAGCTGAACCGCTCGTCGTCGCGCTGCGCCTCACCGTCGGGGGTCTGGTGCTCGGCCCGGAAGTGACCGCCGCAGGACTCCTCCCGGTGCAGGGCGTCGATGCACATCAGCTCCGCCAGCTCGAAGAAGTCGGCCACCCGGCCGGCCTTCTCCAGCGACTGGTTGAGGCCCTCGCCGTCGCCCGGCACCTTGACCCGCTTCCAGAACTCGTCGCGCAGCGCCCGGATCTCGTCGATCGCCTTGCGCAGCCCGGCCTCGCTGCGCTCCATGCCGCAGTGCTCCCACATGATCTGGCCGAGCTCGCGGTGGAACGAGTCCACGGTCCGGTCGCCGTCGACGGCGAGCAGCCGGGAGATCCGGTCCTCGACGTCACGGCGGGCCGCGACCGCCTCCGGGTGGCTCGCCTCGACCTTGTCCAGCGGGCCGGAGGCGAGGTAGTTGGCGATGGTGTTCGGCAGCACGAAGTAGCCGTCCGCGAGGCCCTGCATCAGCGCCGAGGCGCCGAGCCGGTTGGCGCCGTGGTCGGAGAAGTTCGCCTCACCGATCACGAACAGGCCCGGGATGGTGGACTGCAGGTCGTAGTCGACCCAGAGGCCGCCCATCGTGTAGTGCACGGCCGGGTAGATCCGCATCGGGACCTCGTACGGGTCCTCGCCGGTGATCCGCTCGTACATCTCGAAGAGGTTGCCGTACTTGGCCTCGATGGCCTTGCGGCCGAGCCGGTTGATCGCGTCGGCGAAGTCCAGGTAGACGCCGAGCTTGGTCGGCCCGACGCCCCGGCCCTCGTCGCAGACGTTCTTCGCCGCGCGGGAGGCGATGTCCCGGGGGACCAGGTTGCCGAAGGAGGGGTAGATCCGCTCCAGGTAGTAGTCCCGCTCGTCCTCGGGGATGTCCTTGGGGCTGCGGTCGTCGCCCTTGGCCTTCGGCACCCAGACCCGGCCGTCGTTGCGCAGCGACTCGCTCATCAGGGTCAGCTTCGACTGGTGGTCGCCGGAGACCGGGATGCAGGTCGGGTGGATCTGCGTGTAGCAGGGGTTGGCGAAGTACGCGCCCTTGCGGTGCGCCCGCCAGGACGCGGTGACGTTGCAGCCCTTGGCGTTGGTGGAGAGGTAGAAGACGTTGCCGTAGCCGCCGGAGGCCAGCACCACCGCGTCGGCCATCTCGGTGGTGATCTCACCGGTGATGAGGTCGCGCACCACGATGCCGCGGGCCTTGCCGTCGACGATGACCAGCTCCAGCATCTCGTGCCGGGTGTTCATCTCCACGTTGCCCAGGCCGATCTGCCGCTCCAGCGCCTGGTACGCGCCGAGCAGCAGCTGCTGGCCCGTCTGGCCCCGGGCGTAGAAGGTGCGCTGCACCTGGGCGCCGCCGAAGGAGCGGGTGTCCAGCAGGCCGCCGTACTCGCGGGCGAAGGGCACGCCCTGGGCCACGCACTGGTCGATGATGTTGACCGACACCTCGGCCAGCCGGTGCACGTTCGACTCCCGGGAGCGGAAGTCGCCGCCCTTGACGGTGTCGTAGAAGAGCCGGTGCACCGAGTCGCCGTCGTTGCGGTAGTTCTTGGCGGCGTTGATGCCACCCTGCGCGGCGATCGAGTGCGCCCGCCGGGGGCTGTCCTGGTAGCAGTAGCTCCTGACCCGGTAGCCCTGCTCGGCCAGGGTGGCCGCGGCCGAGCCACCGGCCAGGCCGGTGCCCACCACGATCACCGTCATCTTCCGGCGGTTGGCCGGGTTCACCAGCTTGGCCTCGAAGCGACGGGTCTCCCAGCGCTTGTCGATCGGGCCCTCGGGAGCCTTGGTGTCGGCGATCGGGTCGCCCTCGGTGTAGAGATCCATGGTCAGGACACCAATCCGGTGAGTACGGCGAACGGGACCACCAGGTAGCCGACGGTCAGCCCGACGGCGAAGACCAGGGCTGCGGCGCGGGCCCGGCGCTCGCCCCTCGGGGTCTGCTGGCCCAGGCTGCGGAACGCGCTGAAGGCGCCGTGCCGCAGATGGAAGCCGAGCGCGATCACCGCGAGGGCGTAGAAGAGGGTCACGTACCAGCGTTCCGGGGCGAAGTCGGCCACCACGTTGGCCTGCGGTCGGGTCGGGTCGCCGACCGGGTTCAGGTGACCGGTGGTCAGGTCCAGGATGTGATAGATCACGAAGAGCCCGATGATCACCCCACCCCAGCGCATCGTGCGCGCGGCGTAGCTGCCCTGGACCTTCGTGCGGTGGGCGTACTTGACCGGTCGGGCGGCCCGCGAGCGTCGCGCCAGCACGGTGGCGGCGACGATGTGGGCGACCAGCGCGATCAGCAGCACCCCACGCTGGATCCACAGGTACCAGCCGGCGGCCAGCAGCGGCGTGCCCAGGTCGCGCAGCCAGTGCGCGTAGTGGTTGAAGGCCTCGGCGCCCGTGAAGATCTTCAGGTTGCCGAGCATGTGCGCGATGAGGAAGAGCACCAGGAGGATGCCCGTCACCGCCATGACGGCCTTCAGGCCGACGTTCGAGCGGATGGGCGACCGAGTTTTCGTGATTACCACCTGACCGACGCTAGGAGCACTTCGATCAGGCGTCCAATGCATCGACTTCGCAGTCTTGATAGCCATAAGCTATGTAGATGCAGCTCCATCAGCTCAAGTACTTCGTGGCGGTCGCAGAAGTACGACATTTCACCCAAGCCGCCGACCTCGTCGGCATCACCCAGCCCTCGCTGAGTAAGCAAATTCACGCCCTGGAGGCCGACCTCGGGGCCCCGCTGTTCGAACGGGTAAGGGGCAACATCACCCTCACCGCCGCGGGCGACGTACTGCTGCCGTTGGCGAAGCGGATCCTGGCCGACGTCGAGACCGCCACCCGCGAGGTGCAGGAGCTGGTCGGGCTGCGCCGGGGCCGGGTCCGGCTCGGCGCCACCCCCAGCCTCGCCACCTCGCTCGCCCCGCCGGTGCTGCGCCGGTTCCGCGACGCCCACCCCACCGTCGACCTGCGGGTGGAGGAGGGCGGCTCGCAGGACCTCGTCCGCGACCTGCTCCGCGGCGACCTCGACCTGGCCCTGATCATCATGCCGGCGCAGGGCGCCGACCCGGGGCTCCGCGTCGACCCCATCCTGCGGGAGAGCCTGGTGGTCGCCTCGGTGGAGCCGCTGCCCGCTGCGGCGGACAGCGGGGAGCTGCGCATCACCGACCTGCGCGGCCAGCCCCTGGTGATGTTCCGCGAGGGCTACGACCTGCGCGACGCCACCATCCAGGCCTGCCGGGACGCCGGCTTCGAACCCACCTTCTCGGTCGACGGCGGGGAGATGGACGCCGTGCTGAGCTTCGTCGAGGCGGGCCTGGGCATCGCCCTGGTCCCCGGCATCGTGGTCGCCCGCCGGGCCGGCGTCCGGGTCACCCGGCTCGCCCCGCCCGGCGTCCGGCGGACCATCGCGGTGGCGCGCCGCCGCGACGTGGTGCCCACCCACGCCGGCCGGGAGCTGCGCCGGATCCTGCTGGAGTACGTCCACGACGCCACCGCCACCGACAACCTGCCGCCCGGCGTCGACCCGCTCCCCTAGCCCCACCCACTCCCCGCGATCTTGCACTTCCGGCCCCGGCAAAGGGTGTGAATGCCGCGAATCGAGGGCACAAAGTGCAAGATCGCGGGGCGGGGGCGGGGCGGGGGGGGGGTTACCAGCGGCGTGATGCGCGCCAGTCGTCGGCCGTTGCCAATGCCCGCTTGTTGGCCTCGCGGTCGGCGCGGCGCTCCTCCCGGTGCTGGAAGCCCCGGTACAGCTTGTACCCGGCGTAAAACGGCACGAAGAACGCGGGGATGAAGACCACCCCGCGGCCCGCGCCGGTGGCGATGAGGTGCCACGCGTTGCCGGCCGCGCAGACGGCGAAGAACGCGGCGAGCACCCGGTCGACCACGGAGGTGGTGGCGAACGACGTCACGGCGACACCGAGCAGCGCCACCGCACTCGCCACGAGAACCACGATGTAGAGGAGGATGACCATGGACACGCTGCACCCCAGGGATCGAAGCCGGCCCTCCGATGACCGGAGGCGCAGACGATAACGAAGTGACGGCACCCGCGCTGCCCCGTAGGAGTGCTCAGCGGCTCAGCGTCCCTCGGCGTCGTCCATCGCCCGGTAGATCCGCTGCTCCGACACCGGGTACGGGGTGCCCAGCGCCTGGGCGAAGACGTTCACCCGCAGCTCCTCGATCATCCAGCGGATCTGCCGGACCGCCGCGGACTGCCGTCGGCTCGGCGGCAGCGCGGCCAGCAGGTCGGCGTACTCCTTCTGCACCACCGCGACCCGGTCCTGCTGGGACTTGTCCCGCTGCGGGTTGCCGGGCAGCCGGTCCAGCCGCCGCTCGATCGCGGTCAGGTAGCGCAGCAGGTCCGGCAGGCGGGCGTACCCGGCCTCGGTGACGAAACCCGGGTGCACCAGCCCGGCGAGCTGGTTGCGGATGTCCGCCAGCGCGGCCACCACGGCCAGGTTGCGGGTGGCGCCGAGCCGCTGCTCCACCGCGTACGCCGCGGCGAGCACCCGGCGGACCCGGTCCATCACCTCGACCACGGTGTCGACCAGGTCGGCGCGGACCCGGTCGCGTAGCGCGGCGAAGCCCTCGGCGTCCCACGCCGGGCCGCCCGCCTCACCGATCAGCTTGTCGATCGCGGCACCCGCGGCGTCCTCGATGAGGGCCTGCACGCTGCCGTGCGGGTTGCGGCTCAGCGCCAGCTTCGCCTCGTTGGAGAGTCGCCCCTGCAGGAACTTCGCCGGCGACGGCACGGTCAGCCGGAGCAGCCGCCGGGTGCCGGCCCAGTGCGCGGCGGCCTGCTCGGCCTCCGAGTCGAAGACCTTCACCCCGACCGTCGAGCCCTCGTCGACCAGCGCCGGGTACGCGGTCACCGCGTACCCCGCGCGGACCTGCTCGATGGTGCGCGGCAGGGTGCCGATGCTCCACTCGCCCAGCCCGGTGCGGGCCACGTCCGGCGCGGCGGCCGCGACGACCTGGCGCACCTCCTGGCGGAGCTGGCGTTGCAGGGCCGTCAGGTCCTTGCCCTCGGCGACCGGCTTGTTCTCCTCGTCCAGCACCCGGAAGCCGACCCGCAGGTGCGCCGGGAGCCGGGCGGTGTCCCAGGCGTCGCGGGGGACGGTCACCCCGGTCATCCGGCGCAGCTCGCGGGTGAGCGCGTCGAGCAGCGGCTCCTCGCCGGGGGTGATCGCGGCGAGCGCGGCCCGGGCGTAGTCGGGCACCGGCACGAAGTTGCGCCGGATCGCCTTGGGCAGCGACCGGATCAGCGCGATGACCAGCTCCTCGCGCAGCCCCGGCACCTGCCAGTCGAAGCTCTCCGCCGGCACCTGGTTGAGCAGCGGCAGCGGGATGTCCACCGTGACGCCGTCGCTCGGCGCGGTCGGGTCGAAGGTGTACGTCAGCGGCAGGGCCACCCCGTCGGCCCGCCACTCGTCCGGGTAGTCGGCCTCGTCCACCCCGCCGCGACCGGAGTTGACCAGCAGCTCCCGGGTGAAGGTGAGCAGCTCCGGGTTCTCCCGGCGGGCCTTCTTCCACCAGGAGTCGAAGTGCCGGCCGGAGACCACGTCGGCGGGGATCCGCTGGTCGTAGAAGCTGAAGATCGTCTCGTCGTCGACCAGGATGTCCCGGCGGCGGGCCCGGTTCTCCAACTCCTCGATCTCGGTGAGGAGCTTCTGGTTGTCCCGCCAGAACTGGTGATGGGTCTGCCAGTCGCCCTCGACCAGCGCGTGCCGGATGAACAGCTCCCGGCTCAGCGCCGGGTCGATCCGGCCGAAGTTGACCTTGCGGGAGGTGACCAGCGGGATGCCGTACAGGGTGACCTTCTCGTAGGCCATCACCGCGGCCTGCTTCTTCTCCCAGTGCGGCTCGCTGTAGCTGCGTTTGACCAGGTGCTGGGCCAGCGGTTCCACCCACTCCGGCTCGACCCGCCCGGCCACCCGGCCCCAGAGCCGGGAGGTCTCCACCAGCTCGGCGGCCATCACCCAGCGCGGCGGCTTCTTGAACAGCGCCGAACCGGGGAAGATCACGAACTTCGCGCCCCGGGCACCCAGGTACTCGTGCTTCTGGGCGTCCTTGAGCCCGATGTGCGACAGCAGGCCCGGCAGCAGCGACTGGTGCACCTTCGGGGTGTCGATCTCCTCCGGCAGATCCGCGGCCGGACCGCGCCGGCCGCCGTCCGCCGGGGCCTCCGCCGCGCCGCGCCGGCCGCGCCGCCCGTCGCCCTGGTCGGGGGTACGCAGCACCTGGCGCAGCTGGCTGACGATGTCCTGCCACTCCCGCACCCGCAGGTAGTTCAGGTACTCCGCCTTGCACATCCGGCGGAACGCGCTGGACGACAGCTCCCGCTGCTGCTCCCGCAGGTAGCGCCAGAGGTTGAGGAAGGCGACGAAGTCCGATTCCTTGTCGGCGAACCGGCCGTGCGCCTGATCGGCCTGGGCCTGCTTCTCCGCCGGCCGCTCCCGCGGGTCCTGGATCGACAGCGCGGCGGCGATCACCACCACCTCGGTGGCGCAGCCGTTGCGCTCGCCCTCCAGCACCATCCGGGCCAGCCGTGGGTCGACCGGGAGCTGGGCCAGCCGCCGGCCCAGCGCGGTGAGCCGCTTCGCCGGGTCGGCCTCGGCCGGGTCGAGCGCGCCCAGCTCGTGCAGCAGGTTCACGCCGTCGGCGACGTTGCGCCGGTCCGGCGGGTCGATGAACGGGAACGCGGCGACGTCGCCGAGCCCGATCGAGGTCATCTGGAGGATGACCGAGGCGAGGTTGGTGCGCAGGATCTCCGGGTCGGTGAACTCCGGGCGGGAGAGGAAGTCCGGCTCGTCGTAGAGGCGGATGCAGATGCCGTCCGAGGTGCGACCGCAGCGCCCCTTGCGCTGGTTGGCCGAGGCCTGGGAGACCGGCTCGATCGGCAGCCGCTGCACCTTGAGCCGGCTGGAGTAGCGCGAGATCCGGGCGGTGCCCGGGTCCACCACGTACTTGATGCCGGGGACGGTCAGCGAGGTCTCCGCGACGTTGGTGGCGAGCACCACCCGGCGCGCGGCGTGCGGGGCGAAGACCCGGTGCTGCTCGGCGGAGGAGAGCCGGGCGTACAGCGGCAGGATCTCGGTGCCGAGCAGCGACCGTCTCTTCTCCACCAGCTTGCCCAGCGCGTCGGCGGTGTCCCGGATCTCCCGCTCACCGCTGAGGAAGACCAGGATGTCGCCGGGGCCCTCGGCGGCCAGCTCCTCGACCGCGTCGCCGATGGCCTGGATCTGGTCGCGGACGTTCTCCTCGTCGTCGCCGGAGTCCTCGTCGGCCTCGCTCACCTCGACCAGTGGCCGGTACCGCACCTCGACCGGGTAGGTCCGCCCGGAGACCTCGACCACCGGCGCCGGCTTCCCCTCGCTGTCGGCGAAGTGCTTCGCGAACCGGTCGGTCTCGATGGTCGCCGAGGTGATGATCACCTTGAGGTCGGGGCGGCGGGGGAGGAGTTGCCTCAGGTAGCCGAGGATGAAGTCGATGTTGAGGCTGCGCTCGTGCGCCTCGTCGATGATCAACGTGTCGTACTGGCGGAGCATCCGGTCGTTCTGCAGCTCGGCCAGCAGGATGCCGTCGGTCATCAGCTTGACCAGGCTCCGGTCACCGACCTGGTCGGTGAAGCGGACCTTGTAGCCCACCACGTCACCCAGCTCGGTGCCGAGCTCCTCCGCGATCCGGTCGGCCACCGTCCGGGCCGCCAACCGCCGGGGCTGGGTGTGCCCGATCAGGCCGCTGATGCCGCGCCCCAGCTCCAGGCAGATCTTCGGTAGCTGGGTGGTCTTGCCGGAGCCGGTCTCGCCGGCCACGATCACCACCTGGTGGTCGCGGATCGCGGCGGCGATGTCGTCCCGGCGCTCGCTGACCGGCAGCTGGGCCGGATAAGTGATCACCGGCACGGCGGCACGCCGGTCGGCCAGCCGGGCCTCGGCCCGGGCCACGTCCGCGGCGATCTCGGCCAACGCCTCGTCGCGCCGCTGCGGGTCCTTCAGCCGGCGTACCCCGTCCAGCCGTCGTTGCAGGCGGCGCTGGTCGCGGTACATCAGGAGGTCGAGGCGGCGGTGCAGCTCACGGGCGGTGACGGCGTCGGCGGGTACGGCTGGATTCTGCATGTCGTCGCCAAGGATAGGCAGCCCGCCGCCGGACCGCCCGCGGGTTACCGCCCGCCCCCAGGCCACACCCCGGGTCGCTGGCTGGGGAACCGGGGGCTCGGCCGCTAGGCTGGCCGCCGAACGACACGATCTCCGGGGGGCCGACATGACGATGCGGGACGTCGACCGCGCGCTGGTGCAGGCCGCCACGGCCGTCGCCAAGCTGCGCTGCCGCAGCGAGAACCACACCGTCGCGGCGGCCGCCCGGACCGCCGACGGCCGGATCTTCACCGGGGTGAACGCCTACCACTTCACCGGCGGCCCCTGCGCCGAGCTGGTCACCATCGGCGTGGCCGCCACCCAGGGCGCGGGCACGCTGGAGACCATCGTGGCGGTGGGCGACCGGGGGCGCGGGGTGATCCCGCCCTGCGGTCGGTGCCGCCAGGTGCTGCTGGACTACTTCCCGTCGATCCGGGTGATCGTCGGCACGGCCGACGAGCTGCGGGCGGTCGGAGTGCGGGAGCTGTTGCCGGACACCTACGTCTGGGCCGACCACCAGGTCGAGCCGGCGCTGACCGTCCGGACCGGGCAGTGGCCGATGCCGACGGTGCCGGGCAGCCGCCCCGCGTCGGAGGACTGACCCGGTCAGTCCCCGGCCGCCGCCTCCAGCATCGACCGGGGCACGCCGACGCTCTCGTACCGCACGTTGCCCTCCGGCACCATCCAGCTCGCCACCCGGACGACGAGCTGGCCGGCGCGTACCGCCGGGTCGTTGGTGTAGAGCTCGCGGGCCTCCTCCGCGGCGATCGGGAGCACCGCGAGACCGCGCAGCGTCGGGTCGTCCGGGTCCAGGAACGGCCCGGTGGCGAGGACCAGCCCCTGCTCCACCAGCCCCGCCTGGTGGGCCAGGTGGGCGTTCTGCAGCCGGTCGGCGGCGTCCCGGGGCAGCTCCGGCGCATCCGCCGGCCGGGACAGAAGCACCACGGTGTGCTGGTCGAATCGCATGAACCCAGCGAATACCTCCTCGCCGTTCGCCAGGCGCACTTTCCCGGAAAGAGTGGCCATCCGACGTCGGACAGCCGCTCTTTCCGTGAGAACGCGCGCCTGGCAGGCGGGGTGGGGTGGGTCAGGCGGCGGTGGACCAGAGGGAGCGGAAGGCGGCGGCCTCGCCGGCCAGCCAGCGTTCGACCTGTTCGGGCTTGACGGTGGGGGGCATGCGGTGGGACTCGCCGCGGCGGACGTCGACCAGGACCGGTTCGGCGTGCGGCAGCACCGCGTCCATGTGGCGGGCCATCAGGTGCAGGGTGGCCAGGGTGGCCTCCTCGCTCGGCGGGGCCTCGTCGAAGTGCAGCCGGACCGCCTCGGCGCGGCCGTCGGCGTGCCGGACACCGAAGTGCGGGTTGATCTTGACGGGCAGGTCGCCGAGCATGGCGAGGGCGTCACGGGTCTGGGCCAGGTCGACGCCGGCCGGCTCGCCCAGCGACTCCAGCCAGGTCGTGGCGCCCGGGACGAGCGCCTGGTAGAGCGGGCGCCAGCGGGGCTTGACCAGATCGGCGACCTGCGCCAGGTGGGTGCCGCCGGTGTGGAAGGCGACGTCGGCCTTGAGGGCCTTGACGAACTGGCCGTGCGGGTTGAAGCCGTGCCGGCTGGCCCGCTGCTTGCGCAGCCCGCCGACGAAGGTGGCCTTGGTCGGCCCGGTGCGATCGACATACCGGGTGAAGCCCAGGAGCGTGGCGTAGGGGGTGAGCGGGGTGGCGGAGGTGGGCGCGGTCACGAGCGTCCTCCCAGGTCAAGAACTCGATTAGTACATACATTCTAATCGACGGGCCTGACATCGCCCAGGGTACGAAAGGGGCCGCCCGGACACTCCGGACGGCCCCTTCAGAACAAAATCTCAGAGCTGGCCGACGTCCGTGATCCGGATGACGGCGGCGCCCGCCTCGTCGCTGGCGGCGAGGTCCACCTCGGCGCTGATGCCCCAGTCGTGGTCGCCCTCGGGGTCGTCCAGGATCTGCCGCACCGTCCACCGGTCCCGACCCTGCTCGATCATCAGCAGCGCCGGCCCACGCGCGTCCGGCCCCACCCCGATCCCGTCGTACGACTCGAAGTAGGGCTCCAGCGCCTCGGCCCAGGCGTCGGTGTCCCAGCCCGACGCGGAGTCCAGCTCGCCGAGGTCGTACCAGCGGCGCAGGGCGGCCAGCTCGACCCGGCGGAACAGCGCGTTGCGCACCAGCACCCGGAAGGCGCGGGTGTTGCGGGTCACCGCCGCCGGACGGTCGTCCAGCGAGTTGGCGACCTCGGCGACGTCGGACGGGTTGCGCAGCCGCTCCCACTCGTCGATCAGGCTGGAGTCGACCTGGCGGACCAGCTCACCCAGCCACTCGATGAGGTCGACCAGCTCCTCGGTCTTGGCGTCCTCGGGGACGGTCTGCCGCAGCGTCTTGTACGCGTCGGCGAGGTAGCGCAGGACGAGCCCCTCGGAGCGGGTGAGGGAGTAGAACTGCACGTACTCGGTGAAGGTCATCGCCCGCTCGTACATGTCCCGGACGACCGACTTGGGGGAGAGCTCGTGGTCGGCGACCCACGGGTGACCCTGCCGGTACATCTCGTACGCGGCCCCCAGCAGCTCGGCCAGGGGCTTGGGCCAGGTCACCTCGTCGAGCAGCTCGATCCGGGCCTCGTACTCGATGCCCTCGGCCTTCATCGCGGCGACCGCCTCGCCGCGGGCCTTGAACTGCTGGGCGGAGAGCACCTGGCGCGGGTCGTCGAGGATCGACTCGATCACCGAGAGCACGTCCAGGGCGTACGACGGGGAGTCGACGTCGAGCAGCTCGATCGCGGCCAGCGCCAGCGGGGAGAGCGGCTGGTTGAGCGCGAAGTCGAGCTGGAGGTCGACGGTGAGCCGGACCCGCCGGCCCGCCTCGTCGGGCTGGTCGAGCTGCTCGACCACCCCGCCGGCGCGCAGCGCCCGGTAGATGGCGATGGCCCGGCGGATGTGCCGGCGCTGGGCGGCGGCGTCCTCGTGGTTGTCGGTGAGCAGGTGCCGCATCGCGGTGAACGCGTCACCGGGGCGACCGATGACGTTGAGCAGCATCGAGTGGCTGACCTGGAAGCTGGACGTCAGCGGCTCCGGCTCGGCCTCGACCAGGCGCTGGAAGGTCGGCTCGCCCCAGCCGATCGAGCCCTCCGGCGGCTTCTTCTTGACCACCTTGCGGCGCTTCTTCGGGTCGTCGCCGGCCTTGGCCAGGGCCTTCTCGTTCTCGATCACGTGCTCGGGGGCCTGCACCACGACCCGGCCGAGGGTGTCGTAGCCGGCCCGTCCGGCCCGGCCGGCGATCTGGTGGAACTCGCGGGCCTTGAGCAGCCGGGTGCGCACCCCGTCGTACTTGGACAGGCCGGTGAAGAGCACGGTGCGGATCGGCACGTTGATTCCGACGCCGAGGGTGTCGGTGCCGCAGATGACCTTGAGCAGCCCGGCCTGGGCCAGGGTCTCCACCAGGCGGCGGTACTTGGGCAGCATGCCGGCGTGGTGCACGCCGATGCCGTGCCGGACCAGCCGGGACAGCGTCTTGCCGAAGCCGGAGGTGAACCGGAAGTTCCCGATCGCCTGGGCGATCATGTCCTTCTCGGCGCGCGTGCAGACGTTGACGCTCATCAGCGCCTGGGCCCGTTCCAGCGCGGCGGCCTGGGTGAAGTGCACGACGTAGACCGGCGCCTGCTTGGTCTCCAGCAGCTCCTCGAGGGTCTCGTGCATCGGCGTGGTCGCGTACGAGAAGAGGAGCGGGACCGGCCGCTCGGCCGAGCGCACGACGGCGGTCTGCCGGCCGGTACGCCGGGACAGGTCGTCGACGAACCGGGTGGTGTCGCCGAGGGTGGCCGACATCAGCACGAACTGCGCCTGCGGCAGCTCGATGATCGGCACCTGCCAGGCCCAGCCCCGGTCCGGCTCGGCGTAGAAGTGGAACTCGTCCATGACCACCTGGCCGACGTCGGCCTTCGCGCCCTCGCGCAGCGCGAGGTTGGCCAGGATCTCGGCGGTGCAGCAGATGATCGGGGCGTCGGCGTTGACGCTGGCGTCGCCGGTGAGCATGCCGACGTTCTCGGCGCCGAAGACCTCGCAGAGGGCGAAGAACTTCTCCGAGACCAGGGCCTTGATCGGGGCGGTGTAGAAGGTGGTCCGGTCGTCGGCCAGGGCGGCGAAGTGGGCGGCGATCGCGACCAGGCTCTTGCCCGAGCCGGTCGGCGTATTCATGATCACGTTGGCGCCGGAGACGATCTCGATGACCGCCTCCTCCTGGTGGGGATAGAGGTCGAGGCCGCGCTCCTTCGCCCAACCGGCGAACGCGTCGAAGAGGGTGTCGGGGTCGGCGCGTCGAGGCAGCGCGGCAGTGAGCGTCATAGCGCCCCCATCGTGCCTGGGACACGGCCCCACCCGCCAACCGGGCCTCCCCGGCGGCACGGGAGGGGTCAGGGGTGCCGGTGGTGGATCAGGTCGAAGATCGGCCGGCCGGCGGTGAGGGCGCGGCGCTCGAACTTGGTGACCGGACGGTGGGCCGGGCGGGGCGCGAAGCCGTCGTGCGCGTCGACCAGGCCGGGGTCGGCGGCCAGGGTCTCCCGCATCGACTCGGCGTACTCGGCCCAGTCGGTCGCGCAGTGCAGCGTCCCGCCGAGCGCGAGGCGCGAGCGCAGCAGCGCCACATGGCTGGGCTGGATCAGCCGCCGCTTGTGGTGCCGGGACTTCGGCCAGGGGTCGGGGAAGAAGACGTGTACCGCGTCCAGCGAGCCCTCGGGCAGGGCGCGGACCAAATCCAGCGCGTCCCCCCGGGCGATCCGGACGTTGCCCAGCCGGTGCCGGTCGACCACGTCGAGCAGGTTGGCGAGGCCCGGGGTGTGCACCTCGACCGCCAGGTAGTCGCGGTCCGGGTCGGCGGTGGCCATCGCGGCGGTGGCGTCGCCCATCCCGGAGCCGATCTCCAGCACCACCGGGGCGCGGCGACCGAAGAACGCCGTCGGGTCGACCGGGCCGTCGAGGTCGGCGATGTCGATCCCGTACGCCGGCCAGAGCCGTTCCAGCGCGTCCGTCTGGCGGTCGCTCATCCGGCCGCGCCGGGGGTGGAAGGTGCGGATCGGGGCGGCCGGGCCGGCGGGGTTCAGGTCGGTGGTGGTCACAGCGACCCGAGCGTACGCGACGGTTCCGGCGTATCGGATGTGATGTACGCCCGGGGGTGAGACGATTCATCCCGTACGGCAGGTCGGTGCTTTGCCGCCCCGGCGCTGCCCGTCGGCGCCGAAGGGGGGCAGGGGTGTCGGTCACGCTCCAGCGCACCGCGCTGGCCGTCGCGTTCGGTGTGTTCGCTCCGGCGCTGGCCGGCGCGAGTGCCGCCCTGGCCGCCGGGGGTACCGCCCCGGCCGCCGCCCCGCGCGCCCTGGCACCGGCCCCCAGCCCGCCGGACAGCCAGCCGTCCCCCGCCGACGTGGTCTTCGTGGAGGTCACCCCGAGCACCGTCGAGGCCGGCTTCCTGGTCGGCATCCGGGCCAGCTGCCGGGACAACTCGGTCCCGGCGACCGTCGTCTCGGACGCCTTCGGGCGGATCCAGGTGCAGCCGCAGCGTGGGGAGTTGACCGCGTCGCCGATGGTCCGGGAGCGCACCCGCCCCGGCAACTACCGGGTCAAGCTGGAGTGCCCGAACGGCACGACCGCCTCGACGATGCTCCAGGTGGTCAAGGCGATGAAGCCCAGCCCCGGCCCGCACACCGGCTTCGGCGGTGCCGCCGGTGGCCCGGACCTCACCGGCCTGCTCGTCCCGGGCGGCCTCGCGCTGACCATCGGCGGCGCGGTCGTCGGCATCGTGGCGGCCCGCCGGCCCCGTGGCGCCGCCGGGCGCTGACCATGCTGCCGCCGCCCGCCTCGGCACCCACCCGACGTGACCCCACGCCCGGACGCCGCCCCTGGTCGGTGCCGCTGGCCGTGGTGCTGGTGCTGGTGGGTGTCTTCGCCACCGGCGCCGGGCTGGGCAGCACGGTCGGGCCGTTCGACTGGGCCGCGTCGCCGCAGCGCCCCGCCGAGCAGGCGGGGAGAAAAGAGCCGGCGAGTCGGCCGGTACGCCTCGCCGTCCCGGCGATCAAGGTGGCCGCCCCGGTCGCCCCGGTCGGCCAGGCCCGGGACGGCTCGATCGACGTACCGCCGCTGAACCGGCACGACGAGACCGGCTGGTACGACCGCGGACCGACCCCGGGCGAGCCCGGACGGGCGATCATCGTCGGGCACGTGGACTCCAAGAAGGGCCCGGCGGTCTTCTATGACCTGCGCAAACTCAAGCCGGGTGACCGGGTCGAGGTGACCCGGGACGACCGGCGGGTGGTGGTCTTCCGGGTCGACTCGGTCGAGTACTTCAGCAAGGCCAGCCTGCCGGCCGACCGGGTCTACGGCGACTCGGGCGAGCCGGCGCTCCGCCTGATCACCTGCGGGGGGCAGTGGATCGGCGGAAAGACCGGCTACGCCGACAACGTCATCGCCTTCGCCTCGCTGGCGGAGACCCGGGAGCCCTGACCGCCGACGGGCGGTCGCTCAGCCCTTGCCGGTCACCTGCTGTACGACCTCGAACTCCAGCAGCGTGGCCCCGGAGGCCACCGGCCGGCGCTGCTCGCCACCCTCGCCCCCGGCGTGCGCGGCGCGCGACGGCCCGGCCGCCCACGCCTGGTAGGCCTCCTCCGTCTCCCAAGCCGAGGAAACCTACGGACGTACCATGGTGGGCATGGTCGACACCACGAAGCCCCAGGTCACCGAAGACGCGTGCCTGTACTGCCGAGTCAGCAAAGCCGACAAACGGCAGAAGCGCTCAGTGCCTCAGCAGGAAGCCGAAGGTAGGGCAGTAGCCAGGCACAACGACTGGCACCTACCGGATTCCGCAGTGTTCGTAGAAACCAAGGCAATCTCAGCTAGTCGGTTCACCAATGCGCCTCGTCCGAAGTACGACGAGACGATTGCCTACCTCAAGACGAACAGGCCCAAGGTTCTTATCTTGTGGGAGGTGTCTCGGTACAACCGCAAGCTCGGTGGTGGTGTCACCCTTCTCGACCTGTGCCGAGACTTGGGCATCAAGATTCACGTGGTGTCGCTTCACCGAACCTTTGACCCGAGTGTTCAACACGAACGGGAAGCGCTGGTTCACGAATTCTTGGCTGCCGAACGAGAGTCCGAGCAAATCAGCCTGCGGACCAAACGTGATGCCTTTCACTCCGCAGAAGCCGGTAAGCCCAACGGTCTAACCCCTTACGGCTACGTGCGTGAGTACAGCTCGACCAGGGAGCTTCTACGCCAGGTGCCCAAGCCAGAACAATCCGAGGTTGTCACCGAGGCTTATGAGCGGTTCCGCATGAGCGAGAACCTGTCGAGCATTGTGAAGGAATTCAACTCTCGCCAGATTCCGTCACCCAACGGTAAGGCTTGGACGATTGTGAAGCTTCGCAAGATTCTCACGAACCCCGCTTACATGGGGAAGCGTTCACACCGAGGAACGCTCTACAAAGCGGTATGGCCTGCCATCGTCACCGAGGAAGTCTGGCAAGACTGCAATGACAAGCTGACCAACCCTGCCAGGCGTACTAATCACCAAGGCACGAAGGCTCGGCATCTGCTGACTTCCCTCATGCCTTGTTCGGTCTGTGGAGGTCAGTCAAAGGCTGCCATCAACAACGGGTATCGGGTCTACATGTGCCGAGACAAGCACTGTGCCTCGGTGCCGATTGAGGAAGCGAACGCCTACGTAGAAGCCCAGATTCGGGCACGTCTCATCACGGTTAGCCTCAACCCCGACTCTGAGAACTCCGCAGATCGTGAGAAGGCTCTTGGTCAGGCTGCCACCATTCAAACTCGCCTGGACGAGATTGAGGAAGCCCTAGCGGACCCTAACGCCTCTGCGGTTGCCATCCTGACCAAGACCTACGACCGGCTAACCAAAGAGCGTGACGAGCTTTTGAGCCAGGCTACGAACGTCCGCAAGTCGCCAATCGTGGGTTACCTCAGTAGCAACCCTGAGAAGTGGGATGACCTGACTCTTTCTCAGAAGCGTGAGTTCATCGCCTCTGGCACCCTCGTTGATTACATCGAGTTGGTTCCGCACGGTAAGAGCTTTACCCGCAAGCCTATTGAGGAACGGGTAGAAATCCACTGGACCGAGACTCGCCTCTCGGCTGACCCACACGCCTGAAACCCCGAAAAGCCCGCAGCCTTATTGGGTTGTGGGCTTTTTGCTGTCTAGCCTTGGTCACCTCGCCGCTCGGGCACGTTCGTGTGCACGCTCTTGCGTCCCTAAAGGAACGCAAGGAATCGTGCACCCACGTGCGTGTAGGCGTGTACCCCTCCGTGCACCTATGCGTGCACCCTCTGACCTGCGGTTTTGTAATCCGCGTGTACCTACCGTGCACTGAAACGGACAAACCATAGCGTGTAGTGACAGCGTGCACCCCAGCAATCAGCGTGCATCTATCTAGAGCAGTTATCGGCTAAACCATATAGTCCTCCGTTCTCCCCATGGTCGAAGCGTTTGCACACCGGCTACGGTTGTTGCAACGCCAAGGGAGGTGAGGACAACATGGTTAGCCCAACGATGGCTTTTCGCATTAGGCCAGACCTGAAGCAGCGGATTAAGCAGATTGCTCGCCGAGATAATACGACTTCCAGCGAAGTCATTAACCAGATGATTCTTATGGCAATCGACGCACGCGAGGCTTGGACGCCGCCACCAGCCCCAGGCGTACCGAAGCTGGAACTTCGCTAGGTTCTCAAACTCTTATTAGCAACAGCCAAACGAACGGATTAACGATGAAAGCTCGTAGCCCACCTGACCAATAAATCAAGCGCCACGACTCCCAGCAGAGATGCGTGACGCTTGATTGACCGAGCTAGGAGAATCGTACCTGATGGGCAGCGTCCCGAACCAGTTCATTGACACCGTTTTTGGAAACGAATCCGGCACTATGTGGTTGGCGAGAATTGATAAGCAAGCGCCACCACAACATAAGTTCCGACAGTTTCCGTTCATATGGCCAAGTGCCAAGTCACGAGTATTAGCCCAGATTCGCACGTGGGCTGACTCCTGCGATGTCTACTTCTGTCCTCACCTGTTCAACGGTGAACGGCAAAAGTCGTCCGTAGTCGAGTACGTAACGTGCGCTTGGGCAGACCTCGACGGTTGCGACCCGAGCTTATTGCAGGTTCGGCCAACCCTGACTTGGTGCACAAGCCCAGGTCGACACCAAGCGGTTTGGGTCTTCGAACGGCCGATACCCGCTTTGGAGGCCAGCCACATAAGCAAGCGGATTGCCTACTTTCACGCGGACCAGGGCTGCGACAAGTCGGGACACGACATCACGCAGCTTCTACGGGTTCCTGGCAGCCGTAATCACAAGTACCCAGACCTACCCAGCATCGAGGTTGTGCAGGCCACTAGAAGGCTTCTGAGGCCACAAGACTTTGACTGCTACCCAGACGTTGAGCGGACCAACAATGAGGTCGGCGCAATCGAGGGTTTCCCTAAGCCTGAGGATGTCTATTACGCAGACTTGCCGTACCTCGTGGTTCAGGTCTTCGAAGCAGGCCAGCCGTACTACCGGCAAGCCCCAATTAGGGGTCAGTACGACAGGTCACTTATGGTCCTGGACCTCATCAACGTCTGCCGACGTGAGGGTTTGACCAAAGGCGAGACAGCTTCTCTGCTAGAAGAGTTTCCGCCGTTCCTCGGCCGAATCAATGACGATGGGGTTGGTTGGCTGGTCAAGGCCAGGCTTTTTGCCAAGGTTGACCAGGACCACCCACACGAGGGAAGTCGCTGTGTCGACGCTGGTTGCAATAAGTCCAGCGACTTTGACCGCTCGATGCTGATAAGGCTCGGGTGATGTCGTGCCTATCAACTATGAGCTTCCGCCAGAAGAGCAAGAGAAGCGCATCAAGTTCGAAGTTGAAAAGCTCCGAATTCGCGCCGAGGCAAAGCGTCGGTTCGGCATCGAGCAGACCAGCGGCCAGGACATCACCGAAGACGACTTTCTGTCATGTGGTGACCTCTTCGACTTGCCTGACGAGACTCCTGCGGTTTGGGGAAAAGGCTCCGAGGTCTTAATGGCCGAAGGTGAATCCCTCATGATTGCTGGTCCGACAGGTGTTGGTAAGACCACTGTGGCTGGTCAGTTGATCCGAGGTCGGCTAGGTCTTGACTCTGAGTTCCTAGGGTTACCGATTAAGTCCAGCGACCAAAACGTTCTATGGCTCATGATGGACCGTCCGCAGCAGATCATGCGGTCAATCAAGAGGCAGTTCAGCCCTTCTGAACGCGACCTGATTAGCCAAAAGCTCAAGAGGTGGATCGGTCCGCCACCAGTCGACTTCGCACTAGACAAAGACGTAATCGTCAGGATGGCTAAGAAGGCAAACGCAGACTTCGTAGTAGTCGACTCGGTAAAAGACGCTGCCCTAGGACTAGCCAAAGACGAGGTGGGCGCGGCCTACAACCGAACCAGGCAACGAGCTTTGGCAGAAGGCATCCAACTCCTAGAGCTTCACCACACAAAGAAGACAGGTGCCAACGGTGATCCTCCAAACAACTTGGAGGGAATCTACGGTTCAGGGTTCCTCACCAATGGTGCTGGTTCAGTAATCCTGATTTGGGGTGAAGCCGGCGACCCAATCGTTGAGTTCAAACACCTCAAACAACCCGCCGACATTGTTGGTCAGGGCTGGAAACTTCACCATGACCCTGAATCTGGCAAGACCGTAGTAGGTGGCACGGTCAACCTCCTAGAGCTTGTCAACTCATCGGTCAACGGCATAACCGCGCTGGATGGCGCTAAGGCCATGTTCGAAACGGCGAAGCCCACCAGTGCCCAAAAGGAGAAGGCTCGTCGAATACTCAACAAGCTGGAATCCGAAGGCAGGGTATTTGCCAGCGAGCCGACCAACAAGACCGAAGCTGTCCGCTATCAGAAGTTGATTGTGAAGGGGTTGACCAAGTGAAGTCACCGCAGTTTCCGGTAACGGAATGGTGGGTTAAAGGCAATTATCGGGGTCACGGTCGGCATACCCACAACGCCAATACTCTCGACAGCTTCGTTGCCTTCGGCTTCATCAAGAGTTGGAGCCATCGAGCCGACCAAGTGAAGAAGCCCGATGGAACGAGCTTCAGCGAAGAACACTGGCTTCTTACTGATGATGACGGCAACACAAGAGACTACAAGACTCGACAAGTCGAGACGCTAATCGAGAACTTCTGTGATCAGCACGGCATCGTTTGGCGACCGGTGGTTTATGTGACTACACCGAATCAGCAGAGGATGGTTTATGACGAAGTTCTAGCTTGGATGCGTGACAGACAACGGTATGTGTGCGGAAAGGTCTACTGAACGGAGCAACGGACTATGAAGAGGCAGTATGCAGTATCCATACCCGAGCTAGGAGGTAGCCGGCCATGACCGGTAATCAGCACATCACGGTAGCCCGAACACTCATCGAGTCGGGAAGGCACCAGGAGGCACAAACCGAGGTTCTTCTCTCGATGGCAGACGGCATCGAAGACCTCAACGGCCGAGTAATTCAGCTAGAGGAAACGGTCATCTTCCAGCTTTCCTCGCTGGCTGAACGAGTAGAGAAGTGCCTGATGATGCCAAACCGCGAAGCTCACCGAGCCGAATTACTAGAGGCCGCGGAGCAAGATCAGAGAGGCGCCGCAGCATGATTTGGTACGAGCTAGAGAAGCAAGTCTTCGGACTGACAGACAGAGAACTTGCCGACAAGCTGATTCACGAAGGTGCGACCTCGCTTATGTACCTTCGTGCCTTGGACTACTTAGGCGAGGTCGACGTTCGGCCAATCGCACGAAAAGAACTCGACGTACTAGGAGCACTCTTCGAACGAGCTAGCCGAGAGCTAGGGGAGTAGCAGTGTTAGCTGATTTACTCGACGCGCAGAACAAAGTAACAGCCACTTTCGATGCTGACCCTACTTGCGGCGAAGACTTCTGCGATTCGTGCGGAGATTGCTTGCGCTGCTACCCAGACGACTACTGCCCTAGCGGCTTTCATGTCTGGGTCATCTACGACTACCGGCTAGACGGATTCAAGAGAAACCATCCTGAGGCGGAGCCTTATCGTCCACTAGGAAGGATGTAGTGGTGAGCTTCCTCAGCGATTTTTGGTACGGCTTCACTCATCCTGGTGAGGTCATCAGGGAAGAGCTAATGAGGCTAGGAGGTGTTCACCGATTACGCCGAAGCCAAGGTGTTCGAAGCGTCGACACAAGACCTACAAGGCAGCCCAGCTACACGCGAAGCTACTAAAGCTCAAAGAGGAAGACTGGTTTAGCAACATCCACGTATACAGGTGTCCCGACTGCAACTTCTGGCATGTAGGCCACCGACACAAACTCAAGTAGCAACGTGGAAAACCTGGGAAGTGGCCGATTACGGCGTGCATCGGCCCACCCGATTTAATCGGCTGGTACCTCGGGCACGGGAGCAACGTAAATCCCTTTGCCCTGCCGCCCGTAGACCAGGCCGCGATCATGCAACAGGCCAAACGCTCGGTTGACAGTTGCCCACGAGACATGGTGCGTATCTGCCAGTTCCGAAGTAGAAGGCAGCTTATCGTGGGGTTTCAGCTCACCTGACCGAATCCTCTTCGTGATCTCATCCGCGATCACTCGGTACTGAGCTTGTTCGTAGGGCACCTCCGCAGTCTAGATCAGCAGCAACCACAAGATCACACATATGTCAAGGTATGACTTAAGTCAGAGTAGGACGTAGCTTCGAAGGCGAAGGCGAAACCCGAGGAAGGGCAGGATCATGAGTAGGCATCAACCCAAACGCTGGTTCTGGCAAATCTGGCTCTGTAAGCCACTAGGACAGCCTCGCTGTGCCTGTGGGTGGCGTACCTACTGGTCCTGCCCCTACCTCTTCGGTACGCCAGCCTGCGTGTCTCGTGTGGCTCTGTACCGGGCCGGAGGTCGCAGTGCCGATCGATGAGCCAGTCTCCAAGGCAGACGAGCTGTTCGCCGCGATGAGGATTCTGGAAGTTCACTGGACCAGGGCACTAGACAACCCGTGGCGAGTAGGAGGGTGCCTAGAGTGCGAAGGTCGCAACAACTGCACCCAGCTCGATTGGGCACTAGAGAAGATGGCAGATGTCCTGTCCATCATGCTTGTGAAGTAGAAACGAGAAAAAGGCCCGGTACCTCACAAGAGGTACCGGGCCATTTTGTATCTCAGGACTCGATGAGCCAGACCGAGAAGTAGGCATCTGCTAGAAGGTTCAAGGCACCACCCGAGGTTTGGTGAGCGGCGAGTCTTAGTATGTCGCCAGCCGAGGCAACGTAGGTGCCGGCAAGGGTGATGTGAGTAGCGTCGCCGGAAACCGCCATTCGCTCATCAATCGTCGGGTACGTACCGGTCGAACCAATCTCGACCAGGAGGCGACGAAGACCGGTCGCGTTCGACGCAAAACCGCCATACGCCAAGATGCCCCATAAGCCAGCCGTAGGAAGCGTCAGAGCCGTAGACGGTGGACCAAAGATAGAAGAGTTGTCGAAGCTGTCTACGTCGAAGGTAATCGGGGTAATCGTGCCCGAGGTCAGAGACAAGGTTGTCGAACGCCTAGCTCGACAAGCCTGTGTGGTCAATCGTGCCGAGGTCAACTTTTGCCCAGCCGTAATTGCCATTGCCAACTCCTACAGAGGAACGTACGCAGGTTCGGCTACGTTCACCGCAGTGCCAGCCGAATGGGATTTGGTGATGCCATTGACAGACCGGATAACGGTTAGAGCTTGGGCACCACCGATTGCCGGTCCGACGCCTGTTACCGTCATTCGTTCGCCACCAACGATGATGTCGAATGGCATGTCTGCAACATTGGTTGTCCATGGCACGGAAACCGACAAAGTCGTTCCGGAGCTAGTTACTGCGCCATTGATAACGGCGGAGTCGTGGTCAACCCGAGTGTTGGAATCAGCCTCAGCCACAGTCCACACAGAACCAGGAGTAGCAACCCAGGTGATATCCCAACCGAAGTTGCCGAGCCTTTCGGTGTAACCCCGAACCATGAGCGACACAGGACCAGGAGGAAGCCAGGTCGGCAGGTTGCTTATCGTCAGGAGGTCACCGGAATCCAGCGCTATAGCTTTGCGGGTTAATACAAGGTCGCTGGTCCAAGCTGAGCTGAGAAGGTTGATTCGAACTTTCGGATACCGAGCTTCATCGACAGTCCCTAGCCGGACGCGCCATCCTGCCTGGTCGGCATTCTGGTCATCCGAATATGTGTTCAACGTCAACGACTCGTCATAGACGCCAACACCATCGGGCGGTGACTGAACCGACAGCGGGCCGGTATCCAATACGACACGAGCCGAAGAGCCACTATCTCGCGTTACGGTCACGTCATTACGAGTCGAGTCGTCATCCTCGACAGGCTCAAATGGGTCAGAGATGAGTTTGTTGGCGTAGTTGAGGTCAAGAGTGCTCTTGTTGTAAAAGCTGTCTCTGGTCCGGTAGGAGATGGCTAGGTCAGCTCGTGCTTCATACAGGATTCCGCCACCCACTGAGGCCGCATCCGACAGCAGGGTTAAGAAGGGGTCGACCTTCTGCCGTCCGAGAGGCTGTGCATCATCAACGTCAGGCAGGACATCGGCGGAAACGCCTTCCTCATCACAAAGACGCTGGATGCGTGTTCCTGCGGTTTCGCCAAGGTAGCCGTTAGAAGCCCGCCGAAATGTGGTGTCTACAAAAGGAATCTCGCCGCTGTATGCCGCTACGTGGCCGATGTTGACTGGTGCAAGAGCAGTAGGACCGAACCTAATCGAGCTGAGGTTGCCGACCGAACCAGCGTACGTAAGTGCGCCAACAACGATTGTGTAGAAGGTGTCGCTACCAACTGCGTGCCAGTTGATTACTAGGTCGACGTTTGCGCCGTTCTGCTCAGCGAAGACTTCAAAGGCAATCCAGTTTGTTGGTGATGCACCAGCACCAAAAAGCGTGGACTGTGAGAACACGGTTGCACCAGCATAGTTAGTGCCAACCCATTCGTACGCGGTGTTGCTGATGAAGAACGCCATTTCCATAGCCGTGCCTGTTGTCCGCAAGACCATAAGTGGAATGTTCGAAGCCGGTAACGCATCGAGCTTGAAGTAGAAGATCGTTGACCACTTCGTTGCTCCGGCGGTTGCTCGGTTGGTTAGTAAGAGTGATGGACTACTAGAATCCAACCGCGCCGTAGTTAGTGCGCCGGGCAACGAGTCATCGGCAGAGAAGGTGACGTCAGTTGCCTTCCCGGCAAGACCGTTAGTTATTGCGTTGGCCGCCGTAGCACTTCTAGAACCGTCTTCTAACGCCCAGTAGGAAGTAGGGGAGTAGCGACTAAGGGTTCGGTAAATCGGCGACCGTAGAGGCTTCGCACCCTGACCTAGCCGGCGCATGATTCCTGACGCTTCTACCGGCACCCAGACGTTGTTTCCGGTCAAGTCCCAGCGTGAAGGCCACGATGATATTTCCCCGTAGAACCGAGGTTGCCTGACCACGTGGTTATCGAATGAGAGGGTCGGTACCGGAGCGTTGGTGTTACCTGCCACAAGCCAACCGCGAATGCCAACAAGGCCAGCTTGCCGTAGCGAAGAGTCAGAGTAGGTGAGTTGCCAGTCCCGAGGTTCTACCCCTGACGCTAACCATGTCTTGACAGCTAGCTTCGTTCCTACCGTTGACGCCCGAAACCGCAATGTGGTTCCGGCCGTATAGGTCAAACCACTAACCACGCTATTTGCAAGCTCAGTGGCAACACCAGCAACGTTCTTCGAAAGCTTTACCGTCACGACACCGAGAACGTCAAACTCGACCCGTAGCCAGTAGTAATTGCTGATGTCCTGGTATCTGGCAACGACACCAGCAACCATTGAGGCACCGGTCATGACTGCTGGAATCGTGAAGTCTATGAGCTGGTCACTGTCGACAATCGTGCTACTGAGCAGGACAGCGGTACGAGTTAGGTTAGGTGTTGGGAACGTGATAATTCCCTTGCCGCCCGAGACAGACCAGTCGGCAGGAGTGCCAACCGACCAAACTAGGCCGCTGTCAGAGGTTCCTAGACCACCTGGCGCAACTGTCCGCGTGAAGGTGTCAGACCAGAGGGAAAGGCTGAACCTCACAGGAGTATTGCGACCTATTAAGCCGTAGTACGTGCTGCGAGGATTCCGTGGGCTGTATTTACCATGTCGGTTGTTGAGCTTGAAGCTACATGTACCCGCATCTACTCGTGAGCCTTCTGACCTCTGACCACGAGTAATCGTGATACCGCCGGAACGGTCGGCAAGGATGTCGGAGGTAATGTCGACCCATCCAAGAGTGCCAGCGTATATCTCACCGACCAAAGGCACGGTCATTCACTACCTCCCCAACACCTCTTGGACGTTCCCGCCCCTAATCCGGATTTCCTTACGGAACCCTTCGAAGACATCTGTGCCCTGGACTGTGATGAGGACTTCTTGTACTCCACCAGCGGACGAGCCAGAGCCGTAAATACCTGCGGTTGGGCTCATCATCGATGCGGTCTTATTCGTGTCATGCACCCAACCGTTCTTGGTGGGAGTGACTAGCTCCGGCCCGTCTTCACCAACTAGGTACGGCTGCCCAGCCTTAACAGGACCACCCGAGGCACGAGCTGGGAAGTTGAATGACGGTACGCCATTCTGAAACGTTGCGCCGTTAGACAAAACTTGCCACTTAATCGTGGCGTTCGCCTGGTAGTTCTTGGCGAACTTCTCACCAGCTGCCTTGGCTTCGCGGAACTGCTTCTCTAAGTCGTTGACTTCGGCTTCGGTCAGCCCAGCCGATTTCAGGGTGGCTCTCATTGCTGGTGTCAAAGAGCCGTTGAACGTGCCAGCAGCCGCACCAGCAGCACCCTGAACCGCAATAGCCGCAGCAGCCATATCGCGCAGAGCCTTCTGAGCCTCAGGAGACTTCCTACCGTGCTCGGCAACTGCGTCGTTGTATTTCTTCTGTGCGCCCGACAGGTCATCCTGAGCTTTGATGAGAGCGAACGTCGGGTCAGTCTGGGCACGAAGGCTAGCGGCCAGCTCGTCAAGCGCTGAGACTTGACCGAGTGCGGCCTGTGAGGACAGGTCGAGCTTTTCCTTTACCTGGCCTTGTGCGTCTGCCAGATCCTTAGCTTTACGCTCGGCCGTACTCATACCGTCTGCGGTTATGTCCCAGCCAGTTCGGTCTTCCAGCTTGAAGCGTGTTTCGTCAATCTTCTGGTCAAGCTCATCTAGGTAACCCTTGACCTGGGCACCACCGTGGAGCAGTTCGCCTGTGATGATGATGAAGTTTTTCGTAGCAAGAGTGAGGTCATCAATAGCGCTGGCACCTTCGTCGGCATCCTCGGAAAGCGTGGCGAACACTTCGCCTACGGCTCCGCCGATTTCGTCAAAGCTGCGGCCTAGTGCATCAATGACAGGCTGTGCTTTGCCGACTGCGACGGCAACACCACTAACGACCTTCTTTGCACCCTCAACGGCACCAGTAACAAGAGGCTCGACGTACTTAGACGAGTCGCCGAAAATCTTGTCTAGGTCAGGACGAATCGACTGGAAGCCCTTTCGGACAATCGCTATGCCTTGAAGGGCTGGACCGACGAAGACCTGTGCGCTTTTCTCCAGGTCGGCAGTTACGTCTTTCGCTAACTGCGAACCAGCAGTCTTGACGGCTGGGTCTTTGGCAGCAAGCTTCAAACCGCCAATGACACCACCGACACCAGCTCCACCCACAACCGCGCCAGCAAGGGCAGCGGCTAGCGTCGGAGCGATAGCGACACCGAGAATGCCACCAGCAATTGCACCTGCTGGGCCTAGTGGCGCTTTCGCAATAAGTGGACCGATCTTCTGGGAGAAAGATACCGAAGCACCTTCGGCTAGACCATCTCCCAGGTCACCTCCGATATGCTTGCTAGCCTTGTTGAGCTTGCGAAGTTCCTTCTCACCGTCGCGTATCTGCCTGATGAACTGGTCATCACCCGTGTTGGCGAACTGAACCGCTAGGGCTTTTAGTGATTTCTCGACCTCGCCAATTTGGCTGTCGAGCTTGTCTGCGGCTTTCTTGGTGTCGCCAAACTCGTCACCGAGACTTTCCAAACCACGCTCGGCATCCTTAGCTGCCTTCGAAACAGTCTCTCGACCAAGGAGGTTATAGAGAAGTTCACGCTTGTCCGCCATAGCCTCGCCTCTTTAGTTCCAAGTCGAGCAAAGCTCGATAGCGGTTGAACGCTGCGGTGTCGAGCTGGTCAACCTCGTCGGCAGACATCCTGAACACGAGGTTGAAGTAGGGCTTGATTTCGTCTAACTCGCGTTCGCCCCATTCGGGGCCAAAGAGTTTGGGTCTTCCACCTCGGCCTTGTCGACCACCAGGCCGCGAACGTCGATGTCGAATTCCTCAAACGGAATCCTCTTGCCAGACCGAATAAGCGCCAGCCAGACAACGACACCAAGCGCATAATCTTGTTCGCTAGGGTCTTTGCAGAGGTCACCGAACTGCACAAGGTTCATGCCGGTTTCCTTGCGAAGTTCACGAACCTCGACGAACCGCGGCCTCGTTGGGTCGTATTCGACTTCGGCCACTCCGAGACGTTCTGCGTCTTCCTGGGTAAATCTAAATATCAGCGTTGCCATATCTACTCATCCTTTGAGTTGCGCCGTTACTGAGTCGAGTACGGCAAGCATTTCTTTGCGAATCTTCGGCTCTAGCCGGCGGAAGGGCACATCTACGAATCCAGGCCGAACCTTCTGCGAAACCCAGGTCTGCCGTCTGCGTCCTCTAGGGCTACGCAAGATGCCCTTGTTCAAGGTCGGAACGTCTCGACGTTCCTGTTGACCATCTCCATAGACCCGATACCGGAGTTCCGCCGTTTGTCGAGATGTACGACTAGCAAGCCGGAAACTCAGCGAACGGCTCAAGACGGGCGCATAGCCGCTAGGCATGGCCTTGGGTACCTCAGCCACGATTGCTGGTCCCAGCGGCTTAACTGCGGCCCGGAAACCCGCATCCATTTGCCGTCCAAGTCCGGAGTTGCCAACCTGCTTCAACGCCTGGCGCACTGAGTGCAGGTTGGCTGGTCCGGTCATCCTGACCTCAAAGCCCATCGGCTTATTAGTAGACGGAGGTAGTGACAACTCCGTCGACCTGGAATGAGGCTGACCAGGAAACCTTCTCGGCGACGGTTGAATCAACGGTGTACTCGGTGAGCCAGCATTCGCCTAGCATCTTCACCTTTCCGGTAGTCGAGCCTTCAGGCCCATACTCGAAAGACGCAGTAGCCGAAGCTGTGCGAAGCGAGTTGAGAACCGCGTGCGGACCAGTAGTAACAGTCGAGTCAAAGTGACCAGAGGCGGTGAAGGTGACGTTCGCCAAACCAGGAATCGACTTTGTGCCGGAGTCACCAAAGGCGGTGACCTCGTTTAGACCTCGACCACCAGGCAGACCAGCAACATTGTCGGTGTAGGCAGTTAGGTTGCGGAGTGTTCCGCCGCTGTCATCTAGCGAGAAGACGGCGTTCTTACCGTGAACGAATGCCATTGTGCTTACTCCAATTCGGGCACGACAAAAAACCGCCTACCTCGACAGGTGGCGGGTTCTGAGAGCTAGCTAATTAGCGTCGAGCGAAAGCCACGACGAAGGTTGCACTGCCTGCGCCCGTAACCGTCCACAAAGCGCGTACGTACCTGTTGACGGTTCCAGTTACCGTCTTGCGTTCCGAGCCAACCGCAGTGTTGGTCGTGAAGGTAATGAGGTCTGCCCACACCGAGTTGTCGGTAGAGTGCTGAACCTTGACCACAATGTTTGTGAAGCCCGAGTACGCGGATAGGTGTAGGGCACCCACACCGCCGTTTGCCGAACTGGCTGTGTTGTCGACTGAGGTTCCGTTGCCATTGGCGGTTTCGGCCGTAAGTGCGTGCAGGCTGGTTCCCATATCAACGCCATCGTCGGCAGTGGCGTTAACCGTGAGCGAGACAAGCTCGTTGACGGTTGCTGGAATCTCGAAACCCTCGATGTCGCTAACCGTCATTAGGGCTGGCTTGCCAATGGTGAAACCGTCGGGAAGCACCGTCACAAGGGCTGAGTTGTCGACACCGACCAGGGCTGCGACTTCCTCATAAAGACCGCCGACTGCTGAGTCGAATAGGCCATTAAGAGTCATCGAGCCTGAGAGAAGACCAGGAACGCCACGCCAACCGTCGTCTAATACGCTGGTGGCATCCCCGTATTCTCGCTGGTGCGCAACCGACCAGCCCTTAATGGAGCCTGACACATGGTCTTCGTTGATTAGAACCCGGGAGTTCTTGGCGTTGATGGCCATTTACTCACCTACTTTTTCGATGTAGCCGAGTTTGACCAGCTCGGGAATTGACTTCTCTGGCAGGTCGGTAGCCACCTCGTTTGGCTCAACCCGCTTCTCTTTGCCATCCTTAGTCGGGTAGTTGAGGCCAACCAGGACTCGGTACTTTGTCTTGATCATCAGGCGCCACTTCCCGAAACGATGATGGCCAGCTCGGCACCGAGGTACTTGACACCGCCGACTTCGTGATAGCCGTAGTTCTGTGCCCGAGCTACTTGCGCCGAGTAACCTGCTGTCTCAAGAGCAGCCTCAATAGCTGTCTTGAGGGAACCTGCGCCACTGCCTTTGAGGTAAGCGTCAAGCTCGGCTTGCCCTGACTTGTCGCTCGTCGAGCTAATGAGGACAGGACACAGAAACGTGATTTCGTCACAGCCTCGACCCATGCTGAGGTCATAGCTAATCTCGACACCGCCAACGTAGAAGCATGGCTCGGAAACCGAGTCAGGTACGTAGGCGTAGGTGTTGAGAGTAGGAGTGACCGAACCAGCCGCAATGGCGATTACAGAGCGAACCGCGGTTAGGTCCATAGCGCATCACCCAATCGCCTGGATAACGAACGGACGAAGTAGCGCTTGAACGTCTGAGTCAATCCGCGAAACCCGTATGGATGCGCCGAACTGGTCTGCGCCGAGTACGCCACCAACAGAATCTTTGCGCTTGAACAATCGAGCGGCCTGCAACAGCGTTGCTTGCACAACCTCATCAGGAACGGCAGGAAATCCGAACTTTGCCGTTACCCGCACCTTTGCCCGAGACGAGGTTGCCCAAGAGTTGTACTGCCGACGAAGGTAAGTAATTGGCTTGCCTAATGCGATTGCGTTATCAGGCTCGGTGTCGTAGTCCGTAACCGTCGACCAGGACGAGCCGCTACCTACCTCGACCACCAAGCCGGTAGTTGTTGAGATGTCGTCAACGATGAGTAGGTCACCATCGGTATCGCAGACAACCCGGTCGTCAATCCGGTAAGTGCGTGTGGTGACGTTGGTATCGACATAGAACCGCCGGCCACAGTAGGAATCAATAGCCCGCGAAGCCGAGGTTAGGCACTGCTGTAACAGCGAGTCGTTGCTACTCGTGGTTTCGTTGATGTACGACTTCAATAAGGGAAGGGTGGTGTATTCGTTAGCCATCGTCACTCACCCTTCTTCTGAGGTTCGTGACCTGGCTTGTACTTGAAGAACTGCTTGTTAGCCTTGACCACCGGGTCGGTAGCGTCGAATTCGTCGCCTTCACGAACGCACTTCTCACCGTTCTCGGTGGCGACGAAGTAGGTTGCCTTTGCGACAACCTTTGGAGTCTCGCTCATTCTGGGCACCTCCTTTCGGTGTGTGGAAAGGAAGGGGTGGCCGGTTTCCCAGCCACCCCAACCAGAATTAGGCAGAGACGAGTACGCGGAATGCGTTAGCGGTTAGTGCATCGGCACCAACCCGCCAGAAAGCGAACCAACCAGCCTGACCAGTAGGCCGCTGGTTGGTGGCACCCTTGACTAGTGGCTCGTACACAACCGACATACCGATACGGTCGACAATCGCGTACTGAGAGAAGTCACCGAATACGGCAATCTTTGAACCTGTAGTAATGGTGCTCGCCATGGTGCTTGACTCATAAATCGGTGAGCCAAGTAGACGCTCAGGCTGACCAGCACCCAGGTTTGCCCAGAATGACGAACCACCAGCGGTGTCAAACTGCCGAGTCCGGTTGATGTTCGAAACGTTCATCACCCAGGAGCCCTTGCCACGCCACCTAGCCGGAACCGCAGCCTGTAGACCGTAAACGTCGCCAACCGCATAAGCACCGACGCCAGCAGTAGCAACAGTCGTAGTCGCAGCGGTGATAACACCCTTAGGCTGACCAGAACCAGTACCAGTGGCGAATGCGGCCTCTTCGAGCCTGTCCTTAGCGTCTGCTAGCAGAGCTGGCAGTTGAGAGCCAAAGTCAGAGTCTTCTAGTACCTCGTAGGAACCGAAAACCCAGGCAGAAGCCTTCTGCGGAGTGATTTGAATATTGCCGAAGGTCGGAGTGTGGTCAGTGTCTTCGGTGCCTTCTGCCAACCAGGCTGCGTTAACACCAGCCGAAGAAACACCGTTCCACGTGTTTGTGGCAGTGGTCTTGATGGTTGAAATCTGCCGGAACGGGTTTGCCGAACCTGAGTTCGTCAACACAATGCTCGGGTCTAGCGTGAATGGAACGAGGTAACCACCGTTAGCCGAAGTCAGCGACATAGCGGCACGCTGAACCATGTTCTCTGGGTCAGCCATGTAGTCCTCAAACGCCTCGTGATACTCAGGCGAACCAGTCCGCAGGATGTGCTGAGCAATCAGCGGACCCTGCTTACGACCAGACCGAGAAATCAGCCGAGTGGCGTTTTCCCGAGCCTCATCAGTCATGTGCTCCGGAGCTTGCTCGACAGCATCCATTGCGCGACTAATAAAGTCGGTAGAGGTCCAGGTCTTCGACCTGTGTAGTTCCTCGTAGGGGTTCCGCTTGTTGCGGGTGATCACGGTCGGTCCGGAACCGTATTCACGGTTGCTGGTAACCAGAGAAGCCCGCATGATCTCATCGACCTTCGCTTCACGAGCAACGGCCTTGTCGTACGCGGTCTTCTTAGCGTCCCATTCCTCACCGAGAGTTTCGCCACGAGTGATCTCGTCATCAGTGGCGTTCTCGTTCTCGGTGATTACCTTAATCTCCGCGCGAAGAACCTCTAGTTCCTCGGCTAGAACTTCGCTCTGCTTACGAGCCATTTCCGTAAACTCCTCGATAACGCATCTCCGACCGAAGTCGAAGTAGCCGTTGCCGAGCGGAGTGCTGAGTTAGCGAATCCTCGGTGCCGAGTCCTGCATTTGCAGGAGTGGCGCTATCTGTCTCCGAGTCCCTTACGGGAGTGGTCGACAGGGTGCGGATGAGTTCCGCTATTGAGTTGTCGTCCAGGGTTGCGATATCGCCAGCGATATCACGAACCGAGCGAACGGCCATAATCGCCGCTCCCTCATAAACCGGATTGAAAGCCGGCCCGTATTCGGTCAAACCAAGCTCATGCCGGGTAACAACTGGCAGAGGTTGACCGGACCGAACACGCGGAACCCTAAGCGGTGAGCTGCGATAGATTCGGCCGTTGAAGCTCTGTCCGCGAATATCGCCGTTCTTAATAGCCTCTAGGACCGAATCGGCTAGCTCAGACTTGTTGTAGCGGGTAACCGTGAACAAGCCCTTTTGGTCGGCTCGGATTTCTAGTGGCCTACCAATCGGGACAGACCCAAGGTCGGATGGTGTGCCATGTACGGTCCGACCATGGTTGTAGAGAACGGCAACTTTATCGATCCCATGGTCAAGGGTTCGCTTGAATGCCGACCGGTCAATAACCTCGGTGTAGTGACCATGCTGGTCACGAACCTCGGTAGGAATGTCGAAAACCGCTGCGTACGCCTCGACGGTTCTGCCGTCACTGTGCGACCGACTAATGTGGATATCGTCTAAGGCAAACGTCCGCTGGTAGCTAAACACCATCAGTCTTCTCACCACCCACAGGAGACGTGTTGTTGGTGTCCTGGCCAGGTGGCAGGAGTTGAACTGAGAAGCGACCTGTGTGCTTCAAAAGGCTCATGTCACGGGCCTTAATTGCCAGGGTCACCGATTCCGAGGTGTAGCCCGCGGTGATCAATGTTGAAGCCGTTTTTGCGTCAACCGCGAAAGTCTGGGCTTGTGTTTGTTCGCCTTCCTGCAAAGCGATGATGTCCGAGGTGTCGAACCAAAGTTCAGCATCACTCGGGACGTTCACCAGCTTTGACAGGCAGGCACAAGCGGAACGCCAATTCGGCCGCATCGTGAGGTCTGCGAAAGCCTTAATAGCTGAGTCGTAGTTCGCCAGCGTGGCTGCGTTCAGACCTTCTTTGAGGCCAACGACGATGGCCGGCACACCAGCCGCTACAGCAATTCGGTTCTCACCAGCGGCTTGGACGTTGGACAACGCATCGGAAACCTGGTCACCAACGACCATCGGGTCTGCGCCGTTGTCTAGGACCATGGTTTTGTAGGCATTGCCCGAACCCGCGTGACGAGCGGTTACGGTTTTGCGAATGCGGTCGACCTGATCGACCTTCAACTCGTCCTTGTACTTAATGATGAGGTTCGGGGTAGCCGCATTTTGGTAGTAGGCATACCGATGTTCTGTCATCGCAATGTCTGCGTTGACCTCACGAATCACCGGAGTCAACCAGCTCATGCCACGAAAGTTCGCCATCGGGTCAGGGATCGGTGACCAGTGCGCAACTTCCTCGACCGGATAAAACTCGGTGCCTCGGTCCTGGTCGCCTACTGGCTCGTACAGGTAGCCGACAACTTCCCGAACCTGTCTGCCGAATTCGTCTTGCGTAATCTCGGAAACGATGGTTACCCAGTCAGGCCGAAGGCGTTCTAGTCGGTCGCCTGCATCTCGGATGTACGCATTACCTGCAAGGGAAACGTCTTGTTCCATACGGGCCAGGAGTTCGCCAGTAGTGCCACCAGGCCAAGGCTTTTCAAGCTTTGCTAGGTCAGGGTTGCCGAATAACCGCTTGTCGACCAGGCTGCGAAACTTGAAACGAGCCTCGCTGAAAAGCTTGATTCGAGCCAGGATGACACCGAAGACGACACCGTTACCTGCGTATGCGAGGTTGGCGAAACTGTCGAACGTCGGAATAATCTTCTCGGTGTTCGGTGTGCCGTAGCTGAACAGGTATGAGTAAGCGGAATCGTAACCAGGTGGCGGCTGGTAACGGGTGACCTCATTACGTCTACTGATTTGCCTCGCCAAAGCTCGGCTCTTTGGAGCCATGAAATCCTCCGATTAAAAGAGCCAAACAGCAGGGTCGAATTCCCTTTTGACAAGGTGTGCCCGAGACTCATAAGCCCATCGGGCTAATGTCGCTGCGACTACTGGACTCACGTCTACGTCGGATCGGTATCTGTCCCAGCCCCAGGAGTCGTCACCGATTTTGCGAGTTCTGACCCCGACCACAGCCGCATTAAGTAGTGGGTCGTCAGGGTGGCGAACCGACTTCTGCGTTACTGCGTCTGCGAATTGCAGGCACGCAGCGGCAAAGTCGTTGCCGACTGGAATAGCCAAGTCACCGAGCTTCGGAGAATCCGAGTTCTTCGGAGGCTTAATACCTGCCTTGTCCAAGTCAAGGATGACGCTGGTGATCGGTCCCTTAGGGTCGATGCCGATAGCAACGGGTTTGTGTCGCTCGACTAGCTCTAGCAGTCTTGGCACAACCCACTCATTGCCTCGCCTGTTCTCTACGATTTCGTAGGAACCCAGGCCATCGGCTCTTATGCCGTAGGCGACAATCGAGCAGTGTGCGCTGCTACCTGAACCAGTAGCATCAACGGCAAGCGCCAAATCTCCGACGATGGCAGTATTCGGGTCGGCTAGTTCGTTCTTCCAAATCGCCAGGTCGACAACGTTGTTGGCGTATCGCGTAGGCCAGACACCAAGACACTCGGTGGCGAACTTATCGCCAGCCATACTGCCTTGCATGATGGCGAGGTTTGAAGCGGTCAGGTTGCTACCTGGCAGGTTTAGCGAAGGATTGGCAATTGCCCACAACCGAACATCTGCGGTGTCAAGTGGTCCGTCTAGCTTGTCTGGGTCAACTCCCCATTCGAACCAGGCCACACCATCGGCTTTGTCGTGTCCTCGTCTGCGAAGTCGGTTGAACGGTTCTCCGCTGACTGCGTTTCTTGGTGGCGTTGATAGGTAGCAGACCTGCGGATTCTCGGATGCCAGGACTGTAGGAATTACGGCTGCGAGGTCATCTTCTGTAACGTCATATGCCTCGTCCATAATCAGCCGGTCGATTTTGTCCAAACCACGAGCTGAGTCAGGACCACGAGTCTTGACGTAGAACAAGCCACCGTTGTTCAGAGCAATGAACTCGGTTCCTCCGCGCTTGCCGACCTTCTTAACCTGAACGCGCAGGAACGCGAACTTCGGGTCTTCGATGAGTGCGACAATCCGCAGGAACGATCGGTTAGCCGTGTCTCGGTTCTGTGCTGTTAAGACGATTCGCTCGCCAAACAGGAACAAGCCAACCAGAATGATGCAGTCGATAAGAAACGTCTTTCCGTTCTGACGTGGAATGACGATGCCTACTGTCGAGGCAACCCATTTCCACATGCCCGCGGAATTGCGCTTCTCACCGAAGATGTGTCGCAGCAGGAATTCTTGCCAGAAGAATAGGGCGAACCCGAGTCTGCGCAGGAAATCAATTGCTTCATCAGCGGACGAGGTGTCGGCTGGTGGGCAATGCCATCTAGTTGGTTCCTGCACGCCTCTGATCTCGTTGTTGGCGGAGTTCATCAACTGGTGATTCCTCCTGTCCAACACCTAACGCTTCTTGCTCTTTCAAGACAGCCATGAGCTGTTTCGCCAATGCAGGGACTTCTTTAGGCTCGGCAACTACCAAATGTTCTGCGAGCAGACGACGAATCGCCTCTAATGAGTCCTTCTGATTGCCAGATGCCAGCGCTTCTTGGTCACTCATTTCACCCACCAAACCGTGACATTCCCTGGCGTACCATTCGGGGGGAAATTTTTGGATTAAAGGCATGGGGGTCATCTGGAAAGCAAGATCGACGAATCGACCCTACCCCCCATTACCAGATGCGAGATTGGCGAAGTGCGGGCTTATGACCACGCTCTTGATTGCACTTGCGCCTCTTACCTTTGATGATTGGGCACTCATCACAACCATGCACACCATGGGCAGGCTGCATGTTCTGCCATATGATCTCTTGGTATGGGTCAACTGAGGCAGGAGTTATGTAGTCCGCAGTGTCAGCACCATCGTGACCACAGATGCGACAGACTGACCCTTTGTACTGGAACATCAGTGCCCGTTGTTCTAGGTACTGCCTGCCTGTATGTAGCCTGCGATAGAGCGGATTGTTTGGCATATCTAATCCACAGTGAATGCCCAGCCTAGGTAAACGCCAAGACCTAGACCTACGAAGAACATGATTGTTGCGACCATGATGGTTGCCTTTTGTTTGCTGCTGCGAGAATGTCGCCAAGACGGTATTGCGCATGTCCACTGCGGTCGAATGTCACAGGGGTTAGCTTGTTGGCTTTCCGCCAATTGCTAATCGTCATCTTGGAGACGTTCACCGCTAGGGCAGCCATTGAAGCGGTGAGCAGAGCGTCAAGGTTGATTGACGTATCGCTCGGTCGCTGCCCATTTTCGGGCACGCTAAACCGCTCGATTCCAGTAAAGCTGGTGGCCTTGACTTCTGCAAGCTTCTGCGCTACCGGCTTTTCGTCAACGTGGTTGGACTCTCGCTCGGTTATCCGTGCCAGCGTGGACCAGAGCCTACTTATCTCGGTAGCGAAGTCACCGATTGCGGAATGCTGGTCACACGCGATATCGAGTCGGTTGCGCAACCAGGAAACCAGGCCACCCACAGATGCCGAATCAGGTTGCCTCTGGTCCGCGAATAGCGACTCTCGCCAGTCATAAGCCCACGAGGTGAGGACCGTAGCGACAGAGGCATAACCGGTCTGGTCCCGATAATCACCGACAACACCATCAACCCGAGCTGGTGCAAGTAGGTCGAGCACATCTAGCCGTACGGGTATCGGCTTGGCCTTCGTACCGGACACCTTCGGACCCGAGCCACCCTGCAAAGCTCCGACAAGGCTAGGAAGCTCGGCGTACATGTCCGCGACTTCCCAAAGGCTCAAAGCCAATCGGGTACGGCAGGAATCACAGACAGCAGGACGTAGGGCTTCCCCACGTTCACAGACGCTACAAAGCACGAGAACCCCACTCACGAGAAAGGATGACTAGGTGTCACCCTTTTTCGCTGGTGAGGCTCTGTTGGTTCCTGATCTTCTTAGCTAGGCTGCTCTTCGGTTTCCGGTCACGTTCTCATCAGGGTGCTCCTGCAAAAGCTGCCCTTACGTGGCCGGAAACCCTCTACGTCTGCCTGGTGCCCAGGACTACCGGCGAGGCTGGTTCGTGGCTTAGGGGGCTGCTCAGCGGGTTTGCGCACACCAAGCGTGCCTCACCGATCGTGGCCTTGACCAGCACCAGGACGAGGCCGCAGATGCCTACCGCAGAGCAGGTAACTGACGAGCTGGGCAGGGTCGCTACCGGGCACCAGGACCACGAGCAAACCCGAGGTAGCCAGCCTGGTCCTACCTGATGCCCCGATTTGATCTCGTCTCAGCGTGGCTCTGAAACTCAAGTTTCCCCAGGTCAGAAGCATGATCGGGAAGAGTTACGAAGTCGGTACCCTCTCAGGTGTCCTTATCGCACCGGGTGTAGACGAAGTAGCGGCTCTCCCCGGCGACCGGGCGGAGCAGCTCGAAGCCGAGGAAGCCGGGGGAGTTCTCCACCGCGCCGGCCCGGGCGGCGAACCGCTTCTCCAGCTCCGCACCGGCGCCGGGCGGGACGTCGATCGCGTTGATCTTCACGACTGCCATGACCCCACCCTAGCCGTGCCCCGGCCCCGGTTCGCCCGCCCCGCGTCCGGCCCGGGTCAGAACGTCTCGACGACCGGCACCAGCTCGGCGTCGACCACGATCGGGGCGTGGTCCGAGGGGCCCTTGCCCTTGCGGGCCTCCCGGTCGACGTACGCGGCGCGGACCGCGCGGGCGAACGGCGCGGAGGCGTACACCAGGTCGATCCGCATGCCCTTGTTCTGATGGAACATCCCGGCCCGGTAGTCCCAGTAGGTGTACGGGTGCGGCCCCTTCATCGGGGTGGGCACCACGTCGCTCAGCCCCAGGTCGCGCAGCGCGGCCAGGGCGGCCCGCTCGGCCGGGGTGACGTGGGTGGAGGCGACGAAGAGCGCCGGGTCCCAGACGTCGTCGTCGGTCGGCGCGACGTTGAAGTCGCCGCAGACCGCCACGGGTGCGCCGCCGGCCAGTTCCGTCTCCAGCGCGTCCCGCAGCGCCGCGAACCAGGCCAGCTTGTACGCGTAGTGCGGGTCGTCCGGTGCGCGGCCGTTCGGGACGTACACCGACCAGACCCGGACCCCGTCGCAGGTCGCGGCGATGGCCCGGGCCTCGGGCTCGGGGAATCCGGGCTCGCCGGGGAACCCGACGGCGACGTCGGCGAGCCCGACCCGGGACAGGATCGCCACCCCGTTCCACCGGCCGTCGCTGTGGCTGGCCACCTCGTAGCCCAGTGCGCCCACCTCGGCCGCCGGGAACGCGCCGTCGGGGCACTTGGTCTCCTGCAGGCAGACCACGTCCGGCCCGGTGGTCGCCAGCCAGTCGAGCAGCCGGGGGAGCCGGGCCTTCACCGAGTTCACGTTCCAGGTCGCCAGGCGCATGTCACCAGCCTGCCCCATCCGGCCGCGACGCGCCGCCTCGGCGGGGTGGGAGTGTCACCCCTGGTGCGTCGCGCCCGCCCGCCCCGGGGGACCGGGGCGGGCGGGCGCGCGTGGGGTCAGCTGCCCGGGGTCTCGCCCGGGCGGGTCTGCTCGGCCAGGAAGCGCTCCAGCTCGGCGCCCAGCTCATCGGCAGTGGGCAGCGGGCCGGCCTCGGCGGCCAGCAGGTTCTTCTCGCCCCGCCCGCGGGCGAAGGCGTCGTACTGCTCCTCGAGGGCCCGGACCAGCGCGGCGGCCTCGTCGGTCTGGGCGACCTGCCGGTCGATCTCGACCCGGACCACCTCGGCGGCGGTGCGCAGGCTGTCGCTGGGCAGCAGCAGACCGGTGCTGCGGGACACCGACGAGAGCAGCGCCTCGGCGGCGGCCGGGTACTCGGTCTGGGCGACGTAGTGCGGCACGTGCGCGGCGAAGCCGAGGGCGTCCCGGCCGGCCTCGCCGAGCCGGTACTCCAGCAGGTGCCCGACGCTGCCGGGGACCTGCACCCGCTGCAACCACGGCTCGTAGCCGGCGATCAGCTCGCGCCGGGTGGCGTGCGCGGTCACCCCGGCGGGCCGGGTGTGCGGCACGGCCATCGGGATGGAGTTGAGGCCCACGGTGAGGCGGACGTCGAGCCGGGCGGAGAGCGCGCTCACCGCGGCGACGAACCGCTCCCACTGCACGTCCGGCTCGGGGCCGGTGAGCAGCAGGAAGGGGGTCTCGTCGTCGTCGTGCAGCAGGTGCAGCGCCAGCTCGGGCGCGTCGTAGTGCTCCCAGTGGTCCTCGACGAAGGTCATCACCGGACGCCGGGAGCGGTAGTCGAAGAGCTGGTCGACGTCGAAGGTGGCGATCGTCCGCGACTCGAGGGAGGTCAGCAGCTGCTCCCGGGCGAGCCGGGTGGCACTGCCGGCGTCGACGAAGCCGGTGAGCGCCTGGATCAGCACCGGCTGGCCGAGGTCGGGCAGATCGTCGGTGAGCTCGTAGAGCTCGTGTGGGTCGAGCACCGGTTCGGACCTCCTGAGGAAACGCGTACGGGCCGCCGCGCGCACACGGCACCCGGTTCGGGGAACGTACCCGCGGCCGTCATCCATTCCACCAGCGGGAGATCGGCCGGTGCGCGGGTGATCAAAAGCGGAGAAAGCATCGCAATTCAACGATCATCCGGGCCTCCGCCGCCATTCGGCCCGGTGTCCGATCCGCCGAACGGTGGAGGTGGGGGATCATGGCACCGGGTGCGGGGATTGCGCCCTCGGCGTCCCCGTCCGGTCAGCCGGCACCGTCATGTCGGATTGGCCCGGCTCGCCGGTTCTGTCCGCACGCCACCACCACCGGCGGCGGATGTCGGAATCCGCGCCGGCGGTTTGTGGTCAGCGCCACCTCGTGACGGTGGGTAACCGCAGGTCAATCTGCCTAGCCTCGTCGGATGCGTGACGACGACACCAGCGACGACCAGTACGCCCTCGAAGGCACGACTGGCCGTTCGGACGATACCCCCTCGTCCGTTCAGGTCGGCGTTCTCCGCGAGACTGCGGCGTCCCCCACCCTCCGTACCCGCCTCGGCGGGCTCGTTAACCACCTGATCCGCCGCCCGCGCCGGGCGGCGCTGGCCACCGGCGTGGTCTCCTGCCTCGGCCTCGCGGCCTTCGCCGGGGTGCAGGTCCTTCCCGTCGACCGGGGCGAGCCGGTCGGCGCCCAGCCGGCGCTCGCCGAGCGGGCCCAGGAGGGGGCCGCCTCCCGGAGCCTCGAGCGCACCCCGGTCACCACGGCCCCCGCCCCCGCACCGACCGTTGCCAGCCCGACCCCCGCTCCGACCGCGACCGCGACCAGGAAGGCCAAGCCGAAGCCCAAGCCCAAGCCCAAGCCGAAGCCGAAGCGGATCGCCCCGGTGGCCGGCCTGGACCAGGCCCAGATGGACAACGCCAAGGCGATCGTGAAGGCCGGTCGGAAGATGGGCGTGCCACGGCAGGCGCTGATCATCGCGGTCGCCACCGCGATGCAGGAGAGCAACCTCTACAACTACGCCAGCGGCGTGCTCCCCGAGTCGCAGGAGTACCCCCACCAGGCGATCGGCTGGGACCACGACTCGGTGGGGCTGTTCCAGCAGCGCCCGAGCAGCGGCTGGGGCGAGGTCTCCCAGCTGATGGACCCGCAGTTCGCCACCGAGGCCTTCCTCACCGTGCTGCTGGAGATCCCGGGCTGGCAGGACCTGCCCCTGACCCTGGCCGCCCAGGCCGTCCAGGTCTCCGCGTTCCCCGACGCGTACGCCCAGCACGAGTGGCGGGCCACCGAGGTCGTCGACGCCATCCTCGCCTGATCAACCGCCCTGGGACGGATTCCGGGTTGTCGGTTGTGGGTACACATGACGGGAGGATCACCAAACGGAGGATGACATGTCGGTACTGATGCAACGGATCAGCGCGTTCCTGCGGTCGCCGCGGGGCCAGCAGCTGGTCGCCCGTGGTCGACGCGAGCTTGCCAAGCCCGCGAACCAGGCCAGGCTGAAGCAGGCGGCCAGCAAGCTCTCCGGTCGCCGCCGCTGATCACCCGTCCGACGACTGCACCGGGAGCCCCCGTGTCCGACGCCGCCCCCGTGGACGACGAACCCACCGTCCCCACCCCGCAGCCCGTCGCGCCGCCTGCCGTCAGTCCGATCGGTGACCCGGCGGACGCCCCGGAGGCGCCCCCGGCCAACCTCTGGGACCGGATGCGGGAGGACCCGCAGTACGCCCCCGAGCACCTCGCCCTGGAGGCGGTCCGCCGGCTGGGGCCGGAGGCCGCCGCGTGGGTGGCCCGGGAGCGCGCGGACCGGCCCGACGTCTCTGCCGACGAGCTCGCCGAGCAGGCGGTCCGGAAGTTCGTCAACCGGGCCCGCCTCTCGGGGGCGGTCTCCGGCGTGGCCGGCCTGCCGGGCGCGGTCATCGACGTGGGCGTGCTGGCCTGGACCCAGGCCCGCCTGGTGCTGCACGTCGCCGCCGCGTACGGCTCGGACCCGGTGCACCCGGACCGGGCCACCGACCTGCTCGTGCTGCAGAAGGTGCACAAGGTCGCCGAGAGCGCCCGGCTGGCCCTGGGCGTCGCCGCGGGGCGGGAGCGCGCCGGGGCACTGTTCGGCCGCGGGGCGCAGAGCCCGCTCGGCAAGGTGATGCTCCAACTGGGCGTCCGGCTGGCCCGGATGGCCGGGGTCCGGGCGGCCAAGCGGATCTTCGCCAAGGTCGTGCCGGGCGCGGCGATCATCCTGGGCACCTGGGCGAACTCGTCGGCGACGAAGGATCTCGCCGAGCGGGCCCGCGCGCTCTACCGCGGCGGCCAGGGCGAGGTGCCGCAACAGCGCCATCCCTGAGTCGCGGCCCGGCTCCCGGCGGGTCGAGGTCTACAGCCGCCAGCCGGCGGCGGAGAAGCTCACCTCGGCCAGCCGGTTCTGCCCGGCGACGTTGGGGTGGAACCAGTCCAACCCGTTCACCTCGTCCAGGCTGAAGCGGACCCGGTGCACCGCGCCGCCGTCGTACCGGCACCGGGAGCCGTACGCCCGGCAGGCCGCCCGCAACTGGTCGTTGTAGGCGTCGATCCGCTTGCGGAAGGCGGTCCGGCGGGCCCGGTCGGCCGCCGCGGACGACGTCGGGTTGGCCAGCAGGGCCGGGCAGATGCCGGTACGCCAGATTCGGCTGGCCCGGCCGTCGGTGTGGCCGACCTCCCAGAGCCGGTAGAGGTCCGGGATGCTGACCACCAGCACCTTGGCCTTCGGCCGCCCGTCGCGCAGCACCCGCAGCCCCCGGTCGACCTGGGCGCGGTAGGTCTTCACCGGGGTCATCGCGCCGATGCTGTCCCGGCAGGCGTCGTTGGCCCCGATCAGCACGGTGACGTAGTCGGCCTTGTCGCGTACCGCCGCGCCGGCCTGGCCCGTGAGCGCCGCAGCGCGGGCGCCCGGCACGGCGTGGTTGAACGCCCGGCCGCGCAGCCGTGGGTCGCTGTCGAGCAGCCGGCGGTAGTGGCTCTCCACCCGGATGCCGTCCCCGGTCGACCAGGAGTTGCGCTGGCACGAGGTGAGCACCAGGCAGGACGCGAAGCCGGTGGTGATGGAGTCGCCCAGGGCCGCCATGGTGGCCGGCAGACCGGCCGGAGTCGAGCCGCGGGACGGTCTCGGGCTCGCCTCGCTGCCCTTCTCGCAGGCGAGGGCGACCAGCGCCAACAGGCAGGCGACGGCGGCGACCCAGCGTCGTGGCATCTCATTCCCCCGGTCCGGCGGCGCGGAGCGACAGCGCGGTCACTCTATGGGGCCGGCCGGGCGGGGCGGTCCGCTCGTGTCGACTTTCAGGCAGAGTCGATATTTAGAAACATGAATCTGCTACTCAATGGTTCAACGCGCCCGCCAGGGCGGCTGCTGACCGTGCAGCCACCAGTGCAGGGCCCGGGTGATCCGGGGCAGGACCAGGTAGGTCATCAGCGGGGTCAGGCAGAGCGTCATGATCAGTACCCGGGCCGCCAGCGGCACCCCACTGATGAACCGGGCGGTGAGCAGGGTCGCGGTCAGGCTCAGCGGGAAGAACGCCAGCCAGATGGTGACCGCCTGCTTCCAGCGCGGCGGGGTGACGGGGACCGGCTCCCCGGCGTCGCTGGCCACGTTCTCCACCACGTGGTCGACCGGCGGGTCGAACCAGCCCTCGATGCCGGTCCGCCGTTCCACCCGGGTGTGCTCGACGATGCCCTGCGCAGAGGTCAGCCACCAGTTGCGTTGCGGCGACTCCTCCCAGCGGCGCAGCGTCTCGTCGTCGGCGAACCGGTAGAGCATGTGCCACTCCGGCGAGCCGGGGGCGCTCTGCACCCAGCCGACGCCGAGGAAACCCGGGAAGCTCTCGGCCAGCGCGCTGCCGGCCCGCATCCAGGCGACCATCTCGTGGGCACGCGCCGGGTCCGCCCGCCGGGCGATGGCGACGGTCACCGGCACCGCGTGGGTCATGGTCATGCCCTCATCCTTCCCGCCGGCCCCGGTGTCGGCCTGGTAGCGGCGCACGGGTGTAACGCAACCCACCGGTGGTCGCATCCTCGACGTACCCGCTCCGTGGCCGGGATCACCGCCGGCCCTCCCGGCCGTTGCGGTCGCCGGCTCGCACCGCCGCGCGCCCCGGTGCGGGCGCGCCTGTCCGGTTAGCCTCGCGCCTGCGGGGGTAGCCCGGAAGAATGACGAGATCGCAGCCCCGGCGCGCCCGCGGCACGGTCGGCCACGCCTACAGCGCGCTCAACCTCCGGTTGGTGCTGGCCCTGTTCGGGCTGGTCACCATGACTGTCTTCGCGATCCTGGCGTTCCGGGTCGAGGTGGTCTGGCTGGGCGTCGTCTGCGCGCTGTTCGCCGTGGTCGCCGTGGTCGACCTGGTCGTCATCCAGCGGCGCCGCGCCGCCCGGCACCGCGAGGAGCCGGGCGCGCGCCACTCACTCTTCGAGTGACAGGAGTACGAGAATGCCCATCGCCACCACCAATCCGGCCACCGGTCAGGTGCTCAAGTCGTACGACCCGATGTCGGACGAGCAGATCGACGCCGCGATCGAGCGGGCGGACCTCGCCTTCCGGGACCTGCACCGCACCACGTTTGCCCAGCGGGCGCAGTGGATGAACGCCGCCGCCGACCTGCTCGACGCCGAACGGGACTCCACCGCCCGGCTGATGACCACCGAGATGGGCAAGACGTACGCCGCGGCGAAGGCCGAGGTCACGAAGTGCGCGACCGCCTGCCGCTTCTACGCCGCCAACGCGGAGCGGATGCTCGCCGACGAGCCCGCCGACGCCGGCGCGGTCAAGGCGAAGCGCGCCTTCGTCCGGTACCAGCCGATCGGCCCGGTGCTCGCGGTCATGCCGTGGAACTTCCCGCTCTGGCAGGTGATGCGGTTCGCCGCGCCCGCGCTGATGGCCGGCAACACCGGCCTGCTCAAGCACGCCTCCAACGTGCCGCAGACCGCCCTCTACCTGGAGGACGTGTTCCGTCGGGCCGGCTTCGGAGAGGGCGCCTTCACCACCCTGCTGGTCGGCTCCGAGGCCGTCGACCGGATCCTCAGCGACCCCCGGGTACGCGCCGCCACCCTGACCGGCAGCGAGAGCGCCGGCCGCTCGATCGGCCAGATCGCCGGCCGGGAGCTGAAGAAGACGGTGCTGGAGCTGGGCGGCAGCGACCCCTTCGTGGTGATGCCCTCGGCGGACCTGGACCGGGCCGCCGAGGTGGCGACCACCGCCCGGTGCCAGAACAACGGCCAGTCCTGCATCGCCGCCAAGCGCTTCATCGTGCACACCGACGTCTTCGACGCCTTCGCCGAGAAGTTCGCCGCCAGGATGTCCGCGCTGCGGGTCGGCGACCCGATGGACGAGACGACCGACGTCGGTCCGCTCGCCAGCGAGCGCGGCCGGGACGAGATCGACGCCCAGGTGCAGGACGCGGTGCGCAACGGCGCCACCGTGCTCTGCGGCGGCGAAAAGCCCGCCGGCGACGGCTGGTACTACCCGCCGACCGTGGTCACCGACCTGACCCCGCAGATGCGGATGTGGGCCGAGGAGGTCTTCGGGCCGGTCGCCGGCCTCTACCGGGTCTCCTCGTACGAGGAGGCGATCGAGGTGGCGAACGGCACCAGCTTCGGCCTCGGCTCCAACGCCTGGACCACCGACGAGGCGGAGCAGGAGCGCTTCGCCACCGACCTGGACGCCGGCAACGTCTTCATCAACGGGATGACCACGTCCTATCCGGAGCTGCCGTTCGGCGGGGTGAAGAACTCCGGCTACGGGCGCGAACTCTCCGCGCTGGGCATGCGCGAGTTCTGCAACATCAAGACCGTGTGGGTGGGGGAGGGCGAGGTCGGCGCCGGCGCCGGCGCGCACTCGGAGTAGGCGATTGGCCGGACGCCGTCATGGGTAGGAGTTCCGTCCATGACGGTGTTCGGCTTCCACGCTTCCCATGAGCAGATCCCTCCCCGCAAGCTGCTGGAGGCGGTGATCCACGCCGAACGGGCCGGCTTCGACGCGGCCATGTCGTCCGACCACTTCTCGCCGTGGAGCGCCCGGCAGGGGCAGTCCGCCTTCGCCTGGTCCTGGCTGGGCGCCGCGCTCCAGGCCACCGGCCTGCCCTTCGGCGTGGTCAACGCGCCCGGGCAGCGCTACCACCCGGCGATCATCGCGCAGGCCATCGGCACCCTCGGTGCGATGTACCCGGGCCGGTTCTGGGCCGCCCTGGGCACCGGGGAGGCGAGCAACGAGCACATCACCGGCGACGGCTGGCCGCGCAAGGACGTCCGGGCCGCCCGGCTGCGCGAGTGCGTCGACGTGATCCGCGCGCTGCTCGCCGGTGAGGAGGTCAGCCACGACGGGCTGGTCCGGGTGGACCGGGCGAAGCTGTGGACCCGGCCGGAGCAGCCACCCGCGCTGATCGGCGCGGCGGTCAGCGTCGCCACCGCCCGCTGGTGCGCCGAGTGGGCCGACGGTCTGATCACCGTCAACGCCCCGACCGAGCACCTGCGGGAGATGATCGGCGCGTACCGGGACGCCGGCGGGCGCGGGCCGCTGCACCTGCAGGTGCACGTGAGCTGGGCGCCCGAGCAGGCCGAGGCCGAGGCGATCGCGTACGACCAGTGGCGCAGCAACATCTTCCCGCCGCCGGTCTGCTGGGACCTGGACACCGCCGAGCACTTCGACACGGTCAGCCAGGACGTGCCGCTGGCAAAGGTCACCGAGGTGGTCAACGTCTCCGCCGACCTGGGCCGGCACGTCGGCTGGCTGGAGGAGTACATCGAGCTCGGCTTCGACCAGATCGCCCTGCACCACGTCGGGCAGGAGCAGCGGGCGTTCATCGACACCTTCGGCGCCGAGGTGCTGCCGAAGCTGCGGGCCACCGCCTGATCACCGCGCACCCCGGGTACGCCTAGGCTCGTACCCCATGGAAGCTCTGTTCGAGGTCGTGGTCTTCCTCGCGATCGCGACGTTCGGCGCGGCGCTGGCCCGCCGGCTCGGTCTGCTCTCCCCGATCCTGCTGGTGGTGCTCGGCCTCGGGCTCTCCTTCCTGCCCGGCTTCCCCCAGGTCCGGCTCGATCCGGACCTGGTGCTGGTCGGGATCCTGCCGCCGCTGCTCTACGTGGCGGCCCTGGAGACCTCGGTGCCGGCGTTCCGGCTCAACCTGCGGCCGATCCTGCTGCTCGCGGTGGGGCTGGTGCTCTTCACCGCGTTCGTGGTGGGCACCGTCGTGCACCTGTTCCTGCCCGACCTGCCGTACGCCATCTGTTTGGCGCTGGGCGCGGTGGTGGCGCCGCCCGACGCGGTCGCCGCCACCGCGGTGGCCCGGAAGGTCGGGCTGCCCCGCCGGATCGTGACCATTCTGGAGGGCGAGAGCCTGGTCAACGACGCCACCGCGCTGGTGCTGCTGCGGGTGTCGGTCGCCGCCGCGGCGGCCGCGGGCGGGAGTGTGGGCGCCGGTTACGTCGCCAGGGAGGTGCTGGTCGCCACCGGCGGCGGCATCCTGGTCGGACTGCTCGGGGTGGTGGTCTTCGGCTTCCTGCACAAGCACACCACCGATCCGCTGCTCGACAACGCGCTGTCGCTGATCGTGCCGTTCGCGGTGGTCTTCGCCGCCGAGGAGATCCACGCCTCCGGGGTGGTCGCGGTGGTGGTGACCGGCCTGGGCATCGGCCACAAGCTGCCGCTGCTGCTCTCGGCCGCCTCCCGGCTCCAGATCGGCGCGTTCTGGCGGCTGGCCCGCTTCCTGCTGGAAGGGCTGGTCTTCCTGCTGGTCGGTCTCCAACTACGCGAGGTGGTGCGGGACCTGGACGAGCCGCTCGGCCGGCTGGTCGGGATCACCGCCGCGGTGCTGCTCGCCGTCTTCCTGACCCGGTTCGTCTGGCTCTTCCCGGCCACCTACCTGGCCCGGCTGGTGCCCCGGGTCCGGCGCCGCGATCCGGTCCCGCCGGTGCGGGTGCCCATCGTGATCGGCTGGGCCGGCATGCGCGGGGTGGTCACCCTGGCCGCCGCGCTGGCGTTGCCGCTGACCATCGCCGGGGACCGGCCCTACCAGCGGGCGCTGTTCATCTGGCTGGCGTTCGCGGTCATCGTGGTGACCCTGGTGGTGCAGGGCGCCACCCTGCCGGCGGTGGCCCGCTGGCTCAAACTGCCGGCCGACGACCCGGTGCAGGACGCGCTGACCGCCGCGGCGGTGCAGCAGCAGGCCGGGAAGGCCGCCCGGGAACGCCTCGACGCGCTCGCCGAAGGGGCGCCCCAGGCGGTCGTGGAGCGGCTGCGCACGCTCGTGCAGAGCCGCACCAACGTGGCCTGGGAACGACTGGGTGGCAGTGGGCGGGAAACCCCGTCGCAGGCGTACGGTCGGCTGCGACAGGAGATGATCGACGCCGAGCGGGAGGTGTTCCGCGCGGCGCGTGACGCCGGCCGGATTCCGGAGGAGGTGCTGGTGCGGGCCTACCGTGACCTGGATCTGGAGGAGTCGTTGCTGCGACAGGAGATCGACTGATGAGCTGCCAGCACCTGGCCGAGGCCGGCACCGCGGAGCCGAGGACGACGTCCGAGTGCCCGGACTGCGTGGCCATCGGCAACGACGACTGGGTGCACCTGCGCGCCTGTCTCACCTGCGGTCACGTGGGCTGCTGCGACTCCTCGGAGTACCAGCACGCCACGAAGCACTTCGAGTCGACCTCGCACCCGGTGATGCGCTCGATCGAGCCGGGGGAGGCGTGGCGCTGGTGCTTCGTGGACGAGGAGATCGGCTGATCGAGCCGGCTCAGCGCAGCCGGCAGGCGAGCACCTGGCCGGGCCACGGCTCACAGCCGGGGCGCTCCACCTCGAACGGGTCGGTGGCGGTGAAGCCGCAGCTCTCGTAGAAGCGGACCAGCGCTCGATCGGCGCCGGCGTAGCAGTCCACCCGGAGCAGGCCCCGACCGCGTTCGCGGGCCAGCTCCGCCGCGTACGCCAGCAGCCGGGCCCCGATCCCCCGACCGGCGTACGCCCGGTCGGTGACCAGCAGGTTGACGTACAGTTCCGGCTCGGTGGGAGGGGGAACATGGACGTTGGCCGCGCCGACCACCAGCGCCCCGACCGGGTTGTCGCCCAGCATCGCCAGCCAGAGGTCCCCGCTCGCCGCCCAGCCCTCGGCCTGGGCGATCCGGCGCGGGTCGCCGGAAGCCGGCTCGGTGCCCCACTGACCAGTGCGACCCCGGGCCACCAGCCAGGCGGTGGCGGCGTCGAGCAGCCGTAGCACCGTGGCAGCGTCGGCCGTGTCGCCGGACCGGATGACGAGCGTCTCCTGATGGGTCATGGCCGACATGCTGCTACAGCGGCGAGGGTCGATGCGTGGCGTGTCTGCCGGCGGGGCGGACCACTGCATGGTCCCGGCTGGCGACGGCCCGGCGGGTGAGCGCCGGGACGAGCAGGCCGGTCAGCGCGAACAGCGCGGCGACACCGAGCCAACCGGCGACACCGCCGTCCAGGACCGCCCAGGTCAGCAACGCCGGCCCGACGGCCCGGGCCAGGCCGGCGAGCAGCCCGTCCACCCCCTGGTACGCCCCGATCGAGTCCGGCGCCGCCAGGCCGTACGCCAGTCCCGCCCCGGCGGCGCCGTGCCACAGGTCGCCGACGGTGTAGACGGCCGTGGCGAGCAGCAGCAGCGCGGTCGCCGGCACGGCCGGCGTGCCGGCGGTGGCCGCGTAGAGCAGCATCGCCCCCGCCAGCACCAGGCCCGCGCGGCGCATCGCCCGGGCGGCCGGGGCGGGGGTATCGGCGCCACGGGACAGCCGCACCGCCAGCAGCACGGTGAGCACCGTGTTGACCAGCAGCACCGCCGACACCACGGCCGGTGGGGCCCCGGTGCGGCGCACCGTCCAGAGCGGCACGATCAGGGTGAGCACCGTCCAGTGCAGGGCCAGCATCGCCGACGCCCCGCTGACCGTCAGGAACGGCAGGTCCCGCAGCGCCCGTCCGCGTCGCGCGGCGGGCGTCGGCCCGGCTCCCCGGGCCGACGGGTGGGCCGGCAGCCGCAGCAGCAGCGCCGCCGAGACCAGATAGGTGGCCGCGTTCCCGACCACCAGCAGCTGGTACGCCCGGTGGTCGTCGGCGGCGAGCGCGAACCCGGCCAGCCCGGCGCCGACTGCGATGCCGAGGTTCGCCACCGCGCGCAGGGTGGCGAAGGCGTGCACCCGACCGTGCGGCCCACCCACCGCCGAGACCAGCGCGGCGCGGACCGCCAGGTTGCCGGAGGTGAGCAGCGCGTCGGCCACCGCCACCGCCAGGAACACCGGGAACGACCCGACCAGCAGGTATGCCACGGCGACGGCGGCCTGGAGCACTTGCAGCAGTGCCCGCAGGGTCCGTGGGTCGCGCCGGTCGGCCAGCCCGCCGAGGGGTACGGCGGCGGTCAGCCCGACCAGCCCGGCCACGGTGAGGCCGAGGCCCACCGAGGCGGGGCTGAGCCCGACGTCCCGGGTGAGGTAGAGCGCCGCCCCGGTCAGCCAGAGCCCGGAGCCGACGGTGTTGGCCAGGGTGGCCAGGGCCAGGGTGCGCAGCCGACCGGGCGGGGGGACCATCGACCAGCCGGGGCTCATCGTCCGACCGTAGGACGGCGGGCCCGGCGGGCGGTGTCCCGTTCGCGGCGACCCCGATCACAGGGGCCAGGTCCGGGCGAGCTGACGCGGTAATCCACTGGCCGCCGGCCCTCATCTGTGATGGGGTCGGCGACCGTGGAGCGGATCAGAACGGCGACGGCGGACGAACTCACCGACCTGCAACGGATCGAGGTCGCCTCCGGCGAGCCGTTCCGCGAGATCGGCATGGTGGCCGTCGCCGACGCGCCACCGCTGCCGCTCGATGTGCTCGCCGCCGGCCAGGCCGCCGGGCGGGTGTGGGTGGCGGCCGACGCGCAGGACCGCCCGGTCGGCTTCGCCCTGGCCGAGCTGGTCGACGGCTGCGCCCACGTCCAGCAGTTCAGCGTCCACCCCGACCACGCCCGGCGAGGCATGGGGCGGCGGCTGCTCGACCACGTCGCGGAATGGGCCGCCGAACGAGACCTTCCCGCGTTGACGCTGACCACGTTCCGGTCCGTGCCGTGGAACGCGCCGTACTACGCCCGCTGCGGGTTCCACCCGCTCTCCGACTCGGAGCTGACCCCGGGGCTGGTGGCGGTGTTGGCGGCCGAGGCGGGGCTCGGGCTCGACATGGCCGACCGGGTCGCCATGCGACGGCCGGTCTGAGCCGACGGGCCCAGTCAGCAGAGCAGGGACCGGGCGGGGGAGGTGCGCTGCGCGTACTCCCGGCCGGGTAGCCCGCTACGCCCCGAGGCGTCGCCCGAGCGACAGTCCGGAGTCGGCATAGCCGTGCCGACGGTAGAAGTCGACCGCGCCGCTGTTGCGGTGGTGGATGCCCGCCGAGAGCCACGAGACGTGCCGCTCCGCCGCCCACCGCTCGGCAGCCGCCAGCAGGGCGGCGCCGACCCCGAGGCCGCGGGCGTCGGGCAGGACGACGGTGTGCACCTGCGCGGCGGATTCCGGTTGCAGGATCTGGTGCTCGGGGGGATCCGGGAGGAGCAGCACCTCGACCATCCCCAGCACCCGGCCGTCGGCGTTCGTGGCCACCAGGATCGCGTCCCTCCCGGCTGTCAGCACGGCGCGGAAGTGCGCGGTCACGGCGTCGCGGCGGGGCATCCGGTAGCCGGCCGGGTCCAGGGCCAGGTGCGCCTCGGCGTTGGCCAGCCGCAGCGCCACCAGGGCGGCGAGATCCGCCGGGGTCGCCGGGCGTACGACGAGGTCGGTCAGCGGTCGCTCCGCCCGGCCGCGCCGAGCTGCCCGACGAATGACCGCCAGGCGCCGGGGGTGAAGGTGAGCGTGCCACCGTCGCGGTCCTTGGAGTCGCGCACCAGGACCAGGCCGGGGAGGTTGTCGGCGACCTCGACGCAGTTGCCGCCGTTGGAGCTGCTGCGGGTGCTGGTGCGCCAGCGGGCGCCGGTCATCTCAGCCATTCTCGCGCCTTCAGAAGCTGGATCGACTGGTCGCGCGGCAGCGCCACCGACCTCAGAGTGTCCCAGACCCCCCACAGGGGAGCAACGGAGTTGGTGAGCCGGCCGGCCGCCTGGTCGTCCAGGTAGCCGACGTCGTCGTGGTCGTCGAAGCTGGCGATCACGAACGCCCCGGCCTGGCCGGGATGAAAGCCGGCGCGCAGCGGCAGCACGTGCAGCAGGACGCGGGGGCGCTGGGCCATCACGATCAGGTGGTCGAGCTGCGGGTGCATGAGCTCCGGCTCGCCCCGGCGCAGCGCCGCCTCGTCGATCACGAAGACGGTCATCGGTGGCCGGGGCCGGTCGAAGACCGCCGCCTGCCGGGCCAGCCGGGCGGCGACGTACCCCTCGACCTCGTCGTCGGCGAGCGGGCCGCTGCTGAGCACCGCGTCCGCGTACGCCTCGGTCTGGAGCAGGCCCGGCAGCACCGACGGCTCGAACGAGCGTAGCGACGTGGCCTCCCGTTCGACCTCCGCCCACGGGCGGAACCAGGCCGGCTCCCGGCGGCGCACCACGTCCGGCCACAGCTCGCCCACCTCGCGGCCCAGCGCCCGGGACACCGCCGCCCGGTGCCGGGGGTGCGGCACCCGGCCCGGGCTCACCCAGCGGGCCGCCGTCTTCGGGTCGACGCCGATCCGCTCGGCCAGCGACTCCGCCGTCTCGCCGGCCTCGGCCATGGCCACCCGCAGCACGTCGTTCACATCCGCCTCCACTCAGGACGTCCCGAACGTCTGCCGACCCTACCGATACACCCTGTGATCGTCCCGTGACGCGCGGAAGGGTTGCGGGCAGCGGAACCGCCGCCGTGGCCCGAACCGTCGGCGGGACCGCCGGGCCGCCCCGCCGACGACGTCGGGGCGGCCCGGTCCACTCACGACGAAGGAGGAACCCCGTGCCCATCCGCTTCTGGCCCCGCCGGGGGCAGCGGTGAGCCGGCCCGTCCGGCCGCACGTGCCGATGCGTCCGCTGTGGCGCTGCCGGGCCTGCGGGGCGGAGTGGCCCTGCCAGCCGGCCCGGCTGTCGATGCTGGTGCAGTACCGCGACGACCGGGCGGCGCTGCTGGTGTACCTGGCGACGCTGATGAGCGAGGCGGGCGATCAGCTGGCCCAGCTCGGCGGCCACGTCCGCCCGACCGACCTGACGGAACGCTTCCTGTCCTGGGCGAGGGCGCGAGATCGACCCCCACCGGGCTGCATCCGGAGGCGGTCCGGATGACGAAGCCCTGATCAGGAACATCCACCTGATCGGAAAGGGAACCAATCATGCGCAAGTCCATCGCCCTCGCGGGCGTCACCGCTGCGGTCCTCGGCGGGCTCGCCGTCGCCGCCCCGGCCCAGGCCGCTCCGGCCGACTCCGGCGCCGCCTGCGTCCAGGCCGGGCTCGGCACCCTGAAGAGCCTCGGGCTGCTCCAGGCTGCCGCGCAGCAGGAGGTCGACTACTCCACCCTGGCCGACCCGGTGAACGGGCCGATCTTCGCCGAGCTGCCCGCCGGGTCGTACCTCTCGCTCGGTCAGGTCGTGAAGCTGCACACCACCAGCCCGGAGCTCTTCGCCTGGTGCCGCTGACCGGACCACCGGCCATCGGGAGCTGAAGGCCGGTCACCGCGACGACGGAGGGGACCGTCCCGTGCCGGGGCGGTCCCCTCCGTGCGCGAATCAGGTCAGGGGGCGGGTGCAGGCGTGGCCGTTGAGGGTGATCAGGGTCGGGGCCGGGTTGGCGAGGGCACCGGCCTTGCCGATCAGGCCGAAGGTCACGCTCGCGCCGGGGGCGATCTTCGCGTTGTACGACAGGTTTTTCGCCGTCACCGTCGCCCCGGACTGGCTCACCTGCGCCGACCAGGCGGAGGCGACGCTCTGGTCGCCGGTGAACGCCCAGCGGGCGGTCCAGCCGTTGATCGTGGACGTGCCGGTGTTGCGGACGGTGACCTGGGTGTTGAAGCCGTCCGGCCAGGTGCCGTTGATCTGGTAGCCGGCGGCGCAGGTGGGCGCCGGGACCGCGCCGGCGTCACCCTGGTCGGCGAGGAACGAGGCGAGCCAGGCCAGCGCCGAGTTCCAGTTGATCGCCACCTCGTTGGTCGAGTACGAGTTGATGTCGTCCACGTAGCAGAACATCGGCTGGCAGCCGGCCAGCAGCTGCGCGGCGTACGGGTCCTGGATGCCGGCGTTGGGGCCCCCGGCGAGCGAGCCGGCCGGCGGGTGCGGCAGGTCCGGGTTCAGCTGGTGGCCGAAGATCCGGCTGTGCTGGTTCTGCGCCGAGTGCTCGCCCCAGCCCGTCACGTACGAGATGTTGAGCGCGTTGCGGCCGAACAGGTAGTCCGCCGCCTGGACGGCCCCGTCCCGGTACTTCGCGTCCCGGGTCAGGTCGAAGGCGGTGCCCAGCACCACCGCGTTGTTCACCACGTTGCTGTTGCTGCCCCAGACGTAGGCGGCGGCGTCACCGGGCAGCGGCAGTCCGTACGCCTGGGCGCGCAGCGCGGCGAGGTACCCGTCGGCGGCGGCGGTCACCGAGGCGCGGACCCGGACCCGGTCGGCGGAGGGTAGTCCGTTCGGCACGGTGGCCAGGTCGAGCCGGCCGAGCGCGGCGACGCTCTGCCAGCCGAACGCCCCACCCGGCGTGAACACGTCGCCGGTGTGGTGCGGCGAGGCGGTCACGTCGTCCAGGTAGGTCTTCTTCCCGGTGGTCAGGTAGAGCTCCACCGCCGCCCAGTAGAACTCGTCGGTGACGTTGTCGTCCTCGTACGCGCCGCCGCCGGTGCCGTCGGTGACGCTGGCGTAGCGCGCCGGGTGGGCCTTCGCCGCCGCGTACGCGGTCTTGGCGGCGGTGCCGCAGTGGGCCGCGAACGCCGCGTCGTACGGGGCGAAGAGGCGGGCGCACTGGGCGGCGACGGCGGCCAGGTTGAGGGTGGCCGCGGTGGACGGCGGGTGCAGCTCGCGCGGCTGCGGGTCGTCCTGCGGGGCGAGCGGCAGCCCGGTCCACGCCCGGTCGTGGATCTTGTGGTGGGCCATCCCGGCGAGCGGCTCGCCGGCGGGCACCTGCATGCGGAGCAGGAACTCGATCTCCCAGCGGGCCTCGTCGAGCACGTCGGGGACCGTGTTGCCGCGCTCGGGCACCCGGAGGGTGGCGTCGCCCAGGACGGTGCCACCGTCGGCGGTCTCCGCGGTCTTGGTCCGCTCGAAGGTGTTCAGCAGCTGGTAGGCGGCGATCCCGCCGTTGACCACGTACTTGCCGTGGTCGCCGGCGTCGTACCAGCCGCCGCGCACGTCGAGCGAGTAGTCGCAGACGCCGGGCTGGCATCCGACGCTCGTGTCGCCCTGGTTGGGCTCCACGCCGAGGTGGCCGGCGGGGCGGGCGTACCCGGCGCCGATCAGGTCGCCGTCGATCGGGGTGCCGCTGCGCTGGGCGTAGAAGAACTGGAGCGAGTCGGCGCGCAGCCGGTCGTACAGGGCGCCGGAGATGTCGAACGGGTGGCTGGTCTCGCCGTCGGCTACCAGCGTGTAGCCGGTGCCCGGCGTCCGGTACGCGGAGAAGTCGATGGTCTGCACGGGCTGGCCGGAGGCCGCGTCCACCCCGCGCGGGGTGCTCTCGCCGCTGGCCACCACCGCGCCGGCGGCGGAGCGGAGCTGCCAGGGCAGCGGGTCGGTCGCCCCGGTCACCACGGTGGCGTTCTTCGGGCCGCCGGGCAGGTAGCCGACCTGGTTGACCCGCACCCGGGGGCCGGTGTCGGGCTGGTACGGCGGGGCGGCCTCGCCGCCGCGCAGGGAGACGTTGTCCAGGCAGAGGCGCTGCTCGGCGGTGGCGCCGCCGACCTGGAAGACCAGTTGGGCGTTGTCGTTGGCGGCCGGCACGGTGAAGGTCTGGGTGACCCGCTTCGGCTCGGTGCCGGCGGTGGTCTCGACGCTGGCGTACGTCGTGTAGGGGGCGCTGCCGAGCTGGAGGACGGCCTTGACGGCGGCGCCCGGGGTGGCGGAGACGTCGAAGCCGAGGACGTACTCGGCGCCGGCGTTGAGGTGTACCCCGTCGTGGCCGATGCCGGCGTCCCACGGGTTGGCCAGCCCGCCCGCGACGGTGGTGCAGAGCCGGCCGTCACCGGCGTCGAGCGCGCCGGTGCCGTAGGAGAACCAGGGGGCGACGCCGGCGCTGAAGTCGCCGTTGCTGATCTGTTCGGGGGCGTCGGGTGGGACCTCGGCGTGAGCGGTGCCGGCGCTGGCGCCGGTGAGCACCAGGGTCGTCGCTGCCAGCACCGCGAGGTGGCGGCGGCGGCGTCGGATCAGGATCACGGGGATTCCTTTCCGGGTGGGGGAGCGGTGGGGTGCCGGGAGACCTCTGGGAGCGCTCCCAATATCAGCTCGATGTTTCCAGCGCATCTCCGCCGTGTCAATCGATCGGGCTGGATGACCTTCCGCGGGCCGGCCGGAAAAGCCTCCCCAGCAGGGAAACCACAGTGAGATTCGCCGCGCCATGCGGCGTCGTCCTGATCTCCTAGAGACAACAGCGCCCTTCGCCTGGCAGGCTGCCTCCCATGACCCTGAAGCTTCGTTCCGTCGGGGCGAGCGACCGTGGGCTGATCCGCAGCGGAAACCAGGACGCCCTGCACGCCGGTGCCTGGCTCGTCGCCGTCGCCGACGGCATGGGCGGGATGGCGGCCGGCGACCTGGCCAGCCGGATCGCCATCGACGCGTTCGCCCCCCTCGACCTGGCGACCCCCGAGGACTCGTTGGTGGCCGCGCTGCAGAGCGGCATCGAACTCGCCACCGCGCGGATCCGCCAGGCGGTCGTCGAGGACGCGGAACGGCAGGGCATGGGCACCACGCTGACCGCCCTGCTCTTCGCCCGGACGGGGACCTGCCTGGCCCTGGCGCACATCGGGGACTCCCGCGCCTACCTGTTCCGCGAGGGCACGCTCAAGCAGATCACCCGGGATGACACCTTCGTCCAGATGCTCGTCGACCAGGGGGTGATCAGCCCCGAAGAGGCGGCCAGCCACCCCCGGCGGGCGGTGGTGACCCAGGCCCTCCAGGGCGAGGAGGTCTCCCCGACGTACGCGACGATGCCGCCCTGGGCCGGTGACCGCTGGCTGCTCTGCAGCGACGGCCTCTCCAACGTGGTCCGCGCGGACACCCTCGCCGAGGTCCTCGGCGAGACCGCGGACGCGGAGCAGTGCGCCCGCCGGCTGATCGATCTGGCGCTGCGCGCCGGCGGGCCGGACAACGTCACCGTGGTGATCGCCGACATCGTCGAGGAGTAGTCAGCGCCGCCGGTGCGTGGTGTGCCGGGTCGGCGCCGCCGTGGTCGGGTCCTCCGGCCACGGGTGGCGCGGGTAGCGCCCGCGCAGCTCCGCGCGGACCTGCGGGTACCCGGTGCGCCAGAACGACGCGAGGTCGGCGGTGACCGCCACCGGCCGGCCGGCCGGGGAGAGCAGGTGCAGCAGCACCGGCACCCGCCCGTCGGCGATCCGGGGCGCGTCCCGCCAGCCGAACGTCTCCTGGAGCTTCACCGCCAGCACCGGGGCCGTCGGGTCGGTGTAGTCCACCCGGACCTTCGAGCCGCTGGGCACCTCGATCCGTTCCGGGGCCAGCTCGTCCAGCCGGGCCGCCTCCCGCCAGGGCAGCAGCCGGCGCAGCGCGCCCGCCACGTCCACCCGGGCCAGATCTGCCCGACGGCGGCCGGCGGCCAGCTCCGGGCCCAGCCACTCGTCGGCGGCGGCGAGCAGCGCCTCGTCGGTCACCTCCGGCCAGTCCCCGCCCAGCGCGTGCCGGCAGAATGCCAGCCGGGCGCGCAGCGCCCGCGCTGCCGGCGTCCAGTTGAGCAGCGCCAGCCCTTCCCGGCGCAGACCCTCGCGCAGCGCGGCGGCCAGCAGCTCGCGTCCCGGCCGGGCCAGTGGCCGGGTGACCAGCTCGATCGCGCCGAGCCGCACCACCTCGCGCGCCACCACGTCGCCGTCGGCCCAGCCGACCTCCCGCTCCTCGCGCCGCAGCGGGCCGCCGGCCTCCCGGGCGGTCGCCTCGTCCAGCGCGGCGGCGAGCCGGATCCGGGCGGTCGGCGCGCCGGGGGAGCGGTCCGCCACGGCGACCGCGAGCCAGTCGACGCCCGTCAGGCCCGACCCGGGCGCCAGCTCCGCCGCGGTCCCGCCGGCCATCAGGTACGACGTCCCACCGGCCCGGCGCACCCGGGCCAGCCGCTCCGGGTACGCCAGGCCGACGAGCAGCCCGGCGGCCAGGTCGTCGGGGAGGTGGCCACCGGTCGGCCGGGAGCGGTCCGGCAGGGCGGCGCGCAGCCGGCGTACCTCGGCCCGCCAGCGGGCGGTCGCGCCCGGGTCCGTCTCCGCCCGCAACCGGCGCCAGCCGGCGACCAGGTCGTCGTCCCGGCCGGTCAGCCCCTCCTCGGCGAGCAGCGCGACCAGCTCGGCCGCCCGGTCCACGCCGACCCGGCCGGCGCCGTCGAGCAGCGCCCGCCCCAGCCGGGGATGCGCGCCCGCCGCGGCGATCGCCCGGCCCCGGGCGGTGATCCGGCCGTCGCCGTCCACCGCCCCGAGGACCGTCAGGGTCTCCCGGGCCACCGTCAGCGCCGCCGGGGGCGGCGGGTCGGGCAGGGCCAGCCCGGCGCCATCGGGGCTGCCCCAGGCGGCCAGGTCCAGCGCGAAGCCGGTCAGGTCGGCGGTGGCGATCTCCGGCTCCGGCTGCGCGGCGAGCCGTTCGTGGGTCGCCTCCGACCAGCACCGGTAGACGTACCCCGGGGCCTCCCGGCCGGCCCGGCCGGCCCGCTGGGTCGCCCCGGCCCGGGACACTCCGACGGTGACCAGGGCGCCCAGCCCCCGGGACAGGTCGGTGCGGGCGACCCGGCTCAGCCCGGCGTCCACCACCACCCGGACCCCGGGCACGGTCAGGCTGCTCTCGGCCACGGCGGTGGCGAGCACCACCCGGCGGCGGTCGGCGGGGCGCAGCGCGGCGTCCTGCGCGGCGGCGGGAAGCCGCCCGTGCAGCGGCAGGACGGCCACCCGGTCGGCCAGGTCGCCCAGCCGGCGGGCGACGGCGCCGATCTCACCGGCGCCGGGCAGGAAGACCAGCAGGTCCCCGTCCTGCTCGTGCAGCGCCCGGCGGACGGTGGCCGCCACGTGGTCCAGCAGGGCCGGGTCGACCCGACCGGCACCCGGCGGCGCGACCGGCCGGGACGGCGGCGTCCAGACCCGGGTGACCGGGTGCAGCGCGGCCTCGGCCCGGACGATCGGGGCAGGGCCCTCCCCGCCGCCGAGCAGCGCGGCGAACCGGTCCGCCTCCGGCGTCGCGGACATGGCCAGCAGCCGCAGGTCCGGACGCAGGGCGGCGCGGGCCTCCACCGCGAAGGCGAGCGCCAGGTCGGCGTCGAGCTGCCGCTCGTGGCACTCGTCGAGCAGTACCGCCCCGACGCCGGGCAGCTCGGGGTCGTGCTGGAGCCGGCGGACCAGCAGGCCGGTGGTGACCACCTCGATCCGGGTGCCCGGACCGACCCGGCGCTCCCCGCGCACGGCGTACCCGACCCGGTCGCCGACCCGCTCGCCGAGCAGGGCGGCCATCCGCCGGGCCGCCGCGCGGGCGGCCACCCGGCGGGGCTGCGCGACCAGCACCCGACCCTCGACGTCGTCGGCCACGGCGAGGGGAGCGAGGGTGGTCTTGCCGGTGCCGGGCGGCGCCACCAGGACGGCGGCGCCCGCGGCGGCCAGCGCCCGGGACACCGCCGGCAGCACGGGCCGGACCGGCAGGTCGAGGGGTACGTCGGAGAGCACGGCGGTCGGCGGCCCGCCGGTCAGCGGGGGCGTACGGTGTCGACGCCGGCGACGAAGGACGTCCACGCGGCGGGGTGGTAGACCAGAACCGGGCCGGGCCGGTCCTTGCTGTCGCGCACCGCGACACCGCCGGGGACGGTGGCCACCTCCACGCAGTTGCCGTTGCCGATGCTCCGGGTGCTGGTGCGCCAGCGCGCCCCGGACAGGTCGAGCGCGGTCATACGCGTACCTCATGTCCCTTGTGGCGTGCCGAAACTGGGTCACGCAAAGTGACGAGCAGCCTCCTCCAGGCGGGCCACGGAGCCCGCCGGATCCAGTGCCGTGCGGCACAGCTCCTCGTGCACCAGGCTATACCCGCGAACCTGCCCGGCCTCCTCCAGAGCCAGGCCCATCGTGAGATTGTCCAGGTAGACCACTGGATAGTCGGCCGCGTCGGCGAAGCCGAGGATGACGTACGGCGCGCTCATCGCGGGGTGCCCGCCGGTCGCGAAGGGAAGTACCTGGACAGTCACGTTCGGTGAGTGGGCTATGTCGGTCAGGTGGCGCAGTTGCCCGGCCATCGCCGCCGGCCCGCCGACCGGACGGCACAGCACCGCCTCGTTGAGCACCACCGACAGCTTCACCGGCGACTCCCGCCGCAGCACCTCCTGCCGACGCAGCCGGGCGGCCACCTTGCGCTCGAGGCCGTCCTCGCCGGCGGTACGGCGGAAGACCTCCCGGGCGTACGCCTCGGTCTGCAGCAGGCCGGGCACCGCCTCCGCCTCGTACGTGCGCAGCGTGGTCGCCTCCGCCTCCAGCCCGACGTAGAACTCGAACCACTCCGGCAGCACGTCGCTGTAGCTCTGCCACCATCCGCGCTGCCGGGCGTCGCGGGCTATCTCGATGAGTGCCTCGGCGTCCGCTCCGGTCACCTGGTAGAGGGCGAGCGCCGCGCGGACGTCCCGGGGGCGGATACCGATCTGGGCGTTCTCGATCCGGGACAGGTTGCTCTTGGACATGTCGAGCTGGCGAGCCGCGACATCGAGCGTCATCCCTGCGCCTTCGCGCAGCTGGCGGAGTTCCCGGGCGATACGACGGCGCCGAACGGTAGGGCTGGTGGTCACCCTCCGAGTCTGTCACGGCAAGATCCCCAGGTCGCGTGAGCACGGAGTGCAACTGCGAAAAGTGGGAGTTGCATTGAGCGGACGGCGCGGGCATCCTGTCACCCGGCGTCGATCACTAGTGGACACATTGCGTTGGAGGCTCGTTTGCTCATCGCCGACGAGTTCTTCCTGATAGCCCACAACGACAGCCGGGGCAAGGCGAAGCTCCACCCCAGCGCCACCGGTCTCGGCCTGGCCGGCGCCCTCCTCGGCGAACTCGTCCTGTTCGGACAGATCACTGTGTCCAACGGACTCCTCACCGTCGTCGACCGCCGGCCGCCCGCCGACGCGCTCTCCCACACCGTGCTCGACCAACTGATCGGCGAGTCCCAGCACCAGGCCGTCCGGACCTGGCTGAGCTTCCTGGCCCAGAGCGCGACCATGTCGGTGGGGGAGCGGCTGGCCCGTGCCGGCGTGCTGCGCCGCCAGGAGAACCGCCGCCTGCTGCGCACCTCGGTCAGCTACGTCCCGATCGACCTCAACGCCGTCGCCTGGCCGTCCACCCGGCTGCAGGCCCTGCTGGAACGGGCGGACCCGCCGTCCGTGGCGGACGGCGCCCTGCTCGGACTGGTCGCCGCCGCGGGGCTGACCCGCGAGGTGCTGTGGAGCGCCGGCCCCCGCGCCCACCACCGCCTCGGCGCGCTGATCCAGTCACTACCCGCCCCACTGAAGGAACTCGTCGCGCACACCGAGGCCGCCGTGGGCGCGGCGGTGCTGCGCGGCGCCCCCTGACCCCCGGCGCCACCCCCCACCCCTCCCCTCGAACCGGAGTAGCCCCCATGCCCCCGACAACGACGCTGGAACGACCCAGCAACGTCTCCGACGCCCTGGCCCGTGGCCGGCTCGGTATCCCCTCCGTCATCTTCTTCGTCCTCTCCGCCGCCGCGCCGCTGACCGTGGTCGCCGGCGTGGTCACCACCGGCTACGCGGTCACCGGCGTCACCGGCATCCCGCTGGCCTTCCTCGTGATCGCGGCGGTGCTCGCGCTCTTCTCGGTCGGCTACGTCGCGATGGCCCGGCGGGTCGCCAACGCGGGCGCCTTCTACGCGTACATCGCGCGCGGACTGGGCCGCCCGGCCGGTGTCGCCGCGGCCTGGGTGGCGCTGATCGCCTACAACGCGCTCCAGGTGGGGCTCTACGGCGCGATCGGCGCCGCCGCCGAGCCCGTGCTGACCCAGCTCTTCGGCGGCAGCCCGGCGTGGTGGGTGGTCGCCCTGGTCGCCTGGGCGCTGGTCGCCGCGCTCGGCGTGCTCCGGGTGGACATCAACGGCCTGGTGCTCGCCGTGCTGCTGATCGCCGAGATCGCGGTGATCCTCGTCTTCGACCTGGCGCAGGTGACCCACCCGGCCGGCGCTTCGGTCAGCTTCAGCACCCTGTCGCCGGACAACCTCTTCGTGCCGGGTGTCGGCGCCATCCTGGTGCTGGCGGCCACCGGCTTCACCGGCTTCGAGTCCGCCGTGGTCTTCAGCGAGGAGAGCAAGGACCCGAAGCGGACCGTGCCCGTGGCCACCTACCTCTCGGTCGCCATCATCGCCGCCCTGTACGCCTTCTCGTCCTGGTCGATGACGGTGGCCACCGGGCCGGACAAGATCGTCGACGCGTCCCGCGAGCAGAGCACCGGGCTCATCTTCGGGCTGGCCGGCGAGCACCTCGGCGACACCGCCGTCACCATCGGCCAGGCGCTCTTCCTCACCTCGTTGCTGGCCGCGATGATCTCGTTCCACAACACCACCGCCCGGTACGCCTTCGCCCTCGGCCGCGAGCGGGTGCTGCCGGCGGTGTTCGGGCAGACCTCGCCGCGCACCGGCGCGCCGCGCGTCGCGTCGCTGGCGCAGAGCCTGCTCGGCCTCACGGTGATCGTCCTCTACGCGGTGGCCGGCTGGGACCCGCTGGTGCAGCTCTTCTTCTGGGGCGGCACCGGGGGCGGCTTCGGCGTCCTGCTGCTGATCGCCGCCACCTCGGTCGCGGTGATCGTGTTCTTCGCCCGCACCGGCGCGGCGGAGACCCTCTGGCGTCGGGCGATCGCCCCGGGCCTCGCGGCCATCGCGTTGACCGTCATCGTGGTGGTGGCGGTGGCCAACTTCGCCACCCTCCTCGGCGTGGCCCCGGATTCGCCGCTGCGCTGGATCATCCCGGCGGTCTACCCGGTCGCCGCGGTGCTCGGCGCCCTCTGGGCACTGGCGCTGCGCAGCAGCCGTCCGGGCGTGTACGCCCGGATCGGGCTGGGCGCGGAGAGCGCGGCGGCCGGCGTCGGTTCGGTCGCCGATCCGGTGGAGGCGCGCCGGTGACCGAGGTACCGATCGAGCGGCTCGGCGCGGACGAGACCCGCCCCGTCGCCGAGCTGATCGCCGCCGCCTTCGAACCGCTGGCGGTGACCCGGTGGCTCGTTCCCGACGACGCCAAGCGGGAGGCGGTGCTGGCCGACAACTTCGAGATCCTGATCGACCACGCCATGCGCCACGGCCTGGTCCAGGCCACCGCGGACCGGTCCGGGGTGGCGGTCTGGCTCCCGCAGGTCGGCGAACCGGCTCCGCCGCCGGCCGACTACGACGCCCGGGTCGCGGCGTCCTGCGGGGAGTGGACGCCGAGGTTCCAGCACCTCGACGAGCTCTTCGAGGCCAGCCACCCGCACGACGCCCATCACCACCTGGCCTTCCTGGCGATCGCCCCGGGGTGCCAGGGTCGGGGCATCGGCACGGCGTTGCTGCGACACCACCACGCGACGCTGGACGCCGAGGGGGTGCCGGGCTATCTGGAGGCGAGCAGCGAGCGCAGCCGCGACCTGTACGCCCGGCACGGCTACCAGGTCCGGGAGCCCTTCCGGCTGCCCGACGGCACGCCGTTCTACCCGATGTGGCGGGAGCCCGCCGCCCGCTGACGGTCGATCCGACGGGGCCCGGCGCGCGCCGGGCCCCGTCGGCGTACCTCTCGAGCTGTTGGTGCTGAGCCGCGACGGGGGCGTACGGAGAGGCCCGGCCGGCGAACCGCCGACCGGGCCCTGAGGAACGCGACGGTGACCGGGTCCGCCGACCCGGCCACCGTCGACCCCCCTAGTACGTACCGTCGAGCTGACCCCGCAGCTTCGTCAGCGCCCGGGCGAGCAGCCGGGACACGTGCATCTGCGAGACGCCGATCTGCTCGGCGATCTGCGACTGGGTCAGGTTGCCGTAGAAGCGCAGCGTGAGGATCTTCTGCTCGCGCTCGTCGAGGGTGGCCAGCGCCGGGCCGAGGGCGACCCGCAGCTCGGCCAGCTCGAACTCGTTGTCCTCGCCGCCGAGCATGTCGCCCAGCTCGGTGGCGCGGTCGCCGTCGCCGGTCGGGGTGGACAGCGACACCGCGTTGTAGGCGCGGGCGCCCTCCAGGCCCTCCAGGACCTCTTCCTCGGTGAGCTTGAGGTGCGCGGCGATGTCGGCGACCGTCGGCGAGCGGCCGAGGGTCTGCAGCAGCGAGCTGTTGGCGTCGGAGATGGCCAGCCGCAGCTCCTGGAGGCGGCGGGGCACCCGGATGTCCCAGGTGCGGTCCCGGAAGTGCCGCTTGAGCTCACCGATGATGGTCGGGATGGCGTAGCCGGCGAAGTCGACGCCGCGGGTCGGGTCGAACTTGTCGATCGCCTTGATCAGGCCGACGGCGGCGGTCTGGGCCAGGTCGTCGGTGGGCTCGCCGCGGCCGCTGTAGCGGTGGGCCAGGTGGTTGGCCAGCGGCAGCCAGGCCTCGATGGCCTTGTCCCGCAGGGCGGCGCGGGAGGGGTGGTTGGCGGGCAGCGCGGCCATCGCGTTGAGGAGGTCCGCGGCGCTGTCGGTGAGCGCGCGCGGGTCCAGCTTCTCCGTGGTGGACGGCACTGTGGTCGCCTGCTCGCTGATGGTTGACGCGGTCATTGGTGGTCCTCCCTGCACCTCGTCCGCGGGCAAAAAGACGTGACGCTTTGGTTTAGCTTCAGATGGGCCGTTCGGGACTCACCTTAACCTGATCGTCGCAGCAAAATCTAGCCGAAAGGCTGATGTACTTAAGTTATTTACAGGCAGGAAAGCACTGTAACGGGCATAACTTATCGGCCTTGTGATCACGCTTACCGGGGCCGACCGGCCGACCGCGCGCACCATCCATCCACCCCCGTCGAGCCGTCCGGGTCCGGTCGCCGGTCGAGCGGTCAAGGTGACATCCGACAGTGGGCGCCCAGTGTCGGCTTTCCGTCGTTGTCCCGTCGATGGGACCGGTCGTAACGTCGCGGGTGAACATCCCCTGGTACGGAGGCGCCGTGCTCAATCCCGCGGATCCGCAGCTCGTCGTCGACAGCCGCACCCTGCACTTCAGCTGGCTGCCGGCGGATCCCGACGCGGTCGCCGCACTCGTCCCGGCCGGGCTGTCACCCCGGCCGGACCGGCTGGTCTTCATGAACCAGTACGTGGTCGAGGACGCCGCCCAGACCTCCGGCTTCGGCGCCTACACGCTGACCTATCTGGGGGTGGCGCTCAGCGGCGTGGACGCCCCCGACGGGGTGACCCCGGGCGGCTGGTGGACGCACTACGTGAACTCCAGCCCCCGGGTGCGGGCGTACGCCCTTGCCCGCGGCGCTCCCGCCGTGGCCGGCCGGACCACCATCGACGTGCAGGGCGACCTGCTGGTCGCCGAGACCGAGGCCGACGGGGTGCCGCTGATCCGGGCCCGGGCCCGGATCGGGGAGACCGGCCACCAGGTACGCGCCGGCCACAACCGCTACCTGACCATGCGCGACGGGCAACTGCACAGTGCGGTCTACCCGTTCGTCTCCGAGCCGGTCACGCCGTTCGAGATCGAGTCGGTGGAGTTCCTGGACCCCGCCCACCCGATCTACGCGCTGCGCCCGGAGAACCCGCTGCTGATCGCCTGGGGCTTCTACTCACCGCGCACGGCGTTCGCGTACCCGGGCGGCCTCAGCCCGTACCCGACGCCGGCCCTCCGGTCCGGCACCGAACGGCCGGTTCACCAGGTGCCCTCGCGCCGGGCCCGCAGCGGCCTGCCGTCCGGGTCGTAGACCAGCCGGTACGCCGGCAGCGCCCAGAGCCGGGTGCGCCAGGCCAGCCGCTCCGGCCGGTGCGGGCGCAGCCGTCCCGGCGGGCGGGGACCCTGCCGGCCCGAGTCGTGCCAGCGCTGGAGCGCGTCGGCCGACGCGGTGATCGCCCGTACCGCCGCCGCGGGGTCGAGCAGGTCGTCGTCCTCCCCGCCGTCCGGGTCGCGGTCCAGGTGCTCGCGCCAGAGCCGCAGCCGCAGCTCCCGGGCGAAGACCCGGGCGCCGTCGCCCTGACCCGCCGGGTCGGCGGGCTCCCGCTCGTCGCGGGTCTCGTCGAGCACCGCGCAGGACAACTCGCTGTCGTGCGTCCAGGACCGGCGGTTGAAGTTGTCGCTGCCGACGCTCGACCAGACGTCGTCGACCACGCAGACCTTGGCGTGCACGTAGACCGGCTCGCCCGCCCGGTTCTCGACGTCGAAGACGTGCACCCGCTCCGGGGCCGTCTTCTGGCACAGCGACAGCGCCTGCTCCCGGCCGACCATGTTCGGCGGCAGCGCCAGCCGGCCGTCGACGTCCGGGTGCCGGGGAACCACCGCCACCAGGTGCAGGTCGGGCTGCTGGCGCAACGCGTCGGCGAAGAGCTCGGCCACCTCGGTCGACCAGAGGTACTGGTCCTCCAGGTAGATCAGCCGGCGGGCCCGGCGCACCGCCTTGGTGTAGCCACGCGCCACGGTGCGCTCGCCGTCCGGGGCGAAGGAGTAGCGCGGGCGTACCGCGGGGTAGGTCCGTAGCACCTGGATGTGGTGCGGGCCACAGGGCGGCGGATCGGCGGGCTGGGCGGGCAACGGGTCCGGGCTGAGGTCCGCCTTGCGCAGCCGGTCCCGTAGGTACGCCAGCGGGTTCTCCGAGTCCAGCGGCATCGGGTCGGTCCAGCGCTCCCGGAAGGTGGTGTCCAGCGCGCCCACCACCGGCCCCCGCAGCGCGAGCTGCACGTCGTGCCAGGGCGGGTGCGGGCCGTATCTCGGCGACATGACGACCGCCTGCGGGTCGCCCCGGTGCTCGGCGTCGTCGCGGCGGCTGTGGCACAGGTCGATCCCGCCGGCGAAGGCGATGTCGCGCTCCGGCGCGCCCGGGTGCCGCAGCACCACCAGCTTCTGGTGGTGCGAGCCGCCCCGGCGTACCCGCTGGTCGAGCAGGACCTCGCCGCCGGCTGCGCAGACCGCCTCGCTGAGGCTGCGGTTCTCCGCCTCGCTGTACGACAGCGCGTCGAGGTGGGAGCGCCAGAGCAGCCCCTTGACGACCACGCCGCGCTGGGCGGCCTGGGCGAAGAGCTGCACCACGGTGGGCCCGTCGGGGCGCAACCGTTCGTCCGGGTCGCCCCGCCAGTCGGTGAAGAAGAGGTGGTCGCCCGACCCGAGCGCCTCGACCTCGGTGACCAGGCGGTCGAAGTACGCGGCACCGTGAATCATCGGCTCAGCGAGGTTTCCGGTCGTCCAGACGGGTAATTCCGAGACCGGGTTGGCGCGTTCCTCAGCGGTCAGGAACCAGTCCTGCATCGCCACGTTTCAGCCCCCCGAGGTCGCTCGACAACGTCCTCACGGTAGGTCCCCCACCCCGGGTCCGCACGTCGGTCGTCGCCGGCGAGGCCCGGTGAGGGCCACCGCACACACCCAGACGCGAACACCGAGGAGGCCACAGCATGCCCGCCGAGACCAGGAACTCCCTGTCCGAGTACCGCCCGCAGGCGGTCGAGAGCGAACGGGGCGCGGTCCTGGCGGTGTTGCTCATGGTCATTCTGGGCGTCGCCGGGATCTTCGCGGTCTCCTAGGCGCGACGGGCGCCCCGCGGTCGCGGGGCGCCCGTCGGTCCGGTCGGGTCAGGGGCGCTCGCCCTGGCCGCCGGTGTGCGGCAGACGCTCGGCCGGCACCACCCCGAGCTTTCCGGCCTGGAAGTCCTCGAAGGCCTGGACGAGCTCGGCGCGGGTGTTCATCACGAACGGCCCGTAGTGCGCCACCGGCTCCCGGATCGGCTGGCCGCCCATGATGTAGAGGTCCATCGCCGGGGTGTTGGCGTCCTGCTTCGCGTCGGCGGTCACCCGCAGCGCGTCGCCCGGACCGTGCACGGCCAGCTGCCCGGTGTGGAACGGCCGCGCGTCGGTGCCGACCGTGCCCCGGCCGCCCAGCACGTAGACCAGCGCGTTGAAGTCCGGCCGCCAGGGCAGGTTCAGCTCGGCGCCCGGCTGCAGCGTCACGTGGGCGATGGTGATCGGGGTGTGGGTCGACCCCGGGCCCTGGTGTCCGGCGACCTCGCCGGCGATGACCCGGATCAGCGCGCCGCCGTCGGCCGTGGTGACCAGCGCCGACTCCCGACCGCGGATGTCCTGGTAGCGCGGGGGCATCATCTTGGCCACCCGGGGCAGGTTGACCCAGAGCTGGAGGCCGTGGAAGAGGCCGCCGCTCATCACCAGGTGCTCCGGCGGCGCCTCGATGTGCAGCAGGCCGCTGCCGGCCGTCATCCACTGCGTGTCGCCGTCGGTGATGGTGCCGCCGCCGCCCTGCGAGTCCTGGTGGTCCATGATCCCGTCGATCATGTAGGTCACCGTCTCGAAGCCGCGGTGCGGGTGCCACGGGGTGCCCTTCGGCTCGCCCGGGGCGTAGTCGACCTCGCCCATCTGGTCCAGGTGGATGAACGGGTCCAGCTCGGTCATCGGCACCCCGGCGAAGGCCCTGCGGACCGGGAAGCCCTCGCCCTCGTAGCCGCTCGGCGCGGTGATCATGCGACGCACCGGGCGGTAGCTGGTGCTCTCGTCGAGCCGGGGCAGGCGGGGCAGGACGAGGACGTCGTCGACGGTGATGGCGGGCATCTCGGGCTCCTTAGCTGTCGCTGTGGGTGGACGACGCGTCGCGGTCGGCGCCCAATCGCCGGCCGAGCCGCTCGAAGACCCGGGTGAGGCAGGCGACCTCGGCGTCGTCGAGGTCGTCGATCAGGTTGCGGCGTACCGAGGCCAGGTGGGGCGGCGCGGCCTCGCGCAGGGTCAGCAGCCCGGCGGCGGTGAGCACCGCCTCGCTGCCCCGGCGGTCCTGCGGGCAGGACTCCTTGGCGACCAGGCCGCGTCGTTGCATGGACGTCACCTGGTAGGTCAGTCGGCTGGGGGAGAAGACGAGCCGGTCGGCCAGCTCACCCATCCGGAGTCGCTGCCCGGGCGCCTCGGAGAGCAGGACCAGCACGTGGTAGTCGGCGAAGCTGAGCTCGCTGTCCCCGCGCAGGTCGTCCTCCAGCCGGGTGAACAGCCGCTGGCTCGACTCGATGTAGGCGCGCCAGCAGGCCATCCGCTCCCGGTCCAGGCTCTCCGTCATGGTGCCCACAGTAGCACTTCTTAAAATTTAAACAAGTGCTTCGCAGCGGCACCGGCAAGGAGCAGTTGGGCCTGCGGTGGGCAGGACGTTGCGATTTGAAGGAAAGCCGGCCCGGGGCGGTCGCGGCGGCCCGCACGTGCCACACTCCGGCCGTGGAAGACGTCACCCTCACCGCCCCCGGCCTGCTGCTGCGCCCCTGGCACCCCACCGACGCGCCGGCCGTGCTGGCCGCGTTGCCCGACCCGGCGATCGCCCGGTGGAACCCGCAGCGCGTCACCGACCTGGCCACGGCGGCCGCCTGGATCCGCTGGCGCGGCGACCACGGCAGCGGTGACCGGATCTCCCTGGCGGTGACCCACCCGGCCGACGGCGCGCTGCTCGGGGCCGTCTCGCTGCACCAGATCCACGACGGCAACGCCTCGATCGGCTACTGGACGGTGGCCGCCGCCCGGGGTCGTGGGGTGGCGCTGCGGGCGGTCACCGCGCTGACCGACTGGGCCTTCGCCACGCTGGGGCTGCACCGCATCGAGCTCTGCCACGCGGTGCCGAACGCCGCCTCCTGCCGGGTCGCCGAACGGGCCGGCTACCGCCTGGAGGGCCTCCTGCGCGAGTCCCACCGGTACGGCGACGACCGCCGCTACGACGAGCACCTGCATGCCCGGCTCGCCACCGACGACCGACCGGACGCCCCCACCGCTGGCTAGGCTCGGTGGGTGGACGATCTCGAACTGCTCGACTGGCGGGAACAGGTGGCCCGGCTCTACCTCTCCGAGCTCGACCTGGCCGGGTTCCGCGCCGCCCGCGACGAGCTGTTCGCCGGGCACCCGCAGAGCCCCGTGCCAGCCGCCGACCGGGCCGCCTTCACCGGGCTGGGCTGGTTCCCGCCGAACCCGGAGGCCGTGGTGGAGGCGCCGCTGCGGCCCGCCTCGGGCACCGAGAGCATCGACACCGGCGGCCCCGACGGCGTGGTCGACTACCGGCGGGTGGCGGTCGCCCAGACGCCGTGGGGCCCGCTCACCCTCTGGTGGATCGAGGCGTACGGGGGTGGGCTGTTCGTGCCGCTGCGCGACGGCACCTGCGGCACGCAGAGCTACGGCGGTGGCCGGTACCTCACCGACACGGTCAAGGGCACCTACGGGCGCGGCCTGACCGTGCTGCCGGGCGGCCGGGTCCGGCTGGACGCCAACTACCTCTACAACCCGAGCTGCGCGTACGACGACCGGTGGGCCTGCCCGCTGGCGCCACCGGAGAACCGGGTCGACGTGCCGATCCGGGCCGGCGAGCTGGCGTACCACCGGTGAACCACGGCCACGCCCCCACGCGGTGCGCCGGGGCGTGGCCGGTACGGCTCAGCGGGCCGTCGCGCCGGTGGGCGTCAGGTGCATCCGCCCCAGCAGCCCCCGGGCCTGATCGGCCAGGTTCGCGTCCACGGTCACCGCGTACTGACCGGCCCGCAGTGAGCTCGCCGAGGTGAAGTCGCGCTGGCCACCGGACATGGCGTGCGCCACCGCGCCGAAGACGGCACCCCAGATCGCGCCGATCACCAGCCCGACCAGGATCACCGCCACCCAGTTGCCGACCGTGAAGATGCCGAACAACAGGCCGATGAAGAGGCCGAACCAGGCGCCGGTACCCGCGCCGAGCAGCGCCGCGCGCCCGGTGCTCAACCGGCCGAGCACGGTCTCCACCAGGGTGAGGTTGGTGCCCACGATCGCGGTGTGCTCCACCGGGAACCGGTTGTCCGCGAGGTAGTCCACCACCCGCTGGGCGGAGGGGTAGTCCGGGTACGACCCGATCGTCACGGTCGGCGGACCGGCCTCCGGGCCGTGCCCGTCCCCGCTCGGGGTGGCCAGCCGACCGGCCGGACCGGACGGGAGGTTGTCGCCACCCGGCATCCCGGGACGCCAGCTGGCGGTCGGGCTCGAGGGTCTGGTCATGAGCATCCTCCTTCGTCAGCGGCCGGTGTTCCCGTCGAGGTGCGGCGGTAACGCCGCGGCCGGGAGGAATGCCGGTCCGCCGGCCCGGGTAGGCCCCGACGTGGACAGCGGACGGATCAGCGATCACGGCTTCCTGGCGGACGGGCGCAGCGCGGTGCTGGTGGACCGGAACGGTTCGGTCAACTGGTGGTGCCCGGCCCGCTTCGACGGGCCGTCGGTCTTCGGTCGGCTGCTCGACGACCGCGCGGGGCACTGGACGATCCGACCCGACCGCGCGGCCACCAGCGAACGCTCCTACCTGGACGACACGCTGGTGCTGCGGACCGTCTTCAGCACGCCCGGCGGTGCGGTGGCGGTGACCGACGCGCTGGCCCTGGAGCCGGGCGCCCGGGGCCACGACATCGGCCTGCGCTCGCCGCGGGTGCTGGGCCGGCTGGTCGAGGGCCTCTCCGGTGAGGTGCCGGTGCGGGTCGAGTACGCGCCCCGGTTCGAGTACGGGCGGGTCACCGCGTACCTGATTGAGTCCGACGGGATCATCAGCGCGTCGGCCGGCGCGTGCCGGCTCGGCCTGCGCGGCGACGTGCCGCTGGACTGCGCACACGGCACCGCCACCGGCCGGTTCACCGTCCGGGCGGGGGAGAGCTACGGCTTCACCCTGGGGTACGCCCCGACCTACGGTGCCGACGACCCCGTGCTGCCCGACGCCCGACAGCTGGTGGCCGACGCGGTCGCCGGCTGGCGGTCCTGGGCCGACCTGCACCGCGACCAGTACGGGGGGCTGTTCCGCGACCAGGTGCGGCGCAGCGCCATGGTGGTGCAGGGGATGACGTACCAGCCCAGCGGCGCGATCGTCGCGGCGGCCACCACCTCGCTGCCCGAGGAGCTCGGCGGTGACCGCAACTACGACTACCGGTTCGTCTGGGTCCGCGACTTCAGCCTGACCCTCCAGGCACTCTGGCGGGCCGCCTGCCCGGACGAGGCCAATCGGCAGTTCGGCTGGGTGGCCCGGGCGATGGGTCGGATCGCCGACGACCCGGTGCCCATCATGTACGGCGTGGAGGGCGAGCGGGATCTCACCGAGCACCATCTCAGCCACCTCTCCGGGTACGGCGACAGCCGCCCGGTCTTCGTCGGCAACGACGCGTGGAAGCAGCGGCAGAACGACGTGCTCGGCGAGATCCTCGACGCGGCCTGGCTGATGCGGCACTACCTGGACCCGATGTCGCCGGAGGTCCGCCACCTGCTGCACAGCCTGGCCGACCAGGCGGTGCGGGACTGGCGACGACCGGACGCCGGGATGTGGGAGGCGCGTGACGCCGAGCGGCACTACGTCTCGTCCAACGTGCAGTGCTGGACGGCGCTGGACCGGGCGGTGCGCTTCGGGCCGCGGATCGGTGACCCGGCCGACCTGGCCCGCTGGGCGCAGGCCCGGGACGAGGTGCGCGAGGCGGTCCTCACGTACGGCTGGAACGACCGGCTCGGCGCGTTCACCGGGGCCTTCGGCTCCGACGAGCTGGACGCCTCGGTGCTGATCATGCCGCTGGTCGGCTTCCTGCCGGCGGACGACCCGCGGATGCGCTCCACCATGGACGTGGTGGAGCGGGAACTCTCCCGCGACGGACTGCTGCGCCGCTGGAAGGACGACCCGGCCGGCTTCGTCATCTGTTCGTTCTGGCTGGTCAGCTGCCTCGCCAAGGCGGGCGAGCAGGACCGGGCGGTCCGGCTCTTCGAGCAGCTCGTCGCCCGGGTCAACGACCTCGGGCTCTACGCCGAGCAGATCGACCAGGCCACCGGGGAGCAGTTGGGCAACTTCCCGCAGGCCTTCTCGCACATCGGTCTGATCAACGCCGCCGGCTGGCTCACCGAGGCCGCGGCGCAGGCGCGTGCCGAGCACCGCCGCCAGTCCGTGCCGACCGGTACGGGAACCGAGGAGGGAGCACGCTCATGACCGGACGACTGACGGGCCGGACCGCGCTGATCACCGGCTCGGACTCCGGGATCGGGCAGGCCACCGCGATCGAGTTCGGCCGCGAGGGCGCCGACGTGGTGGTGCACTACCTGCACGACCACGCCGGGGCCAACCACACCAAGGCCGAGATCGAGAAGGCCGGCCAGCGGGCGGTGGTGGTGCAGGGCGACATCAGCGTCGAGCACCAGGTGGAGGCGATGTTCGACGAGGCGCTGGCCGAGTTCGACCGGCTGGACATCCTGATGAACGACGCCGGGGTGGACGCCTCCGGCATCCCGGTGGCCGACCTGGACACCGAGACCTGGGACCGGTGCATCCGGACCAACCTGTACGGCATGTTCTTCTGCTGCCGCCGGTTCGTCCGGCACCGTCGGGACCAGGGCGGACAGGGGAAGATCATCAACATCACCTCGATCCACCAGGAGGTGGCCCGGGCCGGCGGCGCGGACTACGACTCGAGCAAGGGCGGGATGCTGGAGCTGGCCAAGAGCCTCGCCCTGGAGGTCGCCCCGATGCACATGAACGTCAACAACATCGGGCCCGGGATGGTGCTCACCCCGTTCAACCAGGAGGCCATCGACAATCCGGACTACCTGCACGAGCAGGTGCAGTCCATCCCGTGGAAGCGGGCCGCCGAGCCGACCGAGATCGCCAAGCTGGCCGTCTTCCTGGCCAGCGACGACGCCGACTACGTCACCGGCTCGACGTACTTCATGGACGGCGGGCTGATGCAGAACCAGGGTCAGGGCGCCTGATCCGTTGCTCAGCGCGCGGCGCGGCGCAGGTGCCCGGCGGTGGCCTCGTCGGCCGGGAAGAACGACTCGACCGAGAGCTCCTCGACGGTCACGTCCAGCGGGGTGCCGAAGGTGGAGACCGTGCTCAGCAGGCGCAGCTCGGCGCCGTCGTGGCGCAGCCGCAGCGGAACCACCACGTCCGCCGGGCCGGGCGCCCCGCTGGTGTCCGGCCCACCGCCCGGGGTGGCGCGCAGCTCCTCGTGCAGGGCGGTGAGGACCGGGTCGCCGGTCAGCGCGGCCTGCCGGCGTAGCCGGGCCAGCAGGTGCGCCCGCCACTGGGCCAGGTTGACGATCCGGGGGGCCAGCCCCTGCGGGTGCAGCGACAGCCGCAACGCGTTGACCGGCGGCTGGAGCAGGTGTGCCGCCACCCCTGCGGTGAGCAGCGGCAGGGCCGCGTTCGCGGCGAGCAGGTTCCAGTGCCGGTCCAGCGCCACCGCCGGGTACGGCTCGTGCGCCCGCAACACCAGTCGCACCGTGTCCAGCACCGGGCCGAGCTCCGGGGAGTCGAGGGTCGCGTGCGGGTAGACCGGCGCGTAGCCGGCGGCCAGCAGCAGTTCGTTGCGTTCCCGCAGCGGCACGTCGAGGTGTTCCGCCAGCCGCAGCACCATCTCCCGGCTCGGCGCGGACCGCCCGGTCTCGACGAAACTCAGGTGCCGGGCGGAGACCTCCGCCTCGACCGCGAGGGCCAGCTGGCTCAGCCGGCGCCGCTGGCGCCACTGCCGCAGCAGCGGGCCCACCGGCCGCACGATCACGTCGCCCACAGCGCACATGCTACGGACGCCACGGGGCAGGATGACCTCATGCGGCTGACCATGATCGCCGACAGCCACGTGCCGAAGCGGGCGCGGGACCTGCCCGCGCCCGTCTGGGCGGCGATCGAGGCCGCCGACGTGGTGCTGCACGCCGGGGACTGGGTCGACGTGGCGCTGCTGGACGCCGTCGAGGCCCGGAGCCGGCGGCTGGTCGGGGTGTACGGCAACAACGACGGCCCGGAGCTGCGCGCCCGCCTGCCCGAGGTCGCCCGGGTGGAGCTCGACGGCCTGCGGGTGGCGGTGGTCCACGAGACCGGCCCGAAGACCCGCCGCGAGGAGCGCTGCGCCGCCGCCTTCGGCGATCGCGACCTGCTCGTCTTCGGGCACTCGCACATCCCCTGGGACAGCGTCGCCCCGGGCGGGCTGCGGCTGCTCAACCCCGGGTCGCCGACCGACCGGCGGACCCAGCCGTACGCGACGTTCCTGACCGCGCGAGTGGCGGCGGGGCGGCTCGAGGACGTCGAGCTGCACCGCCTGCCCCCGCGGTGAGAGGTCACCGGCCCCGGCCGGTCTCCTCCTGGAGCTCGTCGATCCGCCGGGACGCCTCGGCCTTGGTGAGGTCGTCCGGCACCTCCTCGCCGGCCTCCCGGGCCAGCGTGTGCAGGTACGACTCCTGGGCGGCGGTCGGCGGCTCCTCGCCGGTCACCCAGTCGTCCGGGTCCTTGATCGCGCCCTGCGGGTCGGGCTGCTGCCGGTTGCGGTCCGTCATGATGATCACCCTTTCTTCGAACAGGTGTACCACTACCCCGGGTGTCGGTCCTTCATGCCGCGCCGGCCCGCGGCACCTACGATCACCGGGTGGATTCGGGTGTGATCGTGGTGGGAGCCGGCATCGCCGGGGTGGCGTGCGCGAGCGAACTGGTCCGGGCCGGCGTGCCGGTGGAGATCCGCGAACGCGGCCGGGTGGCCGGCGGCCGGATGGCCAGCAAACGCTTCGACGGCCGGCCCGCGGACCTCGGCGCCGCGTACTTCACCGCGGACGACCCCGACTTCGTCGAGGTGGTGCGGCGGTGGCAGGCGGCCGGGCTGGTCCGGGAGTGGACCGACACCTTCGTCGCGTACGGCCCGGACGGCCGGCGGGAAGTGCCCGGTCCGACGCGTTGGGCCGCCCCCCGCGGCCTGCGCTCGCTGGTCGAGGAGTTGGCCCGGGAGCTGCCGGTGACGGTGGACCGGCTGGTCATGACGGTCGAGCCCGGGCCGGTGGTGGACGGTCGACGCTGCGCGGCCGTGGCGTTGTGCATGCCCGGCCCGCAGGCGGCGCTGCTGCTCGACCCGGCGCTGGAGGGGGCCAGCCGCGCCGCCGGGGAGCAGCGCTGGTCGCCCACCCTCGCCGCCGTGCTGCGCTTTCCGTCCCGACGGTGGCCCGACTTCCGGGGCGCCTTCGTCAACGACCACCCGGTGCTGGCGCTGGTCTGCGACGACGGCGACCGGCGCGGCGACGCCGCCCCGGTGCTGGTGGCGCACACCACCGCTGAGTTCGCCGCCGGGCACCTGGCGCAGCCCACCGCCGCCGGCCCGGCGATCGAGGGCGCGGTCCGTGACCTGCTCGGCCTGCCCGAGCCGGCCGAGCTGACCCACGTGCACCGCTGGACGTACGCCAAGCCGGCCGCCCCCGGCCGCGACGGCACCTGTCACCTCGACGCCGACCGGGTCGGCCTCGCCGGCGACGCCTTCGGCAAGCCCCGCGTGCAGAGCGCCTGGCGCTCCGGCCACGACCTCGGCCGCGCCCTCGCCGCCCAGCTGCACGCCGCCGCCCCACCCTCGTCGAGCTAGCGGGCGCCGGCGGGGGTGGCTTCCCGGTCGGGGGCGTCGGTGGTGCGTTCGCCGCTGCGGTCGAGCAGCTGCATGACCGGCGTGGCGGCGACCCCGTGCACCACCACCGAGACGATCACCACCAGGCCGACCGTGGCCCAGACCAGTTCGGCCTGGGGGAAGTCCGTCTTCGTGGTGGCGTACGCCAGGTAGTAGAGCGAGCCGACCCCCCGGATGCCGAAGAGCGAGATGACCCAGTGCTCGGCCGGCCGGCCCGGCGCGCCGCGCAGCGACAGCCAGCCGAACAGCGGTCGCAGGACGAAGACCAGCGCCAGCCCGACCGCCGCGGCCTGCCAGGTCAGCGGGGTCAGCAGCCCGCCGATCACCGCGCCGCCGAAGAGCAGCAGCAGCAGCACGGTCAGCAGCCGCTCGATCTGCTCGGCGAAGTCGTGCAGCACGGTGTGGTACTCGTGGGTACGCTCCGCGGCCCGGATCGCCCGGGCGGCCACGAAGACGGCCAGGAAGCCGTACCCGCCGACGACCTCCACCAGCCCGTACGCCAGGAAGGTCGCGGCCAGCGCGAGGAAACCCTCGGCGTGCCGGGCCAGCCGCAGCTCGCTGGGGGCGCGGAAGAAGAGCCTGCCGAGCAGCCAGCCGATCAGCAGACCGCCGCCGACCCCGACGGCGAGCTTGTAGAGCACGTCGACGGTGAACCAGTCGGCGAGCCAGTCGGCGGGGGCGAGGCTGGTGCTGGCGATGGCGATGGCCGCGTAGACGAACGGGAAGGCCAGCCCGTCGTTCAGGCCGGCCTCGGAGGTGAGGGCGAAGCGCACCTCGTCCTCGGAGTCCTCCACGTCGGTCGGCTCGCCGACCTGCACGTCGGCGGCGAGCACCGGGTCCGTCGGGGCCAGCGCCGCGCCCAGCAGCAGCGCGGCGGCCGGCACCAGCCCGGCCCACCACCAGCCGAGCAGCGCCACCGCGGCGATGCAGAGCGGCATGGCGATGGCCAACAGCCGCCAGGTCGACGCCCAGCGGCGCCAGCTCAGCGGCCGGTCGATCTTGAGCCCGGCGCCCATCAGCGCGACGATCACGCCGATCTCGGTCAGGTGGGTGGTCACCTCGGGGTACGCCAGTGGGTCCGGCGTCGGCAGCCCGGTGGGGAGCAGGAAGACCAGCATGCCCAGGCCGAGGAAGGCTATCGGCATCGACAGCGGGCGGCGCTCCAGCACCCTGGGCAGGATCCCGGCGAGCAGGGCTCCCACCCCGACCAGGGCGAACGCGACGTCGACCGGCTCCACGGCACCACCTCTCACGCCTCGACCACGACCGCGGGCGAGGTGGGGGACTGTGCCCCGTGGTGCCGGAGGCTAAGCGTCGCCGTGCGTCTTGTCCCGGCGTGACGTACGTCCCCTTCCGGCGAGCGGGGAGTCGGCGAGCCGGGCCAGCAGGTCGGCCGGGTCCTCGTAGACGGCCACCGCGCCCGCGCCGGCCAGCTCGCCCCGGCTGGTCCCGCCGCAGGTCAGCCCCACGCAGGGAATGTCGAGCTGGCCGGCGGCCGCGACGTCCCAGACCGCGTCGCCGACGAAGACCACCCGCCGGGCGTCGAGCCCGGACTGCTCCAGGGCGGCGACCAGGATGTCCGGTGCGGGCTTGCTCTCCTCGGCGTCCGCCGACGAGGTGACGGTGTCGATCACGTCGTCCGCGTCCAGCGCCGCCCGCAGCGCCGTGATCTCGTGTTCGGCGGCCGAGGTGGCCAGCACCACCCGCAGCCCCGAGGCGGCGCACGCCCGCAGCAGGTCGGCCGCCCCCGGCAGCGGCACCAGCCGCTCCCAGTACTCGCCGAAGAAGCCGTCGTGGGCCTCCCGGAGCCGGCCGTCGGCGGCCCGGTTCCGCTCCGGCCCGAGCAGGTGGTCGAGGAGCTTGTCCGAGCCCATGCCGATGGACCGGTGGATGTGCGCCATCGGCACCCGGTGGTCGGCCTGTCGCAGCGCCTCCCACCAGCTGACCGTGTGCAGGTACGTGGTGTCGACCAGGGTGCCGTCGACGTCGAAGAGGACGCCGGTGGGGAGTTCGCCGCTCATGGCGTCCTCCTACCCCTTCCGGGGCGCGCCGACGCACCCGTCAATCGGTCGGGATGAGGATCTCGAACCAGACCGTCGAGCCGCGGACGGTGGGATCGGTGCCCCACGCGTCGCTGAGCTGTTCGATCAGGCCGAGGCCGCGGCCCCGGCTGCTGAGGGTCTCCGTCTGGGGGCGGGTCACCGCCCCCCGGGTGCCGGAGTCGGCGACCGAGACCAGCAGCCGCTCCGCGCTCAGGTCGATCACCACCCGCGCCGCCGTGCCGGCGTGCAGCAGGGCGTTGGTGGTCAGCTCGCTGGTGCACAGCACCGCCGCCCCGATCACCGCCTCGGGCACCCGCCACTGGGTGAGCTGCCCGGTCATCCAGTGCCGTACCCGGCTGGGGGCGGTCGGCTCGGCGGGCATCTCCATGCTTGCCGAGCGGCTCGGCTTGAGCGCGTGCTCGACCGCCAGCACCGCCACGTCGTCCTCGGTGGCGCCGGGGACCGCCGCGCTGGCCACGGCGCAGAGCGCCCGCGGGTCGCCGCTCGCGGCGTCGGCCACCGCCGCGACCAGGCCGTCCAGCCCCACCGACAGGCTCTGCCGCCGCCGCTCGACGACCCCGTCGCTGAACATCAGCAGGGTGTCGCCCGGGCGGAACGGCACGGTGGTGGTGCGGGGCCGGCAGCCCAGGCCGAGCGGGGCGGCCGCCGACACCGGCAGGTACGAGGCGCTGACCGTGCCGTCGGGGGCGCAGCGCCGGATCAGCGGTGGCGGGTGGCCCGCGCTGGCCAGGGTGATCTGCTCCCGGTCGGCGTCGACCACGCCGAAGACCACGGTGACGAAGAGCTCCTGGGTGCCGGTCTCGGTGCCGAGGCTGGCCACCAGCCGGTCCAGGCCGGCGAGCACGGCGTCCGGGCGCGGGTCGGTCAGCGCCAGGGCGCGCAGCGCCGCGCGGACCTGCCCCATCCGGGCGGCGGCCTGCACGTCGTGGCCGGCCACGTCGCCGAGGACCACGCCGAGACCGCCGGTGGGCAGCAGGAAGGCGTCGTAGAAGTCCCCACCGGCGGCGTTGCCGTCGACCCCCGGGTCGTACCGGGCGGCGATGCGCAGCCGGGGCAGCGCCGGCAACTGCTCGGGCAGCATGCTGCGTTGCAGCAGCTGGGCGGTGCCGTGCTGGGTCTCGAACCGGCGGGCCCGTTCGGCGGCCTGGCCGACCAGCTCGGCGGAGGCGGCGAGCAGCGCCCGTTCCGCCGCCGACCAGACGTGCGGGGTCTGGTAGGCGACGGCGAGCCCGCCCCGGATCACCGAGGAGCGCAGCGGCAGCGCGGCCAGCGCCCTGATCTTCTGGTCGTGCCGGTCCACCGCGCTGTCCCGCAGCGGCTGGCCGTCGGCGGTGAAGTGCGGCACGCCGCTGCGGGCGGTCACCACCACGGGCCCGGGAGAGTCGGCGGTGGCGCGACGCCACAGCGGCGGCAGCCGCTCGTCCGCCTCGTCGAGCAACTCGCCGCGGACCCGCCGGACCGTCCGCCAGGCCGGGCCGTCGTCGACCGAGAAGCTCACCCGGTCGGCGTCGAAGGAGTGCAGCGCGTAGCGCAGGGTCACCCGGGCCACGTCGTCCAGGGTGAGCGTGCCGGAGAGCGCGGCGGCGAAGTCGCTGAGGCTCTGCAACTGCTGGGTCAGCTGGGTGGTCTGCGCGGCGACGGTGAGCACGCCCACGACCCGGCCGGCGCTGTCCCGCACGGGGGAGTGGCCGCGGGTGAAGACGGCGTGGTCCCCGGTGGTGGCGAGGTGCCGGTCCACCGGCAGCACCGACTCGCGCTGGAGGAAGGACTCGCCGCGCCGGTAGGCGCGCTCGATGACGTCACCGACCCCCGGGGTGTGCCACAGGTCGGCGTAGACCTCGGGGGCGGGCCGACCGATCGCGGCGGGGTGTCGGTCGCCGATCACCTCGGAGTAGGCCTGGTTGTAGATCATCAGGAAGTCGTCGCCGTAGTAGAGCGCCATCGGCACCGGCGAGGAGAGGAGCACGTCCACGATGCTGCGGACCGCCGGGTCCCATTCCTGCGGCGGGCCGAGCGGCGTGTCCGCCCACGGGTGGGCGAGCACGGCTGCGGCCACCTGCGAGACCGGGGCCGGTCCGGGAGCGGCGGCTGGTGACGTGGGGACTCGCCCGACCGTGCCTGGCATGCCCGCAGCCTAGCCGGAGCCCGCGGCGGACGATCCGATCATGCCCCCCGACGGGGTGCGAGGGGTCGGTGCGCGGGGCATATGGCCTGGTCAGGGGAGCTTTCGCGGGCGATGTCGGGAAATTGTCGAGGGTCGTCGCGGCGTGCTACCGGATCGAAGGGGTAAGCGGGCGGCGCAGTCCATAGGACAGGAGGGACATCATGCCGAAAACCCTCGCGGTCAGGCAGGCCGACATCGGCGACGCCGTGGCCGACATGTGGAGGTCGGTCCTGCTCTTCATCCCGCGGGCCATCGCGTTCATCGCCATCCTCGTGGTCGGTTGGCTGATCGCCCGAGCGGTCCTGAAGATCGTGGACACGGTACTGGAACGGGTGGGGTTCGACCGCGCGGTCGAACGCGGTGGCATCAAACGTGCGCTGGAACGCACGAAGTACGACGCCAGTGACATCCTGGCCAAGCTCGCGTACTACGCCGTCCTGCTGTTCACGTTGCAGTTCGCGTTCGGGGTGTGGGGTCCCAACGCGATCAGTGACCTGATCCGCGGGGTGGTGGCGTGGCTGCCACGGGCCTTCGTGGCGATCGTCATCGTGGTCATCGCGGCCGCCATCGCCAACGCGGTCCGGGAGCTCGTCACCGGCGCCCTGGGCGGCCTGTCGTACGGCAAGGTGCTGGCCGACGTGGTGGCCGTGTTCATCCTGGCGCTCGGTGTGATCGCGGCGCTGAACCAGGTGGGCATCGCCACGACGGTGACCACCCCGGTGCTGATCGCCGTGCTCGCCACGGTCGCCGGCATCCTGATCGTCGGCGTCGGCGGTGGTCTGGTGAAGCCGATGCAGAGCCGCTGGGACGGCTGGCTCGACCGCGCGGCGGAGGAGTCGCGGGCCGTCCAGGAGCACCGTCGCGCGCGGGCGGCCGGGCAGGGCGACATGAACCGCCAGATGGCCGACCGGACCGGCGAGCGGACGCAGGCCATGCCGCGCGGCGAGGAGGCCCGCCCGATGGCCGGCCGGGGCACGTACCAGTCCGGCAACGTCGACGAGACCCAGCAGTTCCGCAGTCCGGGCAGCTGACCCGGGGCGTACCGCAGGGAGGGTGTCCGCGCGCGCGGGCGCCCTCCCGTCGTGTCAGGCCGGTTCGAGGTGGCGCGGGTCGAGCGTGCGGGCCAACGCGCAGACCGCCAGCAGCCGGGTGAGCAGCCAGTCGGGCTCGGTCCAGTCGACCGCGCCGGCGGGCGGGAGCAGGCCGTGCTCCCGGGCCGCCTCGCGGAGCCCCTCGACGTAGCCGGCGAGGGCCGCCGGGGTGAGCGGTCGCCGGTCGCCGTCGAGGCTGTCACGGACCGCCGCGGCGTGCTGGTCGACCATGGCGAGCAGGCCCGGGCGAACGGCTGCCGCGGCGAGGCCGGCGGCGCCGACGGTGGCGGTGAGCAGGGCGAGGGTGGACCGCGCAGCGCTCGCGGCGGTCCGGGTCGCGACCTGGGAGTACGGCACACGCATGGGGACCGAGGTTAATCACCGGTAGGGTTCCGCGGCCTCGTCCGCTCGGCCGGTACCGGGTCCCCCTCCCGTCGGCCGGCCCCGTCCGGCGGGATTGACCCGGTCCTGGCTGGGCAGAAGGAGAACCGCGCGCGTACGGGCGCACCTGGCAGCGTGGAGGGACGAATGGGACAGCACGCGGACGGCCCCGACCAGCGGCACCGCCGGCCCGCCGGGGTGAGCGACGAGACGGTGGCCGCGCTCGGCAAGCTCAGCGAGGCGCTGGAGACGGTGGAGCGGGCGCGCGGGCACCTCTACTCACTGCACCAGCTGATCGGGCACGCCGACCTGATGCTCGACGACGCGGTCGCGCAGTTCCGGGCGGCCGGTCACCACGACCTCGCCGATCGGATCGACACCGACCTGCTCGGCCGTAACGTGATCGCGGGGCGCTGGACCTTCCAGATCGTCGAGGACTTCGACGACAACTACTACGGGTTCTTCCGCGAGCTGGACCGGGACGCCCGGGACAAGCTGGTCGACGGGCGACGGCACCTGTACGAGGCGGAGATGAAGGAGCAGCGACGGACCCCGGGCCGGCCCGGCCACGAGGCCCGGCCGGACAGCGAGCGCTAGTCGCCCGAGGCTTCGGCCGGCCGACGCCGGCTGGTGTCGTCGGCGATGATCACGGTGGCCACCATGAGCGCGACGCAGAGGCTGAACAGCCACGAGTCATCGGCGGCGAACCTGGCGGAGACCGGGGCCTGGAGCGCGGCGAGCAGGAAGCCGAGCCAGGCCAGGCGGCGCTGACGTGGGGTGAGGATGCCGGAGCCCTGTTGCATCCCGAAAGTCTTGCGCGGGGACCCCCGATTGCCGTCAGCCGAACGGCGGATTCTGGATGGCCTGTCTGGATTGCTGCCCGTTCGGACGTTGCTTTTTACCTTTTCGGGGGAAGCGACTGCGACGTAATCCGTATTTGCCGATGAGGCAGGATGACTGGCCGTGTCCGCCCCCCGGCCCCGCGCCTCGCTGCTCCTGCTCGCCTATCTCGCGTTCGTCAGCCTCGGCCTCCCCGACGGGCTGATCGGGGTCGGCTGGCCGTCCATCCGCGCCGACTTCGCCGTGCCGACCGGCGCGATCGGCCTGATCCTCACCGCCGGCACCGCCGGCTACCTGACGTCCAGCGTGCTGGCCGGCTTCACCCTGGCCCGGCTCGGCGTCGGGCGCCTGCTCGCCGGGAGCACCCTGCTGGCCAGCCTGGCGCTCACCGGCTACGCCTCGGCGCCCGGGCTGACCCTGATGGTCGGCTGCGCCCTGGTGCTCGGCCTCGGCTCCGGCGCGATCGACTCCGGGCTCAACGCGTACGCGGCGGGGGCCTTCGGGCCACGGCACATGAACTGGATGCACGCCTTCTTCGGCCTCGGCGTGGCGATCGGGCCGCTGGTCATGACGACCGCCCTGGCTGCCGGACTGAGCTGGCGCTGGGCGTACGGCCTCACCGCCGCCGCCCAGCTCGCCCTGGCCGCCGCGTTCGCGCTGACCGTACGCGCCTGGCGGGACCGGTCACCGGCGCCGGACGTACCCGGGGAGCCCGTCGCCGGCGGACCCGCCTCCGCCGGGCTCGCGGCCGGCGGCCCGGTCGTCGCCGCGCCGGTCCGCGAGACACTGCGGCTGCCGGCGGTGTGGCTCGGCGCGCTCGCCTTCGCCCTCTACGTGGCGATCGAGATCGGCACCGGGCTCTTCGCGTTCCTGCTGCTCACCGAGGGGCGTGGGGTGGCCGCGGCGACCGCCGGTCTCTGCGTCTCCGGGTACTGGGGGAGCCTCTTCGTGGGGCGGGTGGTGCAGGGCTTCGTCGCCGAGCGGCTGGGCACCGACCGGGTGCTGCGGGGCAGCCTGGCGGGCATGGTGGTCGGCGCCGCGCTGATTGCCCTGCCCGCTCCCGCCGTGGTGACCGTCGCCGGCCTGTTCCTGGTCGGGTTCGCCGCCGCGCCGGTCTTCCCGCTGCTCACCCTGACCACCGCCGAGCGGGTCGGCGCGGCCCACGCGGACCGGGTCATCGGCGTCCAGATCGGCGCCGCAGGCCTGGGCGCGGCGCTCATCCCGGGCGGGCTGGGCGTGCTGATCGGCGCCACCTCGGTGGCCGTGCTCGGCCCGGTCCTGACGGTGCTGGCGGCGGCCCTGCTGGCCCTGCACCTCGCCGCCCGCCGGGCGACGGCGGGCGGCTGAGCGCCGGCCGAACCCGGTCTCGCTCGGCCGTCCGCCTCGGGCAGCCATGGTCGCTCGCGCGGCCGGCCATGCCGCGGTGAGCGGCTCACACGTCGGGGCCGGTCCGTCCGGTGGTGGACGGACGGTACGCCCGCTCCGGGTCGGTCATCTCCCGCCGCTCGCCCTCGGGCGCGGCGCCCCGGTCGACGGCCTCGGGGCCGTGCCCGAAGGCGGCCTCCTCGCCCGCGTCGTTGCCGGTGGCGTCGTCGGCCTGCCCGTCGATGGTCGACCGGGCGATCGCCCGCTCCAACTCCTCCAGCGGGGTCTTCTGCTCGTCCCGCCACACGTGGTCGTCGTTGTCCGTCATCCCATCGCGGTACCCGGGCCCGGTGATCGCAAACGGCCACCCCGCGTGGCCCTGACATCGGGCCGGGCGGCGCCGGCCGTGGACACGGCGATGGCCGCCGGATTACCGGCGGCCATCGGTGCACGTGTGGTGCGGGGGAGTGGATCAGGGCTGGGGGCGGGCCACCTCGCCACGCCAGGCGCCGGTCTCCTGACCGCGCCGCTCGATGAACTGCTTGAACCGCTCCAGGTCGCCCTTGGCGCGCCGGTCGACCACGCCCAGCTTGTCGCCGGCCTTCTCGACCACCCCGTGCGGCTCGAAGTCCATCTGGAGGGTGACCCGGGTGTTGCCCTCGTCGAGGCGGTGGAAGGTGACCACACCGGCCTGCTGGGTACCCCCGGTGGACTTCCACGCCACCCGCTCGTCGGGCAGCTGCTCGGTGATCTCGGCGTCGAACTCGCGCTTGACGCCGGCGATCTCCACCGTCCAGTGGGTCATCCTGTCCGACAGCTGCCGGACCTCCTGCACCCCCTCCATGAAGTGGGGGAACTCCTCGAACTGGGTCCACTGGTCGTAGACCGTCCGGATCGGGACGGACACGTCGACGTGCTCGATAACGCCACTCATGAAAGGTCCTCCTCCATCCGCCGGTGATGGTCCGAATCGTGGCTCGATCCGGTCACCAGCGCGTCGTCTCGTTCGTGTGCCCGAGCGCGGCCCACACCTCGGAAATCGTCTGGTACCGCGTGCCGTCGGGTAGCCGCTCCAGCGCGGCGATGATGTCGGCGGGCGCCTGGTTCTCCCGGGCGTTGGCCAGCAGCGCCTCGCGGTCACCGGGCAGGGCCGTCATGGTGATGAACCGGCCGAGTCGGCTGCGCCCCTCGACATCGTCGGCGCTCATCCCCTGTGGGTTGCCGCCGCGGGACGCGCCGGCCGTCACCGTCTTCGGCTCCGGCTGGTCCTCGCCGGCCGGTTCCGGCTGGCGGGACTCCTCGACCCGTGAGCCGGCGGCCCCCGGCCCCTGTACGAGGCCGCTGACCTCCTGGCTCATGTTCTCGTCGATCCTCGGTCCGTGTTTGCTGCTGCCACGTTCCATGCCTTCTGTGCTACCCGCCGGGACCGGGCGGAAACGCCGAACCCGGCACCCGGTCACGAACCGGCGGCGGTCTTCGGCGGGAGCACCGGCTCGCCCGGGTCCTCCGCGCCGGTCTGGAGCACCCGGCCCCGCTGGAGCTCCGCGTTGATCTGGACCCCGAACAGCAGCGCGCAGTTGGAGAGGTAGAGCCAGACCAGGAAGGCGATGACCGCCCCCAGGCTGCCGTAGGTGACGTCGTACGAGCCGAAGTTGGCCACGTACAGGCCGAAGCCGAACGAGGCGATCACCCAGGAGAGCAGGGCCACCGCCCCACCCGGAGTCAGCCAGCGGAACCTCGGCTGTTGGACGTTCGGGGCGATCCAGAACAACAGCGACAGCAGCGTCATCATCACCAGCGCGAGCACCGGCCACTTCGCCACGCTCCACACCGTGCGGGCCAGCCCGCCCGCGCCGACCAGGTCGCCCACCGCGTCGGTGACCGGGCCGCTGACGATCAGGCCGAAGGCCACCACGGCGAGCAGCAGCAGGCTCAGCCCGGCCATGCCGACCTGCAACGGGCGCAGCTTGTAGAACGGGCGCCCCTCCTGCACTCCGTAGATCGCGTTGGAGGCCCGGCTGAACGCGCCGATGAACCCCGAGGCGGACCAGAGCGCGCCGAGCAGACCGAAGCTGAGCAGCACCTTCGCCCCGCTCTGCTGGTCGACCACGGTTCGGACCACGGAGACGAAACCCTCGTTGGCGACCACCGAGCCGGCGCCCATCTGCCGGGCCAGGTCGAGCACCGTGTCCACGGTGCGCTCCCCGTCGGAGACCAGCCCCACCAGGGCCACCACGACGACCGTGGACGGGAAGAGCGCCAGCACCCCGTAGTAGGTCAGCGCCGCCGCCCAGTCCGCGCAGTTGTCCTTGAGGAAGTTCTGCCCGCTGCGTACCAGCGCCCCGCGCCAGGTGGACCAGCTCAGCTGGCGTACCCGGCGAGGCAGGCGCGCCTTCTCACCGCCGGCAACCGCGGCCGGCTCCGTCGTCGCTGCCATGCCCGCTCCCGTCACCCAGGCGGCCGGCCGCACCAGCCGGCTTCGCCTGGCCCCGCCGGTACCCGGTGCCGGAAATCGACAAACCCGACCGTGGAGTTTGCCGGTGGGACCCGGGGGAACGGTCTAGGACGACGGACCAGACGCGGAGGAGGACGAGATGCCCGGGCGCGAGGTTTTGCCCAGCACGCTGCGGCGCTCCCCGGAGAAGGCGCAGCGCACCTGGGAGAAGACGCACGACTCGGCGGTGGAGACCTACGGCGAGGGGGAGCGGGCGCACCGCACCGCGTTCGCCGCGGTCAAGCACGAGTACGAGAAGGTCGGCGACCACTGGGAGCCCAAGGGTCGCAAGGGTCCCAGCGACCGCCAGGCCGAGGGCGGCGGTCCCGCCCGGCGGGCCCCCACGGCCGGCGGGGTGGACGCCAACGCCCCGAAGGACCACCTGATGGAGGTGGCCCGGAAACTGGACGTGCCGGGCCGGTCCCGGATGACCAAGCCGGAACTGGTCAAGGCCATCGAGAAGGCCAACAACAACGCCACCCGCCAGGCGCGCGGCGGCCGCTGACGCGCACTTTCCCCGAAAGAGTGGCTGTCCCGCGCGGGACAGCCACTCTTTCCGGGTACGGGTGGGCTCAGGGCGTGCTCACCAGTGGCCGCCGCCGGGGGCCTCCAGGTGGACCGTCTTCACGGTGCTGAACTCGTCGAGCAGTTCGGGGCCGTAGCCGAAGCCCTGGCCGCTCCCGCGGCGCGGCTGCGCGGCACCGCCCGGCGCGCCGCCGAAGACCGCGTTGATCTTCACGGTGCCGACCGGCAGCTCCCGCCAGGCCCGCTGGGCGTGGCTCATCGATGCGGTGAGCACCGTGCCGGCCAGCCCGTACGGAGAGTCGGCGGCGCAGCGCAGCGCCTCGCTGAACGAGTCGACCACCACCACCGCCGCGACCGGGCCGAACGTCTCCTCCCGGACCAGCGCCATCTCCTGCCGGCAGTCGGTCACCACCGTCGCCGGATAGAACGCACCCGAACCCTCCGGCAGCACCCCGCCGGCGCGCAGCGTCGCCCCCTCGGCCACCGCCGCGGTCACCTGCCCGTGCACGTGGTCGCGGTGCCGCCGGTCCACCAGCGGGCCCAGCTCCGTGGCCGGATCCCGCCCCGGCCCGACGGTCAGCGCGCCGGCCCGCTCGACCAGCGCGTCGACGAAGTCCTCGGCCACGTCCCGATGTACGTAGATCCGCTCCACCGCGACGCAGATCTGCCCGGCGTTGGCGAACGCCCCGACCGCCGCCTGATCGGCCGCCCAGACCGGATCCACCCCGGCGTCGACGATCAGCGGATCGCTGCCGCCGTTCTCCAGCAGCCCCTTCGCGCCGGTCCGGGCGCAGGCCGCGGCGATCGCCCGGCCGGTGGCGGTCGAGCCCACATGGGCGACCACGTCCACCTGCTGCGCGGCCAGCGCCGCGCCCACCTCGGCGCCGCCGGTCAGCAGGGAGAGCACCCCGGGCGGCAGCGCGCCGGCGAGGATCTTCGCCAGCAGCCAACCGGTCGCCGGGGTCCGCTCGCTCGGCTTGTAGAGCACCACGTTCCCGGTCACCAGGGCCGCGCCGAGCAGGCCGCAGGAGACCGCCACCGGGTCGTTCCACGGGGTGATCGCGGCGACCACGCCGCGCGGCTCCGGGGCCATGAAGTCGATCGCGTCCGCCCCGCCGTGCAGCGTCCGGCCACCGCGCAGCGGGCCCAGCTCGGCGTACTGGCGCAGCGTGCCGATGCCCGCCTCGACGCCGCCCCGGGCGTCGCCCAGGGGCTTACCCATCTCCGCCGTCGTCGCCGCGGCCAGCTCGTCGGCCGCCGCCGCCAGGGCGTCCGCCGCCCGGTGCAGCGCCGCCGCCCGCTCCCCGGCGGGCGTCGCCGCCCACTCGGCGACCACCCCCCGGGCGGCCTCCACCGCCTTGGCCGCCTCGTCCGCCGTCGCCACCGGCACGGTGCTGACCGGCGAGCCGTCCGCCGGGTCGTGCACGGTCAGCTCACCACCCTCGCCGCCCGCGCCCCACACTCCACCGATGAGCTGTTCAACCCTGTACATGCGGACGGGGATGCCCCGGGCCCGGCGAGGCAAACGCGTTTCGCCCGGTTGCTGGCCGGGTAGGCGGATCGGGTGATCACGACCGGCACGGAAAGCGCGGACGCCGTCGTCATCGGCGCCGGGCACAACGGACTGGTGGCCGCGAACCTGCTCGCCGACGCCGGCTGGGACGTCCTGGTGCTGGAGGCCACCGCCGCACCCGGCGGCGCGGTGCGCTCCGCCGAGGTGACCGCACCCGGCTACCTCAGCGACCTCTACAGCTCCTTCTACCCCCTCGGGTACGCCTCCCCGGTGCTGCGCGACCTCGACCTGACCCGGTACGGCCTGACGTGGACCCACGCCCCCGACGTGCTCGCCCACCTGCTGCCCGACGGGCGGGCCGCCGTGATCAACCGGGACCTGGACCGCACCGCCGAGTCGCTGGAGGCGTTCGCGCCCGGCGACGGCGACCGCTGGCGGCACGCGTACGCCGACTGGCGCGAGGTGGCCGAGCCGATGCTCGACAGCATCACCCGGCCGTTCCCGCCGGTCCGCGGCGGGCTGACCCTGCTGCGCCGGCTGCGGGTCGGCGGCGCGCTGCGCCTGGCCCGCCGGCTGGTCGTCCCGGTCCGCAAGCTCGGCGACGAGCTCTTCGACGGCGAGGGCGGGCCGGCGCTGCTGGCCGGCTGCGCCCTGCACACCGACCTCTCCCCGGAGGAGGCCGGCTCCGGTGTGTACGGCTGGCTGCTGGCCATGCTCGGCCAGCAGGTCGGCTGGCCGGTGCCGGTCGGCGGCGCCCAGAAGATCACCGACGCGCTGGTCGCCCGCCTCGTCGAGCGGGGCGGCCGGATCTCCTACGGCGCCCGGGTCGACCGGGTGCTCACCGCCCGGGGCCGGGCGATGGGGGTACGCACCCTCGGCGGGGCCACCTGGCGGGCCCGCCGGGCGGTGCTGGCCGACGTGCCCGCCCCCGCGCTCTACCTCGACCTGGTCGGCGCCGCCCACCTGCCCCCGCGACTGGTGGAGGACCTCGCCCACTTCAAGTGGGACGGCTCCACCCTCAAGGTCGACTGGGCGCTCTCCGGACCGGTGCCGTGGACGAACCGGGCGGTGGCCACCGCCGGCACCGTGCACCTCGGCGCGGACCTCAACGGCCTCACCACGTACGCCGGCGAGCTGGCCCGGGGCGAGGTGCCCCGGGACCCGTTCCTGCTGGTCGGGCAGATGACGACGGCCGACCCGACGCACTCGCCACCGGGCACCGAGTCGCTCTGGTCGTACACCCATCTGCCGTTCCGGCCGCAGTGGCGGTCGGAGGACCTGACCGGGCACGTGGAGCGGATGGAGGAGGTGCTGGAGGCGGCCGCCCCCGGCTTCCGCAGCCTGATCGTCGGGCGGCACGTGGCCGGGCCGGCCGACCTGGAGGACGGCGACCCGAGCCTGGTGGGCGGGGCGCTGGGCGGCGGCACGGCCGCGGCGTACCAGCAGCTCTTCCTGCGCCCGATCCCCGGCCTGGGCCGCGCGGACACCCCGGTGGACCGGCTCTTCCTGGCCAGCTCCTCGGCCCACCCGGGCGGCGGCGTGCACGGCGCGCCCGGGGCGAACGCGGCCCGGGCGGCGCTGGCCCGCGACCGCGCGCTCACCGGCGGCCTGTACGCCGGGGTGATCGACGCCGCCCACCGGGCGGTCTACCGCTGAGACCCCGGCCACCCGGCCGGGGCGCGGTCAGCGCTCCAGGTTGCGGTGCCGGGTCCGCAGCTTGAACGGCATGAGCGCGCTCTCCACCTTGGTGGCGGTGGTCATCTTCGAGACGCCGTCGCGGCGCTCCTCGAAGCGGATCGGCACCTCCAGGATGGTGTGCCCCAGCTTGGTGGCGAGGTAGTGCATCTCCACCTGGAAGCTGTAGCCGTTCGACTGGACCCGCTCCAGGCCGATGTCGCGCAGCGCGTCGGCCCGCCAGATCTTGAAGCCCGCGGTCAGGTCGCGGATGCGGACCCGCAGCAGCGTGTGCACGTAGAGATTGGCCCAGCCGCTGAGCGCGCGACGGTAGAGCGGCCAGTTCTCGTCCAGCTGCCCACCCGGCACGTAGCGGGAGCCGATCACCACGCCGGCCTGGGTGGAGAGCAGCGCGCCGAGCATGCCGGGCAGGGCCTCCGGCGGGTGCGACAGGTCGGCGTCCATCTGGGCGACGTAGTCCGCGCCACCGTCGAGCGCCCGGGTGATCCCGTCCACGTACGCCCGGCCCAGGCCCTCCTTGCCGGCCCGGTGCGCCACCTGCACCCGGTCCGGGTACTCGATGGCCAGCTTGTCCGCCGCCTCGCCCGTGCCGTCCGGCGAGTTGTCGTCGGCGACGAGGACCTTCAGGCCGGGCAGCGGCAGGGCGAGAAGCCGCTCGACCAGCGCCGGGAGGTTGCCCGCCTCGTTGTAGGTGGGGACCACGACGGTCAGGCGCGCGTCCCGCCACGGCGAGGGCAGCTCCACGGGTTCGATCATCACGGACATCCTCAGTCGGCCGACAGCTTTCTTACTTAGGGTAGCCAGTGCCCGTTTCCGGCTCCCGGCGAGGTTCCCGGTGACGATCAGGTCACCCATTGGCGCTCTCGTCCGCCTTCTGTCGGGTGGCGATGTCGGAGAGCCGGCTCAGCGTCTCCTTGTTGCGCTGGTGCAGCACCAGATCGTTGACCTTGGTGCGGATCCAGCGCAGCGGGCCGGCGGCGAAGTCCTCCCCGATCCGCACCCGGGTGGCACCGTCGCCCACCGGCTCCAGCGTGAACACCACGATCGCCTCGCCGGCCGGCCAGAGCCCGGCCTTGAGCACCAGCCGGCGGGGCGGCTCGCACTCCAGCACGGTGGAGGCGTCCTGGAGCGAGAACGGCCAGGGTCCCGCCTTGTGGTGCAGCTGGGTGCCGACCCTGGGCCAGTCGTCGTCGACGTCGCGCACGTGCACGGTGCCGACCACCCAGTCGCTGTACGTCCACCCGTCGGCGAGCACGTCGAAGACCTGCTCCGGGGGCGCATCTATCACTTTCTCCACAATCGCCACCGGGGTTCTGTACCCCTCCCGACCGGGTGGTTAACCGTCCGCGTTAGCTTCTCCGGGACGACGGGTAAGGCCGCAGCGGCGACCCGTGCCCGGCCGGCGGCGATGAGCCGTACCGCCGGGTAGATGATGTTTACTCCGCAGGGCTCCGGGAACCCGCCGCGCGTGCGACGGGACCAGATGGAGCCGGATCAGCGCAGGTCAGGCCGGGTCGAACCGGCGACTGACGGCGCCGCCGCCCGGCCGGTCCTGTACGACGCGGTGCTGCTGGACCGGGACGGCACGTTGATCGAGGACGTGCCGTACAACGGGGACCCGGGGAAGGTCAGGCCGGTGCCGGGCGCCCGGGAGGCGCTGGACCGGCTCCGCGCCGCAGGGCTCCGCCTCGGCGTGGTCAGCAACCAGTCCGGCCTGGCCCGTGGCCTCTTCACCGCCGACGAACTGCGCGAGGTCAACGCCCGGGTCGAGGAGCTGCTGGGCCCCTTCGACACCTGGCAGGTCTGCCCGCACGACGAGCGGGCCGGCTGCGTCTGTCGCAAGCCCGCGCCGGGCCTGGTGTACACCGCCGCGCGGGCGCTCGGCACCACGCCGGACCGCTGCGTGCTGGTCGGCGACATCGGCGCGGACATGACCGCCGCCGGCGCGGCCGGCGCCGCCGGGATCCTGGTACCCACCCCGGCCACCCGCCCGGCCGAGGTGGCCGCCGCCGGGCACGTCGCCCGCGACCTGCCCGGCGCCGTGGCTACCATCCTCGACCGGGCCGCCCTGCTCGCCGCGCCACCCGCGCGGGCCCACCGCGGCGGTGTGCTGGTCGTCCGCAGCGACTCCGCCGGGGACGTGCTGGTCACCGGCCCGGCGATCCGCGCCGTCGCCGCCGGTGCCGAGCGGGTCGTCCTGCTCTGCGGGCCGCGCGGTCGCGACGCCGCCGCCCTGCTGCCCGGGGTGGACGAGGTGCTCGAGTGGCCCTTGCCGTGGATCGACGGCGACCCCGACCCGGTCGACCCGGCCGACCTGCGGGCGCTGACCGCCCGGCTGGCCGACCTCGCCGTCGACGAGGCGGTCGTCTTCACCTCCTTCCACCAGTCCCCGCTCCCGCTGGCCCTGCTGCTGCGGATGGCCGGGGTGGCCCGGATCAGCGCGATCAGCGACGACTACCCGGGTTCGCTGCTCGACGTCCGGCACCGGGTGCCCGAGGGGCTGCCCGAGCCGGAACGGGCGCTCTCGCTCGCCGTGGCCGCCGGGTTCGCCCTGCCCGCCGGGGACGACCCCCGGCTGCGCATCCGCACCGCCGCCCTGCCGGCCGCCCCGGCCGGGCTCGGCGCCCCCGGGTACGTGGTGCTGCACCCCGGTTCGGCGGTCCCGACCCGGGCCTGCCCGCCCGAGCTGGCCGCCCGCATCGTCCGGGTGCTCACCGGAGCCGGTCACCCGGTGGCGGTCACCGGTGGTCCCGACGAGGCGGAGCTGACCGCCCGGGTGGCCGGCGACACCGGCATCGACCTGGGCGGGCGGACCGGGCTGGCCGAGCTGGCCGCCGTGCTGGCCGGGGCGGGTGCGCTGGTGGTCGGCAACACCGGGCCGGCGCACCTGGCCGCCGCGCTGGGCGTACCGGTGGTGAGCCTCTTCGCCCCCACCGTCCCGTACGGGCAGTGGGGGCCGTACCGGGTGCCGGCGGTCCGGCTCGGTGATGCCGCCGCGCCGTGCCGGGACACCCGGGCCACGGTCTGCCCGGTGCCCGGGCACCCCTGCCTCACCGCCATCGAGCCGGGCCGCGTGCTGGCCGCGGTGCGCCTGCTCGGCGTGCCGGCGACGGCCCCGCCGGTGCTGCCCGCGGCGACGGTCGGCGCCCCGACCGGGCCGACCGCCACGGTGGCCGCCGGTGGCGGGGGCGCTCGATGAACATCCTGGTGTGGCACGTGCACGGGTCGTGGACCACGTCCTTCGTGCACGGTCCGCACCGCTACCTGGTGCCGGTCACCCCCGACCGGGGCCCGTACGGGCGGGGTCGGGCCCGCACCTACCCGTGGTCGGAGAGCGCCGTCGAGGTGACCCCGCAGCAGCTGCGCCGGGAGGAGGTCGACCTGGTGCTGCTCCAGCGGCCCGAGGAGTTCGACCTGGCCTGCGACTGGCTGGGCCGCCGGGTCGGCCGGGACGTGCCGACGATCTACGTGGAGCACAACACCCCGAAGGGGGACGTGCCGAACACCCGCCACCCGATGGCCGACCGGGACGACCTGCTGCTCACCCACGTCACGCACTTCAACGAGCTGTTCTGGAACAACGGCGGCACCCGCACCGCCGTGGTGGAGCACGGGGTGGTCCCGCCGGCCGTGGAGTGGACCGGTGAGCTGGACCGGCTGGCCGTCGTGATCAACGAGCCGGTCCGGCGCTGGCGGGTCACCGGCACCGACCTGCTGCCGCGCTTCGCCGAGATCGCCCCGCTGGACGTCTTCGGCATGCAGGTGGCCGGCCTGGCCGACCACCTCGGCCTGCCCGCCGACCGGTTGACCAGCCACGACGACGTACCGCAGCACGAGATGCACGCCGCCCTGGCCCAGCGGCGGGCGTACCTGCACCTGTGCCGGTGGACCTCGCTCGGGCTCAGCCTGATCGAGGCGATGACCATGGGCATGCCGGTCGTCGCGCTGGCCACCACCGAGGCCGTCGAGGCCGTACCGCCGGGGGCGGGGGCGCTCTCCACCCGGGTGGACGCGCTGGTCGAGGCCGCCCACCGGTTCGTCGCGCAGCCCGCCGAGGCGCGCCGGGCGGGCACCGAGGCCCGTACCGCCGCCCGGGCCCGCTACGGCCTGGACCGTTTCCTCACCGACTGGGACCGCCTGCTGGAGGAGGAAGTATGCGCATCGCGATGATCTCCGAGCACGCCAGCCCCCTCGCCGTGCTGGGCGGTGAGGACGCCGGCGGGCAGAACACGCATGTCGCGGAGCTCTCCGCCGCGCTGGCGGCCGCCGGGCACGACGTCCGGGTCTACACCCGCCGGGACGCCGTCGACCTGCCCGTCACGGTCCGCGCCCCGGACGGGTACGAGGTGGTGCACGTACCGGCCGGGCCGGCCGAACCGCTGGCCAAGGACGCGCTGCTGCCGCACATGAAGCCGTTCAGCCACTGGCTGGTGGAGCGCTGGCGAGGCGGCGACTGGGCGCCGGAGGTGATCCACGCGCACTTCTGGATGAGCGGGCTCGCCGCGCTCACCGCCGGGCGGCAGACCGGGGTGCCGGTGGTGCAGACGTACCACGCCCTCGGCACCGTGAAGCGGCGCTACCAGGGCGTCCAGGACACCAGCCCGGCCCGGCGGATCGCGTACGAGCGGGAGCTGGGGTGCGCGGTGGACCGGGTGGTGGCCCAGTGCCAGGACGAGGTGGGCGAGCTGGTCCGGCTCGGCGTGCCGCGCTCCCGGATGACCGTGATCCCGTCCGGGGTCAACCTGACGACCTTCGCCCCGCTCGGGCCGGCCGCCCCGCGGGAACCCGACCGGCCGCGCATCCTCACCGTGGGCCGGCTGGTGGAACGCAAGGGCTTCCAGACGGTGATCCGGGCGATGGCCCTGGTCCCGGACGCCGAGTGCGTGGTGGTGGGCGGGCCGCCGGCCGGGCTGCTGGAGACCGACCCGTACGCCCGCAGGTTGCGCGCCCTCGCCACCACCTGCGGCGTCGCCGACCGGGTGAAGCTGGTCGGGGCGGTCCCCCGCGAGGAGATGGGCCGCTGGTACCGCTCGGCGGACCTGCTGGTGGCCGCCCCCTGGTACGAGCCGTTCGGGCTGACCCCGCTGGAGGCGATGGCCTGCGGCGTGCCGGTGGTGGGCACCGCCGTGGGCGGGATCAGGGACACGGTGGTGGCCGGGACGACCGGCGACCTGGTCCCGGCCCGGGACCCGCAGGCGCTGGGCACCGCCATCCGGGGCCTGCTCGACGACCGGATCCGCCGCTTCGGGTACGCCACGGCGGCGCTGCAACGGGCCCGGCGGCAGTACTCCTGGGCGGCCACCGCCGAGCGGCTGGCGGAGGTGTACGGCGAGGTGGCCGCGGTGCACCGGCCGTCCCGGGTGGTCGCCTGATGACGGCCGGGCCGACCGGGCCGGGTGTGCTCGACGCCCACCTGACCCTGCTGGCCGAGGCGCTGCTGCCGTTCCGGTCGGCGGAGGATCGGCTGGCCCGGTGGGGCGCCGAGCTGGCCGGCGTCCTCGCCGGCGGGGGCCGGATCCTGGTGGCCGGCAACGGCGGCAGCGCGGCCGAGGCGCAGCACCTCACCGCCGAGCTGGTCGGCAAGCTGCGCGACGACCGGGCGCCGCTGGCGGCCATCGCGCTGCACGCCGAGACCTCCGCGGTCACCGCGATCGCCAACGACTACGGCTACGACGAGGTCTTCGCCCGCCAGGTCCGCGCCCACGGCCGCCCCGGCGACGTGCTGCTGCTGATCTCCACCAGCGGGGCCAGCGCGAACCTGCTCGCCGCCGCGCGCGCCGGCCGGACCGCCGGCCTGCGCTGCTGGGCGTTCACCGGCCCGGCTCCCAACCCGCTGGCCGGGGCGTGCCACGAGGTGCTCGCGATCGCCTCCCCGGAACCCCAGGTGGTGCAGGAGCTGCACCTGGTCGCCACCCACGTGCTCTGCGAACACGTCGACCGGACGCTGCCCGTGGCGCTCGCCGCCGGGGTGAACACCGCCGCGGCGGTGGACGTCGCCGCGCCGGTAGACACCGCCGCGCCGGTGGACGTCGCCGCGCCGGTGGGTGCGCCCGGGCCGGCGGACGCCGTGCCACCCGAGGAGGCCGGGCCGGTGCGGGCCGGGGTCGAGGTGATCGTCGACGACGCCGGCCGGCGGGTCGGGGCGGGACGAGGAGGCGTGGAGTGAGGGGACCTCTGGTGGTCATCGGCGACACCCTGCTGGACCGGGACGTCGAGGGCGTGGTGAACCGGCTCTGCCCGGACTCGCCGGTACCGGTGCTGGACGAGACGGCGCACACCGACCGGCCCGGCGGCGCGGGCCTGGCCGCCGTCTTCGCCGCCACCCAGGGCGCGGAGGTGGCGCTGGTGACGGCGCTCGCCGACGACGCGGGCGGCGCCCGGCTCAGCTCCCTGCTCACCGCCGCCGGCGTGCAGGTGTACGCGCTGCCGCTGGTCGGCGCCACGCCGGAGAAGATCCGGCTGCGGGCCCGTGGCCGGGTGCTGCTCCGGCACGACCGGGGCGGCCCGGTCGGCGAGCCCGGGGAACCCGGCGAGGCGGTGCTGCGGCTGATCGCCGGGGCGTCCGCCGTGCTGGTCAGCGACTACGGGCGGGGGGTGGCCCGGCAGCCGGCGCTGCGGGCCGCGCTGGCCGCCACCCGGGCCCCGGTGGTCTGGGACCCGCACCCGCGCGGCCCCGCCGCGGTGCCCGGGGTGCAGCTGGCCACCCCGAACGAGGCGGAGGCGCGCGAGCTGGCCAAGGTCCCGCCGGGCGGGTCCCGGCTGGGCGCGGCGTCGCGGGGCGCGCAGGGGCTGCGCGAGCGGTGGCGGGCCGGCGCGGTGGCGGTGACCCTGGGCGGGGACGGCGCGCTGCTCTGCCACGCCGGCCCCACCCCGCTGGTGGTCTCCGCGCCGATCAACGCCGAGGGGGACACCTGCGGGGCCGGGGACCGGTTCGCCTCCGCCGCGAGCATCGCCCTGGCCCGGGGGGCGCTGGTCTCCGAGGCGGTGCAGGAGGCGGTGGCGGAGGCGTCGGCGTACGTGGCCGGCGGGGGAGTGGCGGCCGCCCTCCCGCCGCCGGTGCGGACCCCGCCGCCGGTGCTGCTCAGCGGCGGCGGGGAGCGGATCGGGGCGGCCGCTGCCGGCGCGGTCGTCGCCGAGGTACGCGCCGCCGGCGGCACCGTCGTGGCCACCGGCGGCTGCTTCGACCTGCTGCACGCCGGACACGTCGCCACCCTCCAGGCCGCCCGGCAGCTCGGCGACTGCCTGGTCGTCTGCCTCAACTCGGACAGCAGCGTCGCCGGGCTGAAGGGTCCGGACCGGCCGGTGATGTCACAGGGCGACCGCAGCCGGCTGCTCGCCGCGCTGAGCTGCGTCGACGCGGTGATGGTCTTCGACGAGCCGACCCCGCACGCCGCGCTGAGCTGGCTGCGCCCGGACATCTGGGTGAAGGGCGGCGACTACGCCACCGGCGGCGGGGACGAGCCGACCCTGCCGGAGGCCGAGGTGCTGCGCCGCTGGGGCGGCAACACCGTGGTGGTGCCGTACCTGGACGGGCGCTCCACCACCGACATGATCGCGGCGGCCCGCGGCGGGCGTCGCGCCACCACGCCCACCGGCGCCCGCCGGGCCGGCGCGGACCGACCGACGGCGGAGGGAGCACGATGACCAGCAGTCCACCCGGTGCCGGCCCGACCGTCCTGGTTACCGGCGGCTCCAGCGGGCTCGGCGCGGCGGTGGTCACCGCGGTGGCCCGGGCCGGTGGACGACCCCTCGTGCTCGACCGGCACCGCCCCGGCGACGGCGTGCCGTGGGTCGAGTGCGACCTGGCCGACACCCGGGCCGCCGAGGAGGCCACCCGCGAGCTGGCCGAACGCAACGGTGGGCTGGACGCGGTGGTGACCGCGGCCGGCATGGACGTCCCGGGCCGGCTGGCGGACGTACCCCGGGACACCTGGGAGCGGATCGTCACGGTCGACCTGCTCGCCACGGTCGCCGTGGTCCGGGCCGCGCTGCCCTATCTGGAGGCGTCCCGGGGCAACATCGTGACGGTCGCCTCGACCCTGGGGGTCAAGGCGGTCAGTGACGCCACCGCGTACTGCGCGGCGAAGTTCGGGGTGGTCGGCTTCTCCCGGGCGCTCGCCGCCGAACTGGCCGGGCAGGTCGGAGTGACCCTGCTGATCCCGGGCGGGATGCGTACCGCCTTCTTCGACGACCGGGATCCGCAGTACCGGCCGGGGCCGGACGCGAAGCTCAACGACCCCGCCGACACCGCCGCCGCGGTGATGTTCGCGCTCTCCCAGCCCGCCGGCAGCGCGGTCCGGGAGCTGGTGGTCTGCGCCGAGCAGGAGACCTCGTACCCGTGATCCTGGTGCTCCGGGCCCTCGGCGTGGGTGACCTGGCCACGGCGGTACCCGCGCTGCGAGCGCTGCGGTCCGCGTACCCCGACCGGGAGCTGGCGCTCGCGGCGCCCGCCTGGTTGGGCCCGCTGGTCGGCCTGGTCGGCGGGGTGGACCGGCTGCTGCCCACCGACGGTCTCGGCCCGCCGCCCTGGCCGCCCCCGCCGGTCGCGGTGAACCTGCACGGCCGGGGGCCGCAGTCGCACCGGATGCTGGCCGGCGCCGGGCGGCTGCTCGCCTTCCGCTGCCCCGATGCCGGTCACCTCGACGGGCCACAGTGGCGCGACGACGAGCACGAGGTGGACCGCTGGTGCCGGCTGCTCGACTGGTACGGCATCCCGGCCGATCCGACCGACCTCACCCTGCGGCCCGCGCCGGTGGGCACCGCGCCGGCCGGCCGGACCGTGGTCCACCCGGGCAGCAAGCTCCCCGAGAAGCGCTGGCCGGCCGGTCGGTTCGCCGCGCTGGCCCGGGAGCTCACCCGACGCGGCCACCGGGTGGTGGTCACCGGCTCGGCGGACGAGCGGGAGCTGGCCGGGCGGGTGGCCGCCGGGGCCGGGCTGCCCGCGGCGGCGGTGCTGGCCGGCCGGACCGACCTCGGCGAGCTGGCCGCCCTGGTCGCCGGGGCCCGCCTGGTGGTCAGCGGGGACACCGGCGTCGGGCACCTCGCCACCGGCTACGGCACCCCGTCCGTGCTGCTCTTCGGGCCGGTGCCACCGTCGCGGTGGGGGCCGCCCGCGGGTCGGCCCCGGCACCGCGTGCTCTGGGCCGGTGGACAGGATTGGCCGGCCTGGTCCGGGGTAGGTACGCACCCGACGTTGGCGGCTCTGTCCGTGGACGGGGTGCTGGCCGCCGTGGACGAGGTAGAGGCAGTGCGGGTCTCCGGTGCGATTGCGGCGTAGTGATCCGGGACGGGCGGGGTACGGGCGCCGCCGGCGCGGCAAGGGCTGCAGCTACCTCGACCCGCGCGGCGAGCCGGTCCGGGACCCCGACGAGCTGGCCCGGTTCGAGGCTCTGGTCATCCCGCCCGCCTGGCGGGACGTCTGGATCTCGCCGTACCCGAACGGGCACATCCAGGCGACCGGCGTCGACGCGGCCGGCCGCCGGCAGTACCTCTACCACCCCGAGTGGCGGCGCCGGCGGGACGAGGCGAAGTTCGACCACGTGCTGGAGGTCGCCCACCGGCTGCCGAACCTGCGGGACCGGATCGCCGACGACCTCGACGGCCGGGGGCTCAACCGGGACCGGGTGCTGGCCACCGTCGCCCGCCTGCTCGACATGGGGATGTTCCGGGTGGGCAACGACCAGTACGCGGTCGGGGAGGACGCCACCTTCGGGGTGTCCACGCTGCGCCCCGAGCACGCCCGCTCGCGCGGCGGCTGCGTGGTCTTCGAGTTTCCCGCGAAGGGCGGCGTCGAGCAGGTACGCCGGATCGAGGACCCGGAGCTGTGCCGGGTGCTGACCAACCTGCGCCGGCGCCGCCGGTCGGAGGAGCGCCTCTTCGGCTACTGGGACGGTCGGAGCTGGCGGGACGTGCGCAGCGACGAGGTCAACGGGTACCTGCGCGACGCCAGCGGCGGGGAGATGACCGCGAAGGACTTCCGGACCTGGCACGCGACGGTGCTGGCCGCCACGGAACTGGCCACGGTGGGCGTCCAGCGCTCCGCCACGGCCCGGAAGAAGGTGGTCGCCGGGGTGATGCGCGACGTCGCGGAGCTGCTGGGCAACACTCCGACGGTGGCCCGGACGTCCTACGTGGACCCGCGGGTGGTCGACCTGTACCACGACGGGGTGGTGGCCCCGGTGCGGCCGGAGACGCCGCGCACGCAGGCCGAACGCTCGGTGCTGGAACTGCTCGAGGAGGCCTGACCGGCCCCGTCGTCAGTCCTGGGGGGAAGAGCGACGGGGCCGGGGTCCGTACGGCCCGGGGCGGCCGGTGGCGACGCCGCCGGGCGGTGCGGCACCGGGGCGGTCGTCCGTGACCTGGACGGTCACGGACGCCACGCCGCGGCCCCCCGTTACCACTGGGCTGTCGGCGGTCGTCGACCACCGGCCCGCGCTCAGTATGTCGGCCCCGGGTTGACCATGGACGCCGCGCTGTTGACGATCCGTGCCTGTTCCCGCCGCGACTCCCGGTACGCCTGCGGCGTCACCCCGTACGCGGCGCGGAACGCCCGGCTGAAGTGGGCCTTGTCCCGGAAACCCCACCGGGCGGCCACCGCCTGGACCGGCCGGTGCGCCTGCGTCGGGTCGGCCAGGTCCCGCCGGCACCGTTGCAGCCGCAGGTCGCGCACGTACGCCGCCATGGTCGTCTCTTCCAGCTCGAAGAGCCGGTGCAGGGTGCGGACGGAGACGTGGTGCGCGTCGGCGACCGTCTGCGGGGTCAGCGTGGCGTCGCCGAGGTGCTGTTGGACGTAGCCGCGCACCTGGGCGAGCAGGGCGCGCCGGCGGACCTCCCGGGGCACCGCGTCCTCCGCCACCAGGTGCCGGCCGAGCAGGGTGGAGATCAGGTCCAGGCCCACGGTGCCGAGCCGGTCGGCGTCGGCCGCGTGGTACTGCTCCGGATGGGCGGTGAGCTGGGTGAGGTACTGGGCGAGCAGGGCGCCCACCCCCTCGGTGCCGGACATCCGGCCGGCCAGCAGGGGCGCGAGCCGGTCCGGTGGCAGCGGCAGCGCCCCGTACGGGATCAGCGCCACGATGCTGCGCGCGTCCTCCCGCCCGCGGTCCGCGCCGAGGTGGCTGACCTGGTGCGGGCGCGACCCGTCGTAGAAGGTGAACTCGCCGGGTCGGATCACGCTCTGCTGCCCGGCCTGTCCGGAGGCGCCGGTGCCGGTGGTGGTCAGCGCGAGCAGGAAGTAGTCCACCTCGGTCTGCCGGGCCAGCTTGGCGGTCCGCACGGCATCGAGCGAGGGGTAGCGGTAGCGGACCAGCTGGATCGGGCCGAGGCCGATGATCTCCGCCTTGGCCCGGAAGTCGCCCGCGTGCTCGGTGCGCATCTTCAGCGGCGCGGCGGTCCGCGCCACCAGGTCCAGCCACATCCCGAACCGCTCGCCGGGCGGCAGTGCCTCGGTGTCGATCACGTTGCGGTGCAGCATGTCCCCACCTCCCCGTCGGGCCGCTCGTTCCCGCCATTCTGGACGAAACGCTAAAGACCCGGTCGATCGAGGGGGCGGAGAAAGGACGGTCCGCGCGGCCCGGGTCGGGCGCGCGCGGACCGTGGGACCGTGTGCTCAGTCGTTGAGCACCTGGGAGAGCCGGTCCCGGAAACGCCGCTCCGAGTCGCTGACCTGGTCACCGCCGAGGCCGAGGATGCCGCCGGTGGGGGCCGCGCCGACCACCTGCTCGGCGATCTCCACCAGCCAGTGCTTGTACGCGCCGGCCTCGCCCTCGTCGACCCGTACGGCGAGCAGCGCCGCCGCCTCGGCGGCCCGGGTGAGCACGTCGTCGATCATGGCCTTCGGGTCGGTGGGGGCGATCACCGGCAGTTCCTCGCCGGCCTCCGGGTCGCCGACCCGGGACACGATCTCCCCGGCCACCGCGGCGACCAGCGGGTTGGCCGACTCCCGGCCGGTGGAGATGGTCTCCAGTCCGGCGGCGTTCTCGGCCCGGGTGCGCCGGGCGCCGTCGGACTCGGCGGCGCTCGCCGCGGTGAGCACCGACTGCGGCAGGCCGACCAGCAGCCCCCACTCCTCGTCGGAAAAGCCGAAACTGGTGTACGCCGGCTGTTCGATCACGACTGAGCCCCTCTCGGCCTGGTCATCACTGTCAGTGGTACGTGTCGCGCCCGCCGGCGCCCGGCTCAGGCTAGTCCAGGGTCAGCAGGCCCTGTTCGGACACCACGCGGACGGAGAGCGTCTTGTAGCCCACCTCGTCGAAGAGCACCGTCATCCGGTCGTCCTCGTAGTTGAGCACCAGGCCCGGTCCCCACTCGGGGTGGCGTACCTGGCTGTGCACGGGGAACGGCCCGACCGCCCCGGAGTCGGCGACGCTGGTGCCGGCGTGGCAGTTGTCGCAGTGTCCGCAGATCTCCGACATCTGCTCGCCGAAGTACGCCAGCAGCGCCTGGAGGCGGCAGCCGGTGGTCTCGGCGAAGGCGCGCATCATGTCGCTCCGGGACCGGGTGACGGTCTGCTGGCGTTCCGCCTCGGCGAGGGCCGCCGCGCCGGCCGCGGCCGGCTTCGGGGCGTAGCGCGGGGCGCCGATCTTCTGCTTGGCGCGCGGCTCGGCGGCGCCGACCTGCTCCAGCAGGGAGAGGTACTGGCCGAGCTTGCGCGCGCCGAGGCCGGTGACCTCGCGCAGCTCCTTCTTGGTGGCGGGCTGCTTTCGGACGACCGCGGCGAGGTCCCGCAGCTCGTTCTCGTTCGGCAGGCCGCCGCTGAAGTAGCGTTGCAGCCCGACGTCCTCGGCCCGCCAGAGCAGCAGCACCCGGGCGGGTTCCCCGTCCCGGCCGGCGCGGCCGATCTCCTGGAAGTAGCTGTCCGGGGAGTCGGGCAGCGCCATGTGCACCACCCAGGCGATGTTGGGCTTGTCGATGCCCATGCCGAACGCCGAGGTGGCCACCATGATCGGCACCTGGTCGGCGAGGAACGCCTCGTGCAGTTCGTGCCGGGCGTTGGTGGGCATTCCGCCGTGGTAGTACTGCGCCGGGAAGCCGGCGTCGGTGAGCTGCTGGGCGAGTTCCTCGGCCGAGCGGCGGGTCGGCACGTAGATGATGCCGGGGCGCTCGTCGTCGCGCAGCAGCGCGATCAGCCGCCGCCAGCGGTAGTCGTCGGTGGGGCAGTGGGCGACCTCGACGAAGAGGTTCGGGCGGTCCAGCCCGGAGACCACCACCTCGGGGTCCCGCAACCGCAGCCGGGCGATGATGTCGTCGCGCACCGGCGGCGAGGCGGTGGCGGTCAGCGCCACCACGGGTGGCCGGCCGATGCCCTCGATGAGGTGGCCCAGCGCCAGGTAGTCGGGGCGGAAGTCGTGCCCCCAGGCGGAGATGCAGTGTGCCTCGTCGATCGCCACCAGGGCCGGCTTCAGCGACTTCACCTCGGCCATCCGGTCGGGGTTGCTGAGCGCCTCCGGCGTGATGAAGAGGAACTCCGCCCGGCCCTCGCGGATCTCGACGACCGCCTGCGCCTGCTGGGCGGCGGTCTCGTCGGAGCTGATCCGGACCGCCCGCAGTTCGGGGCGCTGCCGTTCGTTGAGTGCGGCGATCTGGTCCTGCTGCAGGGCGAGCAGCGGGGAGATCACCACCGTGGGGCCGGGGATCAGGCTGGCCGGGATCTGGTAGATCGCCGACTTGCCGGCGCCGGTGGGCAGGACCACCAGGGCGTCGCGTCGCTTCATCACCGCGCGCATGGCGGCGAGCTGGTTGGGCCGCAGCGCGGTCCAGCCGAAGAGGCTTCGCGCCGCGCGGCGCAACGTCATCGAGTGCGTGGACAGCTTCATCGAGGGCCGGAGGTACCCGAGCCGATCACGGTCGAAACCGTTGACACCCGCCCGAGCGTCGACCCATTATGAACAAGCGCTCATGAACGCCCGTTCACAACGAGGGGGAGTCCGATGACGACGGTCGTGAACGATCACCAGGCGGCGGCGTGGAACGGCTACGAGGGCCGGCACTGGGCCACCCACCAGGACCGCTACGACGCGGTCAACAGCGGCTTCAACGCCCCGCTGCTCGACGCGGTCGCCCCGGGTGACCGCGTCCTCGACGTGGGCTGCGGCAACGGCCAGCTCACCCGGCTGGCCGCCCGCCGGGCCGGCGCCGGGCACGCGGTCGGCATCGACCTCTCCGCGCCGATGCTCGACCGCGCCCGAGCGTCGGCCACCGCCGAGCGGGTGTCGAACGTCCACTTCGTCCAGGGCGACGCGCAGGTCCACCCGTTCCCGCCCGGCTCCTTCGACGTGGCGCTGAGCCGGTTCGGGGTGATGTTCTTCGCCGACCCGGTGGCCGCGTTCCGGGGGATCGGTCGGGCGCTGCGCCCCGGCGGCCGGCTCGCCTTCGTCTGCCTGGACGACATCCGCCGTGGCGACCTCGGGTCGGTCCTCGCCGCGCTCGCCGCCGAGCTGCCGCCGGCCGGCACCGACGGCACCGGCGCCGCCGAGCCGCTCTCGCTGGCCGACCCGGCCGTGGTCCGCGAGATCCTCGCCGCCGCCGGCTTCGCCGAGGTCGACATCCTGGGGTACGAGGCGCCGCAGCTCTGGGGACGCGACGCCGCCGACGCCGGCGGGTTCCTCGCCGACTGGGGACCGGTCCGGCACCGGCTCGACCCGCTCGACCCGGCGACCGTCAACCGGGCCCGGGCCGCCCTGGTGGCGGCGATGCGACCGTTCGCCCGGCCCGACGGGGTACGGCTGCGCGGCACCGCCTGGCTGGTCACCGCCCACCGTCCGGCCCGGTCCTACGATGACCGGTGATGTCACCGAGGAGAGCGGCCGCCCTGCGCGGCGGGGAGCAGAGTCTGCGCGAGCACCTGGTCGCCGTGGCGGGCCGACTGGTCGCCGAGCGGGGGACGGCGGGGTTGACCGTCCGCGACATCGCCCGGGCGGCGCAGGTCGCCGACGGGGTGCTCTACAACCACTTCGCCGACAAGGAGGAGCTGCTCGGCCACGCCCTGCACGCGCACGTGCGGGCCGTCGAGGAGGGGCTGGCCGGCGGGTCCCCGCAGCCGGGCGAGGGCACGGTCGAGGCGAACCTGCGGTCGTACCTGAGCCGGGCGCTGGCCCTGCACGCGGCGATCCTGCCCGCGTTCGCCGGGGTGCTCACCCAGCCCGGGGTGCTGGCCCGCTTCGCCGCCCTGCCCAATCCGATCGGTGGCGGCGGCCGGGGCGTGCGCGCCGAGCTGGCCGGCTACGTCCGCGGCGAGCAGCGGCTCGGCCGGGTCGCCGGTGACGCCAGCCCCGACGCGGTCGCCGCGCTGGTCGTCGGGGTCTGCCACGACCTGGTCCTCGGCCACCTGCTCGACCCGTCCGGGCCGGCGCCGGAGCCCGCGCCCCGGCTGGTCGACGAACTGGTCGGCACCCTGCTGCGCGGCATCGCCCCGACCGGCGGCTGAGCGACAGGGGCGCCACCCCCTCACGCGGGCGGCGGGACCGGTCCACCCCGACGCCGCGTGAGGTTGCCCGCGGGAGCCACGATGCGGACATGACAATCCGCACCCCGGGTCGCGTGCCCATGTCGTCCGTCGGGTCGGGACGGGCCGCCGGTCGGCGCCGGGTCGGTGTGGCGCTCGTGGTCGCGGCGGTCTGGGCGGTGGCGGCCGTCCGGGACGTCCGCGGCTTCTGGCCCGACCTCCTGCTCGGCTCGGTGCCGTTCGCGCTGGCCCTCGCGGCGCTGGTCGGGATGCTGCTCAGCGTTCGACGCCCGTGGCGGCGGCCCGCCGTGCTCGCGGCGCCGGACGGCACCCGGCTCAGGGCGGAGCCGGGCTCGGGCTTCAGCTGGTTCGTCGCGGCCGAGATCCTGATCCTCACCGTCGCCGCCATACCGCAGGTCGAGCCGCTCATGGACCGGGCGACGGCTCCCGCAGGACCCGACCGGTACGTCCTGACCGCGCTTCCGCTGGTCCTGGCACTGCTCGCCGCTCTGCTGGTGGTGGTCCTCGTGGCCGCCGTCCGGGACGGCCGCCCCCGGGTGGACCTGACTCCGGCCGGGGTGGAGGTGAGGCAGCCGTTCGGCCGGCAGTTCGTGCCCTGGGCGGCGCTGTCACCCGGCACGCCGCTCCGGCAGTCGTCCGGCTCCGAACTTGTGCTCGACGTGTGCCGGCCGGAAACCGTCCGGCGCAGCGGGCTGCCGTGGGGCACCCGCCGCCGGCCTCGCCTGCTGCTTTCCTGGCTGTGGGTGCACCCGTGGTACCTCGCCGACGTGCTGCGCTTCTACGTCGACCACCCGCACGAGCGGGACGGCATCGGCGCCGACGCCGGCCGGGAGCGGCTGCGCGGGGCGCTCGCCGCCGGTTGAGGCCGGCCCGCGGTGGCGCGGGTCAGCGCAGCTGGGGGAGCACCTCGCGCTGGTAGAGGTCGAACAGGCCCTGGGTGTGCGGGCCGGTGTTGGCCACGTTGACCTCGTCGAAGCCGGCCTTGGCGTACCTGTCGATCATCTCCAGGTGTGCGTCGGCGCTGTTGCCGCAGACGAACGCCTCCCTCATCATCTCCGGCCGCACCAGCTCGGCGGCCTGCTCGAAGTGGCGCGGGGAGGGCAGCACCTGGGACAGCTCGCCCGGCACCCCGGCGTTCGGCCACTTCTCGTACGCCAGCCGCATCCCCTCGTCCTCGCTGTCGGCGTACGCCGCCTTGAAGCCGGCCTGGCACGGCTTGTCGCCACCGCCGCCGGCCCGGAACCGGCGCACCATGTCGCCGTCGGGCATGGTGCTGACGTAGCCGTCGCCGATCCGGGCGGCCAGGTCGATGGCCTTCGGGCCGAAACCGGAGACGTAGATCGGCGGGGGAGTGTCGGGCAGCGTGTAGACCCGGGCGTGCTCCACCGTGTAGTGCTTCCCGTGGTGGTTGACGAACCCGCCGCGCCACAGCTCACGCATCACCTCGACCGCCTCCTCCAGCATCTCCAGCCGGACGTCGGTCTGCGGCCACGCGTCACCGAGGATGTGCTCGTTGAGTGCCTCGCCGGTGCCCACCCCGAGCACGAAGCGACCGTCGTGCAGCACCGCGCTGGTCGCCGCGGCCTGGGCGATCACCGCCGGGTGGATGCGGACGGTCGGGCAGGTCACCGCGGTGGTGACCGGGAGCGAGCAGACCTGGCTCAGCGCGCCGATGGTGGACCAGACGAAGGGGCTCTGACCCTGCGCGTCCACCCACGGGTGGTAGTGGTCCGAGATCCACAGCGCCTCGAAGCCGGCCCGTTCCGCGCCGCAGGCCTGCTCCAGCAGCTCCGCCGGACCGTACTCCTCACTGGACAGGAAGTAGCCGATCCTCATGGGTTCCCCTCGCCGTCGTCGGCCGCCGGACGCGGCGGACCTGCCGTGGGGATGCGGTACCCCGGCCGGCGGGGATCACTCTCACCGGCGGCCGAACATGGCCCGGATCGCGATGAGCAGGAGCAGGCCGCCGACCACCACGCCGAGCAGGCGTACGCCGGGGACGTCGGCCGCTGAGGTGGCGTCGGCGAGCGGCAGGAGATCCATCCCCGCACTGTCCCACGGGGCCTCGGGCGGCGCCAGGAGGCTAACAGTAAGGTTTATTGACTATTTCGTGGCGCGGTGTGACCATGGCAGCACCGCGACGGCGAGGGGCCGTCCCGCGCGACACGGGGGTACGTCGGCCGTATGAACGAGCGCAACCTGGCGGGTCTGGCCGCAGCCGTCCTGCAACCCGGCTTCGTCGGCACCACCGCACCCGACTGGGTGTGCCGCTGGCTCGGCGACGGGCTCGGTTCGGTGGTTCTCTTCGCCCGCAACGTGGCCGACCCCGCCCAGCTCGCCGCGCTCACCGCGACCCTGCGCGCCGAACGCCCCGACGTCCTCGTCGCCATCGACGAGGAGGCCGGCGACGTCACCCGGATCGAGTCCGCCCGGGGCAGTTCCCGCCCCGGCAACCTCGCCCTCGGCGCCGTCGACGACCCGGCGCTGACCGAGGAGGTGGCCCGGGACCTCGGCGCCGACCTCGCCGCGCTCGGCGTGACCCTCAACTACGCCCCCGACGCCGACGTGAACAACAACCCCGCCAACCCGGTCATCGGGGTCCGCTCCTTCGGCGCCGACCCCGACCTGGTCGCCCGGCACACCGCCGCCTGGGTACGCGGCCTCCAGTCCGCCGGGGTCGCCGCCTGCGCCAAGCACTTTCCCGGGCACGGCGACACCCGGGTCGACTCGCACCACGACCTGCCCCGGATCACCGCCAGCCGGGCCCGCCTCGACGCCGGGGAGCTGGTCCCGTTCCGGGCCGCCGTCGCCGCCGGCGTGCAGGCCGTGATGACCGGCCACCTGCTGGTCCCCGCCCTCGACCCGGAGCTGCCGGCCACGCTGAGCCCGCGCATCCTCGGCGACCTGCTCCGCGACGAGCTGGGCTTCTCCGGCGTGGTGGTCACCGATGCGGTGGAGATGCGCGCGGTCGCCGACCGGTACGGCTTCGCCGGCGGTGCCGTGCGCGCCCTCGCCGCCGGCGCGGACGCCATCTGCGTCGGCGGGGAACGCGCCGACGAGCAGGCCGCCCGGCACCTGCGCGACGCCATCGTCGCCGCGGTGGTCTCCGGGGAACTGCCCGAGGAACGCCTCGCCGAGGCCGCCAAGCGGGTCGGTCAGCTCGCCGCCTGGACGGTGGCCGCCCGGGCCGAGCGGCCGGCCCGGGATCCGGGCGGCGCCGACGGCTCGCCGGTCGGACTGGCCGCCGCCCGCCGGGCGCTGCGAGTCAGCGGCGACGCCGCCGGCGCCCTCCCGCTCACCGCCGCCGCGCACGTGGTGGAGTTCGCCCCGCCGCGCAACATCGCCATCGGCCCGGAGACCCCGTGGGGGATCGCCGCCCCCCTCGCCGACCTGCTCCCCGGGACGACCACCCGCCGGCTGGCCGAGGCGGACCTGCCCGCCGACTCCACCGCCGGGGCCGCCGGCCGGCCGCTGGTGCTGGTCGTGCGCGACCTGCACCGGCACGACTGGATGCGCCGCGCGGTGGCCGACGCCCTCGCCGTCCGGCCGGACGCCGTGGTGGTGGAGCTGGGCGTGCCCGAGCTGATCACCGGGCGGGTGCACCTGGCCACCCACGGCGCCACCCGGGCCGGCGCCCGGGCCGCCGTGGAACTGCTCGCCGGCGTCCGCTGACGGCCGGCCGCCCGTCCCCGGTCCGCGGCGGGTCGCGGTGTCCAGTGAGGCGGACACCGCGACCCGCCGCACCGTGACCGGGGCCCACGGCAGCTACCCGGGCACGAGCACCAGGTCGGCGTAGTCCGGGTGCCGCTCGATCCAGGCCCGCATGAAGGGGCACTGCGGCACCACCCGGCCACCCTGCTGCCGTACCTGGTCCAGGGTTGCCTTGACCAGCGCGCCACCGACGCCCATGTCCTGGAACTCGGGGCGCACCTCGGTGTGGGTGAACACCCGCACCTCGCCGCGGGGGATGTAGGCGGTGAAGCCGGCCAGCGCGTCGTCGACCAGGATCTCGAAGCGGTGCTTGGCGGGGTTCTCCTCGACCAGGAAGCTCACCTGGACATTCTCTCCCCATGCTGGGCCAGCCGGTCCAATACGGCCAGCAACCGGTCCACCTCGTCGGCGGTGTTGTAGTGGTACACGCTGGCCCGGACCGCGCCCCCGGTCTCTCGCAGCCCCATCGCCTGGAAGTACTCGTAGGCGTAATAGTCGCCGGAGGAGAGGCAGAGCCCCGCCTCGCCCAGCGCCGCCGCCAGGCCCGCGGGGGTCCAGCCGGCCAGCCGGAAGGAGACCGTCGGGCAGCGGCGCGCGGCGGCGCCGTACACCGTCACGGCGTCCCGGGCGGCCAGCCCGGCGAGCAGCCGGTCGAAGACCTGCTCCTCGTACGCCTGGGCGGCGGCCAGCCCGGCGCGGACCCGCTCCCGGCGGTCGCCGGTCGCGGTCGGGTCCAGCCCGGCCAGGTGGTCCACCGCGGCGGTCACCCCGGCCAGCAGCGGGAAGCTCGGCGTGCCGGCCTCGAAGCGGTCCGGCACCGCGTCGGAGGAGGGCACCAGCTTCTGCGGGTGCAGCGTGGCCCAGCGGGCCGGGTCGGCCACCATCGCGGCCAGGTGCGGGCCGGACCACTTGTAGGCGCTGGTGACCAGGAAGTCCGCGCCCAACGAGGCGACATCGGTCGGGCCGTGCGGCACCGAGTGCACCCCGTCGACGCAGACCAGCGCGCCGGCGGCGTGCGCGGTCTTGGCGATCGCCGCGACGTCCGGCACGGTGCCGATCGCGTTGCTGCCGGCGGTCACCGCGACCAGCCGGGTCCGCTCGCCGACCAGGTCGGCGTACTGGCCGGCGGGCAACTCCCCGGTGGCCGGGTCGAACTCCGCCCAGCGCACGGTCGCGCCGGCCGCCTCGGCCGCCTGCACCCACGGCCGCACGTTGGCGTCGTGGTCCAGCCGGGAGACCACCACCTCGTCGCCCGGCCGCCAGGTGTCGCCCAACGCCCGGGCCAGGGTGTACGTCAGCGCCGTCGCGCTCGGCCCGAGCACCACCCCGTCACCGGTGGCCCCCAGCAGGTCGGCCACCGCGGCGCGGGCACCGGCGACCAGCTCCAGCGACCGCCGGCCGGGGAGGAAGGCGGTGCTCCGGTTGCCTAGCGCACGGCCCATCGCGTCGGCCACCGCGTCGATCACCGACTGCGGGGTCTGGGTGCCGCCGGCACCGTCGAAGTGGGCGAAACCCTCGGTCAGGGCGGGGTAGGCGGCCCGGGTCCGGGCGATGTCGTACGGCATTCCGGGACCCTAACGCGCCCGGCCGACCCGGCACCGGTCCGCCCGTGATCAACTCCGCCGGTGCCGGACGGGCGCCGGTCTCGTACCCTGGGCCGGGTGACGACGCGATCCGCTACCTTCCCCCTGACCTCCTCCCGCCGGGCCGCCGGCCTGCTGGCCGGCCTGGCGCTCGGTCTGGCCGTGCTGGCCGGGTGCAGCTCCGACAACGCCGACACCGACTGCGGCCTGGACGCCTGCACGGTGACCTTCGACCGGGGCGTGGACGCCAGCGCCACCATCCTCGGCGTCGAGGCCAAGCTGGTCGGCGCCCAGGGCGACCAGGTCACCGTCGAGGTGGCCGGCGAGCAGCTCTCGCTGACCATGGGCCAGCAGGCCACCGAGGTGGGCGGTTATGCGGTCACCCTGGACAGCGTCACCGACCAGCAGGTCAAGATCCGCGTGGCCCGGACTCCCAGCAGCTGACCTGGGCGGGGGCGGCGCCGATACCACGTTTGGAAATCTTCGCAATCGGAGATTGTGGCGCCATGTCACTCACCGGGAACGCCGAAGCCACCGCCGCCCGCACCGCGGACAGCCGCTGGCTGGAAATCCTCGCCCGGGCCGGTTTCATCGGCTACGGGATCGTGCACCTGCTCTTCGCCTGGCTCATCCTCCAGATCGCCTTCGGCAAGTCCGGCGAGGAGGGGAACCAGAACGGTGCGCTGCGTACGCTGGGCGCCCAGCCCATGGGGAAGGCGCTGCTGGTCGCCATCGCGGTCGGCCTGATCGCCATGGCCATCTGGCAGGCGCTCGAGGCGGCCGTCGGGCATCGCGCCCTGCGCGACAAGGACCGGCTGTTCGAGCGGATCGCCTCGGTCGTCCGCACGATCGTCTTCCTCTGGCTGGCCTGGACGGCGATCAAGGTGGTCCAGGACGCCAGCGCGAACGCCTCCGACCAGCAGCAGGCCCTCACCGAGAAGCTGATGGCCTCCGACGGTGGCCGCTGGCTGGTGGGGCTGGCCGGCCTGGTGCTCGCCGCCGTCGGCATCGGCATGATCATCTACGGGTACAAGAAGAAGTTCGAGCGCAACCTGAAGACCGGCGAGATGAGCCCGAAGACGCACACCCTGACCCGTCGGCTGGGCATGGCCGGCTACATCGCCCGCGGCGCCGTCTTCGCGGTCGCCGGCATCCTGATCGTCGTGGCCGCGGTGCAGTACGACCCGGAGAAGTCCCGCGGCCTGGACGGTGCCGTGCGTACCCTGCGGGACCAGTCCTGGGGCCCGTTCGTGCTGGCCCTGATGGCGCTCGGCATCGCCGCCTTCGGCGTCTACTGCTTCCTCCAGTCCCGGTACCGCAGGGTCTGAGCTGGTCGATGTCGGGATCCCCGGGCACCATTGGGCTTTTGCCCGGGAACCGAACACCCCGGCTGGAGGGAGACAAACCAGTGCAGGACTACCTCGAGACGATCGCCGCCGCGGCTGCCGCGGCGGCGATCGCGCTGTTGCTCGTCGAGGTGGTGCACCGTGTGGTCCGCCGGCTCGGTCGACGCTCGCTGCTGATGACGGAGCTCACCGACCACACCCACCGCCCGTTCCAGGCAGCTGCCACGATCATCGCCGTGCAGTTCGCGGTCCGCCTGACCACCGGGTACGCCGTCGGCGCCGGCTGGCGGCAGGTGGCGCTGCACACCCTGGTCCTCGGCGTGGTGGCCGCGGTCGCCTGGCTGGTCGCCTCGCTGCTGGTGGTGGTGGAGGACACCGCGCTGGCCCGGTTCCGGGTCGACGTGCCGAACAACCGGCACGCCCGCCGGGTACGCACCCAGGTGGTGCTGCTGCGCCGGCTGACCATAGCGGTGATCGTGATCCTGGCGATCGGGGTGTCGCTGATGACCTTCCCCGCCGTCCGGGGCATCGGCGCCGGCGTGCTGACCAGCGCCGGTGTGGTCGGTGTGGTGGCCGCGCTGGCCGCGCAGAGCCTGCTCGGCAACGTCATCGCCGGCCTCCAGCTCGCCTTCAGCGACGCGGTACGCCTCGACGACGTGGTGGTCGTCGAGGGGGAGTGGGGCCGGATCGAGGAGTTGACCCTCAGCTACGTGGTGGTGCAGATCTGGGACGACCGGCGGCTGATCCTGCCGACCTCCTACTTCACCAGCACCCCGTTCCAGAACTGGACCCGGACCGAGGCCGCCGTGCTGGGCACCGCCGAGCTCGACGTCGACTGGGCGGTCCCGGTGCAGGCGATGCGGGAGGAGCTGCGCCGGCTGGTGGAGAGCACCGACCTGTGGGACGGCCGGGTCTGCGTACTCCAGGTCACCGACGCGACCGGCGGTCTGGTCAAGGTCCGGGCGCTGGTCAGCGCCGCCGACGCCGGCAGCCTGTGGGATCTGCGCTGCCTGGTCCGCGAGCACCTGGTCGGGTGGATCCGCGACCAGCGGCCGACGGCGCTGCCGCGCAGCCGCACCGAGATCGGCGACGCCTCCGGTGCGCTGCCCTGGCAGTGGGTGCAGCCCCGTCGGCCGGTCCGCCGGCGCCAGGAGCCGGAGGTGCCCGACGACGCCCGGGTCTTCGGCGGCAGCGACGACGGCGACGCGCGCAGCGAGGCCTTCGTCGGCCCGGAGGGCGAGGCCCGGGGTGAGGCCCTCGTCGGCACCGAGAATCCCGTCGAAGCCCGCCGCTGAACCCCGCCGAGAGCCCCCGGAACCACGGTTTCGGGGGCTTCGTCATACCCGCTTCCGCGTTTCGCCGTACGTCCGTGCCCGGACTGCGGTCAGATGTGGTTGGTCACCGTGCGCAGGATTGACGGACGGCGGCTTCGGGCATACAGCGCGGTGATGATGAAAGGAGGACAGCATGGCTGACGTCGCGAACCACCGCACGTCCCGGACCGGGACCGAGCCGTCCACCGCCGAACTGGTGCAGCGCGCCACCGAGCAGGTCTCCCGGCTGGTGCGGGACGAACTGGCGCTGGCCCGGGCGGAGCTGACCCAGAAGGGCAAGCACGCGGGGATCGGGATCGGTCTCTTCGGCGGGGGCGGTGCGCTGGCACTCTACGGGCTGGGCGCGCTGGTCGCCACCGCGATCCTGCTGCTCGACCTGGTGCTGCCCGCGTGGGCCGCCGCGCTGATCGTGGCGGTGGTGCTCTTCCTGCTGGCCGGGGTGCTGGCGCTGGTGGGCAAGAAGCAGGTCAGCCACGCGGTCCCGCCGATGCCGGAGGCGGCGGTGCGCAGCGTCCGGGCGGACGTGGACACCGTCACCGCCGCGGTGAAGGACAGGGGACGGTCATGACGGGCAACGGCACCGGCGACAGCGAGGCGCTCCGCGAGGAGATCCGGCGGACCCGGGTGGAGTTGGGCGAGACCATGGAGCTGCTGGCCGCCAAGGCGGACGTCAAGGCGCGGCTGCGGGAGTCCGCCGGGCAGGCGAAGGAGCGGATGCGCGAGCAGGCCGCGCTGACCGTGTCCCGGGTGCGGGGCCAGGCGGCGCAGAAGGCCGACGTGGCGCGGGCACAGGCGTACGAGAAGGGTGGGGCGGTCCGGGCCAACCCGATGCCCTGGGCGACGGTCGCGGCCGCCGCCGTGGCGACCGTGGTGGTGCTGCTGATCGTTCGGGGGAGGCGCAGGTGAGCAGGGGCATCGGCAGGGCCGCGTACAAGCCCGTCGGGGTGCTGATGGGGCTCGCCGCCGGCACGATCGCCGGGGCGATCTTCCGGCAGGTGTGGACGATGACCGCCGGCGACGGTGAGGCGCCCAGCGCGACGGACGAGGACCGCAAGTGGGGCGAGATCCTCGCCGCGGCGGCGTTGCAGGGGGCGATCTTCGCGGTCGTCCGGGCCGCCGTCGACCGGGGCGGAGCGGTGGGCGTACGACGGATCACCGGCCGCTGGCCGGATTGACCCGCGTGATGCCGACGGCCCCCCTCCCGTATCGACGGGTGGGGGGCCTTTCGCACGGCCCCGACAGGCCCTCCAGCGGATCTCAGGCATCCGTCAGGTCACATGTCGGAGAAATTCGTCGGTTAGGCTATGCCAAGTTTTTGTGTACGTGGTTTGCTGATCCCCGCTGTTGAGAGATGGCGTGGGTTGAGGGAAGTCTCCTCTGTGGGGGGCCGACTCAGGCACCGCTGCTCGAAAACGGCCAATCGGCCGCACGGCGTGCTCGGCCGCCAGTTTTAGAAGGAGATACACATGGCGCAGGGAACCGTGAAGTGGTTCAACGCTGACAAGGGCTTCGGCTTCATCACCGTCGACGGCGGGGGTGCTGACGTGTTCGTCCACTTCTCGGCCATCCAGACCAGCGGCTACCGCTCGCTGGAGGAGAACCAGCGGGTGGAGTTCGAGATCGCCCAGGGTCAGAAGGGTCCGCAGGCCGAGCAGGTCCGCCCCATCTGAGCAGTGCCGGTCGGCAGCCGCCGACCCGGGTGATCCGGCCCCCCGGATCGACGAGAAGCCCCGTGTCCTCGCAGGGACGCGGGGCTTTCCGCGTACCCGGGGTCGGTCGGCGACCGGTCAGGTACGCCGGCGGGCGCGCAGGCCGCGCCAGATGACCACGAGCCCGACCAGCGTCAGCACCGGGCCGATCAGCGCCCAGATCCGCTCGTCGGTCATCACGCTGCCGCTGACGTAGCCGAGCCCCTGCACCGTCCACACCGCGCCGACCACCACGGCCAGCAGGCCGAGGGTGAGCGTGAGCCAGCCCCTCATCGGCCCCCCCTTCGCGGGCCGGTGGCTCCGGCCCCGCCGTCAGCATGCGGGTCGACCGGCCCCCCGGCGGGGACCCGGCAGGCGCGGCTCACCACCGGTCGTGCACCCGCGGCCGGACCAGCTCGTCGTAGACCGCCCGGACGGTCGCCTGCTCGTCGGCGGTCAGCGGCGGCACCTGCGCCGCGGCGGCGTTGCCCCGGGCCTGCTCCGGGTTGCGCGCGCCGGGGATGACCACGGTGACGCCGGGCTGGTCGACGATCCAGCGGAGCGCGAACTGGGCCATCGTCCGGTCGGCGCCGACCAGCGGGGCGAGCCGGCGGACCACCGCCAGGCCGAGGTCGTAGTCCACACCGGAGAAGGTCTCGCCGACGTCGAAGCTCTCGCCGTGCCGGTTGAACGTGCGGTGGTCGTCGGCGGCGAAGGTGGTGTGCTCGTCGTACCGGCCGGAGAGCAGGCCGCTGGCCAGCGGCACCCGGGCGATGATGCCCACGCCGGCCGCGGCGGCGGCGGGAAGCACCCGGTCCAGCGGCTTGAGCCGGACGGCGTTGAGGATGATCTGCACGCTGGCCACGCCGGGCCGGGCGATCGCGGTGAGCGCCTGGTCGCAGGTCTCGACGCTGACGCCGTAGCCGGCGATCCGCTTCTCGGCGACCAGGGTGTCCAGGGCGTCGAAGACCCGGTCGTCGGCGAAGACGGCCGTCGGCGGGCAGTGCAGCTGCACCAGGTCGAGGGTGTCCACGCCGAGGTTGGCCCGGGACCGGTCGGTCCAGGCCCGGAAGTTGTCCAGGGTGTACGCCTCGGGCGTCTGCTCGACCCGCCGGCCCATCTTGGTGGCGACGGTCAGCTCGTGCCCGGGGCGCCCGGCGAGGAACCGGCCGATGAGCTGTTCGCTGCGGCCGTCGCCGTAGACGTCGGCGGTGTCCAGGAAGGTGACCCCGGAGTCGACGGCGGCGGCGAGGACGTCGAGGGCGGCGGCCTCGCTGACCTGCCCCCAGTCGGCGCCGAGCTGCCAGGCGCCGAGTCCGACGACGCCCACCTGCCGGCCGAGCCGGGCGAAGCTGCGCTGTTCCATTCGGACGAGCCTAGTGACCGCCTTGCCGTCGCGCAGCGCGCCCCGTAGGGTCGCAGCAAGACGTACGTACGGTTTGGAGGCTGCGATGTGGGACCCGACGACCTACCTGCGCTACGCGGACGAGCGGTCCCGCCCCTTCCACGACCTGGTCGCCCGGGTGCCCGCCGACCGGCCGCGCCACGTCGTCGACCTCGGCTGCGGGCCCGGCACCCTGACCACCACCCTCGCCGCCCGCTGGCCGGACGCCCGGATCACCGGCCTCGACTCCTCCCCGGAGATGGTCGACCGGGCCGCCGCCCTGGCCGCCCCGGTCGACTTCGCCGTCGCCGACGTCCGGGACTGGCGGCCCGGCCCCGACGTCGACGTGGTGATCTCCAACGCGGTGCTCCAATGGGTGCCCGGCCACCAGGAACTGCTCGCCCGCTGGGCCCGCGAGCTGCCGGCCGGCGCGGTGCTGGCCCTCCAGGTCCCGGGCAACTTCGCCGCGCCGTCGCACCGGGCGCTGCGCGAGGTGGCCGGCCGGGACCGCTGGGCGGCCACCCTGGCGCCGCTGCTGCGCGAGGCGCCGGTCGGCGACCCGGTCGACTACGCCGCGCTGCTGGCCGACGCCGGCTGCGCGGTGGACGCCTGGGAGACTACCTACGTGCACCTGCTCCCGGCCGCCGCCCCGGACCATCCGGTGCTCGCCTGGATGGAGGGGACGGCGCTGCGCCCGGTGCGGGCCGCGCTGGACGCCGCCGGCTGGGCCGACTTCCGCGCCGAGCTGGGGGTACGGCTCGCCGACGCGTACCCGGTGCGGCAGGGTCAGGTGTACTTCCCGTTCCGCCGGATCTTCGTGGTGGCCCGCACCGGCGCCCGCGCAGAGGAGAACCCGTGACCGACCTGTCCGCCTTCATCGCCGCACTGCCCAAGGTGGAGCTCCACGTGCACCACGTCGGCTCCGCCTCGCCCCGGATCGTCTCCGAGCTGGCCGCTCGGCACGAGGGGCGCAGCCCGGTGCCGGCGGATCCCGAGGCGCTGGCGGAGTACTTCGCCTTCCGCGACTTCGCCCACTTCATCGAGGTCTACCTGAGCGTCGTGGACCTGATCCGCGACCCCGAGGACGTCTGGATCCTCACCCACGAGGTGGCCCGGGAGCTGGCCCGGCAGCAGGTCCGCTACGCCGAGCTGACCGTGACCCCGTACTCGCACGTGCACCGGGGCATCCCCGCGCCGGCGTTCTGCGAGGCGATCGAGGACGCCCGCAAGCGCGCCGAGGCGGACTTCGGCATCGCGCTGCGCTGGTGCTTCGACATCCCCGGCGAGGCCGGGCTGGCGGCCGCCGAGGAGACGCTGCGGATCGCGCTGGAACAGCGGCCGGACGGGCTGATCAGTTTCGGTCTCGGCGGCCCCGAGATCGGGGTGCCCCGGCCGCAGTTCAAGCCGTACTTCGACCAGGCCCGGGCGGCCGGGCTGCGCTCGGTGCCGCACGCCGGCGAGACCACCGGCCCGCAGACGGTCTGGGACGCGCTGCGCGACCTCGGCGCCGAGCGGATCGGGCACGGCATCTCCGCCGCCGAGGACCCGGAGCTGATCGCGTACCTGGCCGAGCACCGGATCGCCCTGGAGGTCTGCCCGACCTCCAACGTGCGCACCCGGGCGGTCGCCCGGATCGAGGAGCACCCGCTGCGGCGGCTGGTCGACGCCGGGGTGCTGGTCACCATCAACTCCGACGACCCGCCGATGTTCGGCACCACCCTCAACGACGAGTACGCCGTCGCCGCCCGGCTGCTCGACGCCGGCCCCGACCGGCTCGCCGCGCTGGCCCGGGACGCGGTGACCGCGTCCTTCCTCGAGCCGGCGGAGAAGGCGAAGATCAGCGCCGAGATCGACGCCTGTTCGGCGGCCGCGACCCGCTGAGCCGACGCGGCACGCCGCGCGGCCGGGCCACGCTCACCGGGCGGCGGCGCCGCCGCGCGGCCAGCGCCAGGCCAGCCGCGACGGCCACCGCCCAGGGCGGGACCGGCAGGTCGGCGGAGGTCGCCCCCGGTCCGGCCGGGTACGCCAGGACCGGGTCCTGCCAGAGCGCCAGCGTCACGGCGATGCCCGCGCCGATCACGACGGCCCAGCGGAGCAGGCGATGGGGACTCATCGGCTCACCTCACGACGGTCGGCGGGTGAGGGGGGCACGCGCGACGGGAGCGGGTGTGGGGGGACCGTGCTCCCGCCGCGCGTACGGGCTCCGCCGGCCGGCAGGTGTCAGGGGCGACAGACCGGCGGGGCTGATGGGTTCTGCGGAAATCATGGCATTCCGCGGCCGTCGCACCGCCGTCGTTAATCCGGATCTAAGGAAGACTTGCGCCGGCCCACAGCCGCCCGCCCGGTCCGGTGTCGATCAGCCGTCGGAGGGGCGCTGCCGGGGCCACCGCCGGCCGGTCTTCTGCTCCCGGGCCTCCCGGGCCATCCGGCCGACCAGACCGAACCGGTTGACCTGCCGGGGCGTCGCCTCGGGGTCGGCCAGCAGCATCACCACGCTGGCCCCGCCCAGCCGGGCCCGGTCGATGCTCACCGAGCCGTTGGCCTGCAACGCCACCCGCTTGGCGATGTCCAGCCCCAGGCCGGTCGAGCCCTGGCCGCTGGCGCCCCGGCGCAGCGCCCGGTCCGGGTCGGCGATGCCCGGGCCAGCGTCGTCGATCCGGATCGCCACATACCCGTCGCGGCGGGAGACCGCCACCTCGAACGCGGTCCCCTGCGGGGTGTAGCGGAAGACGTTGCCGATCACCGCGTCCAGCGCGGCGGCCAGCTCGGCCCGGGGAACCGGGGCGGGGATGCGCAGCTGCGCACCGCTGACCCGGTGCGGCCGGTTCTGGTCACCGGCCAGGGCCGCCCAGAACACCATCCGGTCCCGGACCACCTCGCTGACGTCGCACTCGGCCGGCCCGGCCTCGTGGGCCACCGCCTTGCGGGTCGTCTTGATCAGCACGTCGATCTCGCCCTCAAGGGTGACGATCGCCTGCCGGATCCGCCGGATCGCCCGGCGCCGGTCCAGCTCCGCCGGGGTGAACGAGCCGACGCTGGTGTCGTCGGAGTCCAGCCCCTCGGCGTCCAGCCGCAGCACCGTCAGCGGCGTGCGCAGCCGGTGCGACAGGTCGGCCACCAGTTCCCGCTCGTCGGTGCGGGCGGCGACGAGCCGGTCGGCCATCCGGTTGAAGGCGTACCCGGCCTCGGCCAGCTCGCGGGGACCGCTCGGCTCGACCCGTACCCCGAGGTCGCCGTCGCCGACCGCCAGGGCGGCCTTGACCAGGCTCCGGGTGGAGTCCACCGCGCGGGCCGCGACCCGGTCGACCACGATCACGGCGGCGCCGACCAGCGCCACGGCGACCCCGGCCAGCAGCAGCCAGGTCCCGCCCGCGCCCTCGTCGAGCGCGGCGTCCGGGACGAAGACCTCGACCACCGCGACCTTGCCGTCGAGGACCACCGGGTCGAGTCGGACCACCCCGCCGTCGACGTCGGTGACCAGCGACTTCTGCTCACTGCGGGCCCGGTCCAGGTCGTCGTCGGCGGCGCGCCCGGCCGGCTCGTCGCCGGTCAGGCCGTGCACCACCGGGCGGGTGGCCGGGTCGTCGCCGCTGGCCTCCACCGCCCGCCGGACGGCCGCCGGGTCGGTGCTGACCGCCAGCGCCCCGGTGACCATCGCGCCGCGCCGGGCCGCGTCGGCGAGCGCCTCCTCGCGGACCTCGTCGCGCATGCTGATCCCCAGCGGGATGAGGAACGCCAGCGCCACCAGGGCGCACATGCCGGCCGTGAGGTAGGCCAGCGCCAGCCTCAGTCCGGGGCCACCAGCCGGAAGCCCACCCCCCGCACGGTGCGCAGGTAGCGCGGCTTCGCCGCGGACTCGCCCATCTTTCGTCGAAGCCAGTACAGGTGAACGTCGATGGTCTGGTCCTCGCCGACCGACGGCTGCCGCCATACCTCCTCCAAGAGTTCCCGCCGGGACACTACCCGGCCGGGTCGAGCGGCGAGATACGCCAGCAGGTCGAATTCCTTGCGGGTCAGCGCGAGCAGTTCCCCGTCGAGCATCGCGCTGCGCTCGCCGACGTCGACCCGGAGCCCGCCCACCGTGTGCACCGCCGGCTGAACCGTCCGGCTGGCCCGGCCCACCCGGCGCAGCACGGTGGTGATCCGGGCGTCGAGGTGGGCGCCGGTGAAGGGCTTGACCATGTAGTCGTCCGCCCCGGCGCGAAGCAGCCGGACCACCGACTGCTCGTCGTCGCGGGCGGTGGCGATGATGATCGGCACGTCGGTGATGCCGCGCAGCATGCGCAGCGCGTCCGAGCCGTCCAGGTCGGGCAGGCCGAGGTCGAGCACGACCAGGTCGGGGGTCTCGGCGGCGACCCGGCGCAGCGCGTCCAGCGCGGTGCCGACGGCGTGTACGGCGTGCCCCCGCTCGCTGAGGGACCGCAGCATCGCGCCGCGTACGACGTGGTCGTCTTCGACCAGGAGCACGGTGGCCACCTCAGCACCGTACTGCCCGTGGCAAGTTGATCGCGTTGCGGCAGCGGCCCGAACCGGGCAAGCTGGCACGACGATGTCGTTCACCCTCTTTCCCGACGCCCGGGCGGCGCTGGCCCGGGACAGTCTCGCCGGCCTCTCCGTCGGCGACGCGCTGGGGGCGCTCTTCTTCGTCCCCGGCCGGCCGTCCGCGCCCTGGCACGACGACCTGCCAGCCGGCTCGTGGCCGTGGAGCGACGACACCGAGATGGCCTGCTCGGTGCTGGACACGCTCGTCACGCACGGCGAGATCGACCGGGACGCGCTCGCCGCCTCCTTCGCCACCCGGTACGACCCGGCCCGCCGCTACGGCGCCGGCGCGGTGGAAATCCTGGAGCTGATCCGTGCCGGCACCCCGTGGCCGGTGGCCGCCGCGTCGGCGTTCGACGGGCAGGGCTCATGCGGCAACGGCGCGGCGATGCGGGTCGGGCCGCTGGGCGCCTGGTTCGCCGACTCGACGGCCCGGGCCGCGGCGCAGGCCCGGGCCTCCGCCGAGGTCACCCACGCGCACCCGGAGGGGGTGGCGGGCGCCGTCGCGGTGGCGGTCGCCGCCTCGCTGGCCGCCCGCGCCCGGCTCGACGGGGTACGCCCCGAGCCGGCCCGACTGCTGGCCGCGGTCGCCGCCGCCCTCGACCCGGCCACCGAGGTGCACCGCCGGGTACGCCGCGCGGCCGGGCTGCTCGGCCGCCCGCTCGCCGAGGCCGTGGAGATCCTCGGCAACGGCTCGCGGGTGACCGCCCAGGACACGGTCGGCTTCACCCTCTGGGTGGCCGCCACCCGGCTCGACGACTACCCGACGGCGATCCAGGCCTGCGTCGAGGCGGGCGGCGACGTCGACACCACGGCCGCGATCGTCGGTGCGGTGGTGGCCGGGTACACCGGCGTCGGCACCCCGGGTGGCGTCCCCGACGGCTGGCTCGCCGCCCGGGAGCGGCTGCCCGACTGGCTGGGTTGACCTCAGCGCGATCCCGCCGGCTGGTCCGCCAGGACTCCCTCTGCCGAGCCGGCCGTGTCGCTCTCGTCCGGCGGGGTGCGGCCGTCGAAGGTCCAGGTCCGGGTTCCCGGTGCCGGGTCGACGGCGTCCGGCCCGGTGTCGGCGGGTCCCGCGGGCCGGCCGCGCCGCCGGCCCGCCGCCCAGCCGATCGCCGCCCCGCCGCCGAGCCCGATCAGCAGGCCGCCGCCGAGCAGCACGTCCCCGTTCAGCCCGTCGTCGTCCGCCGGCGGGGCGACGTCCGGGGTGGCCACCGCCGGCATCGCCCCGTGGTCGCTCATCGCCCCCGCGTCGCCGGTGCCGCCGTGGTGACCGGTCGCCGCCCCGCCGGCGGCGGGCAGCAGGGCCAGCGTGGGGGCCGGGTGCGCGCCGCCGGCCGGATCGGCCCAGCGCACCACCGTCCCGTCGGAGTACGTCTGCACCACCTCGAAGGCCATCCGCTCCGCCTGGGGCAGCGGGCCCATGGCGATCGAGAGCCGGGCCGGCCCGGGCTGCAGCTTCCCGGCGGCCCGGGTCCAGACCACCGAGGCGGTCACCGTGTCCACGCTGAACCCGTGGATGCCCTCCACCCGCTGCTCCGGCCGGCGGGTGGTGATCAGCGGTGCCCAACCGTTCACCGAGAGCGGGTAGACCTCACCGATCGGCGCGTCGGCGGGGAGCTTGAACTCGATCTTCTCGGTGCGGGCGCCCGGCCGCTCCTCCGGCACCACCAGGGCCAGTTCGACCGCGTCGCCCTGGCTCGCCTGGGTGGGCGTGGTCGTCACGCCCGCGGCGAGCGCCGCACCCGGCCAGCCCAGCAGCCCGGCCGCCGCCGCGGCCAGGACGAGTACGGTCCGACGGCTGCCGCCGCGGGTCGTCGTCATCCGTGCCCCCATCCGTCTCCAGGCGGCCGGCACCGGCTCCGGCCACACCCGGTAGTTCGGACGGGAGGCCGGAAAGGTTCAATCGGATCGCCGTCGTTCCCGCCAGGCAGGACACGGGGGCCGTTCCTTTCCCGACGACCGGGCGGAAACGGGCGGCAGATAGCATCGCAGGGGGCCGGATACCGGCCGCTTCCGTACCGTCTGCAGCTGAGGAGTCACCGTGTCCGCACCCCGTACCCCCGTCGTGGCCGACCCCGTCGTCGTCGCCGCCGGGACGACGGCTGCCGACGCGGTGGCCGCGGCCGGGCTGCCCGCCACCGGCCCGAAGGCGATCGTGGTGGTCCGCGACCCGCAGGGTCAGCTGCGCGACCTGGACTGGGCGCCGGCCGAGGAGACCACCGTCGAGCCGGTCAGCCTCGACTCGCCGGACGGGCTCAACGTGCTGCGCCACTCCACCGCGCACGTGCTCGCCCAGGCCGTGCAGGACGTCTTCCCCGAGGCCAAGCTCGGCATCGGCCCGCCGATCGAGAACGGCTTCTACTACGACTTCGCGGTGGCCAAGCCGTTCCAGCCGGACGACCTGGCCAAGCTCGAGAAGCGGATGCAGGAGATCGTCAAGTCCGGCCAGCGGTTCCGCCGCCGCCGCTTCGACAGCCTGGACGAGGCGAAGGCGGAGCTGGCCGCCGAGCCGTTCAAGCTGGAGCTGATCGACGTCAAGGGGGAGGGGCTGGACTCCTCCGAGGTGATGGAGGTGGGCGGCGGCGAGCTGACCATCTACGACAACCTCGCCGCCAACGAGGACAAGGTCTGCTGGTCGGACCTGTGCCGGGGCCCGCACCTGCCGAACACCCGGCTGATCGGCGCGTTCAAGCTGATGCGCTCGGCCGCCGCCTACTGGCGCGGTTCGGAGAAGAACCCGCAGCTCCAGCGGGTGTACGGGACCGCCTGGCCGACCCGGGACGAGCTCAAGGCGTACCTCAAGCTGTTGGAGGAGGCCGCCCGGCGCGACCACCGCAAGCTCGGCGCGGACCTCGACCTGTTCAGCTTCCCCGACGAGATCGGCTCCGGCCTGGCGGTCTTCCACCCCAAGGGCGGCATCATCCGCCGGGAGCTGGAGGACTACTCGCGCCGCCGGCACGAGGAGGCGGGGTACGAGTTCGTCAACACCCCGCACATCACCAAGGGCCAGCTCTTCGAGACCTCCGGGCACCTCCAGTGGTACGCCGACGGCATGTACCCGCCCATGGAGATGGAGGGCGCGAACTACTACCTCAAGCCGATGAACTGCCCGTTCCACAACCTGATCTACCGGTCCCGCGGGCGGTCCTACCGGGAGCTGCCGCTGCGGCTGTTCGAGTTCGGCTCGGTCTACCGGTTCGAGAAGTCCGGCGTGGTGCACGGCCTCACCCGGGTGCGCGGCATGACCCAGGACGACGCGCACATCTACTGCACCCAGGAGCAGATGGACGGTGAGCTGAAGTCCCTGCTCACGTTCGTGCTGCAGCTGCTGCGCGACTACGGCCTGGACGACTTCTACCTTGAGCTGTCCACCCGCAACCCGGAGAAGTCGGTCGGCACCGACGAGAACTGGGAGCGGGCCACCGAGGCGCTGCGGTCGGCCGCCGAGGAGTCCGGCCTGAACCTGGTGCCGGACCCGGGCGGCGCGGCCTTCTACGGGCCGAAGATCTCCGTGCAGGCCAAGGACGCCATCGGTCGGACCTGGCAGATGTCGACCATCCAGGTCGACTTCAACCTGCCGGAGCGGTTCGGGCTGGAATACCAGGCCGCGGACGGCAGCCGGCAGCGCCCGGTGATGATCCACCGGGCGCTCTTCGGCTCGATCGAGCGTTTCTTCGGCGTGCTCACCGAGCACTACGCGGGCGCGTTCCCGGCCTGGCTGGCGCCGGTGCAGGTGATCGGCATCCCGATCCGCGAGGACCACACCGACTACCTGCACGGCTTCGTCGCGGCGCTGCGGGCCGAGGGGATCCGGGCCCAGGTCGACACGGGCGACGACCGGATGCAGAAGAAGATCCGCACCGCCCAGCAGCAGAAGATCCCGTTCATGGTGATCGCGGGCGACGACGACGTGGCCGCCGGCACGGTCTCCTTCCGGTACCGGGACGGCTCGCAGCGCAACGGCGTGCCGATGGCCGAGGCGGTCACCCACGTGCTCGACGTGGTCGGCTCGCGCGCCAACTCCGGTCCGTCCGCGGAGAGCTGAGCCCCGACCTGCCGCAACTCGCCGCCGGTCAGGTGCCCGGCTCACCCCGGGCACCCGGCCGGCCGGTCCGGACGGGTGGAATCCACCGCGGTGACCGTAGGATCGGCGATGTGACTGGGGCGGAGCGGCACTTCCACGACGGCACGGACAGCGGCTTGGCGGACGGGCTCGACCGGCTCTGGACGCCACACCGGATGACGTACATCTCCGGCGACGACCGGCCCGAGGGCGGCTACGAGAAACCCACCGGCTGCCCGTTCTGCCTGGCGCCCGGGCTCGCCGCGGAGGAGAGCCTGGTGGTGGCCCGGGGCGAGCACGTCTTCGTGGTGTTGAACCTCTACCCGTACAACCCGGGTCACCTGCTGGTCTGCCCGTACCGGCACGTGGCCGACTACACCGAGCTGGATCCGGCGGAGACGATCGAGCTGGGCGTCTACACCCAGACCGCGATGCGGGTGGTCCGGCACGTCAGCAGTGCGCACGGGTTCAACCTCGGCATGAACCAGGGCGGGGTGGCCGGCGCCGGCATCGCCGCCCACCTGCACCAGCACGTGGTGCCACGCTGGGGCGGCGATGCGAACTTCATGCCGGTGATCGGCCGGACGAAGGTGCTGCCGCAGTTGCTCGCCGACACCCGTGAGCTGCTCGCCAAGGCCTGGCCGGCCTGAGCCGGGCCGGATCAGCGGCCCCTCAGGCGGGCCGGGCTCAGCGGCCCCGGAGGCGGGTCAGCCGCCGGCGGGTGGCGGCGGCGGTCCGTTCCGCGGCCTCGGCCCGGTCGACGGCCAGCCGGGCCCGCACGGCGAGCTGACGCAGCCGGCGCTGCACCATCCGGTCGCCGTGCCGGGCGATCCAGAGGCAGACCGCGGCCAGCGGCAGCTCGACCAGCGCGGCCAGCAGCACCGACAGCATCAGGTCCGGACCGGCCGGGGTGGTGGTGACGTCGAACCAGGCGTCCACCAGCAGCATGGTGGCGGTGCCGCTCGCGGCGACCACCACCTGCCGGTGGCCCCGGAAGGCGAAGAGGGCGGTCAGCGCCAGCATCGCCACCAGGCCCAGGTCGAAGCCCACCCAGGCGGCCCGGTAGTGCACCGCCACCGCGTGCCGGGGCAGGGTCAGCGCGAGGTAGCCGATCCAGGGCAGGGTGAGCAGCGCCAGCGCCGCGAAGGTGGGCGCCACCCAGCGGGGCGCCGGTCGTACCTCGGTCGCCCGCTCGATCTGATCCGCCGTGACGCTCATCCCGCCTCCGGCCGCTGTAGTGCCTCCCCGGCCGGGTCGCCAAACCACCCGCCCGCGCCGCGGGGCGGCGGTCGACCGGACGCCGCGTCTATGATCTTGAGCATGGCCCTGCTGCACCGCGCCACGCTGCGCCCCACCAAGCTCGAACTGCTGGCGGAGTGGCTGCCGAGCCGCCGCTGGTACCAGGGGCCGGCCGGCGTCGACGTGGAGCGGGTCGCCGGCTACCGGTTCGACGATCCGGCCGGAAAGGTCGGCATCGAGACGATGCTGGTCCGGGCCGGTGACGGGCCGGTACACCAGGTCCCGCTGACCTACCGGGACGCGCCGCTGGCCGGCGCCGACGGCTGGCTGGTGGGCACCACCGAACACTCGGCGCTCGGCCGCCGCTGGGTCTACGACGCCTGCGGCGACCCGGTCTACGCCGCCGCCCTGGCCGCCGCGATCCTCGCCGGGACGGGCCAGGCGGAGGAGTACTTCGAGGTCGACGGGGTCCGGGAGCGGCGTGCCCCGAGCATGGCCATCGACAGCAGCGGCACCGACGGCGCCGGCCTGCCCGAGGTGGGTACGCCCCGCCGGGTGGTCGACGCCGACCCGGCGCTGATCGTCACCGACACCGTCGAGCTGGCGGTGTTCCGCCGCCTGGACGGCGCCGCCCCGTCGACCGGCGTCGCGCTGACCGGCACCTGGGAGGGGCAGCCGACCCCGGTCCCGCTGGCGTACGCCACCCGGCGCTGACCGCCGCCGGTCACCGCGGCCCGTCGGCGCCCTCCGCCGTCAGCCGCGCCACCAGCTCCGGCCAGCTCTCCACCCGGTGCACGCCGGCCAGCTGCGTCCGGTGCGCCGCGACCTCGTCCGGCTCGGGCCGGAACAGGTAGCGCTGCGGCACCGAGTCGAGGTAGCCGAGCACCTCCAGCCGGTCGTCGACGAAGTGGGTCAGCCCCAGCCGCGCCGCGATCGGCGCCTTCTCCGGTCGGGTCCGGCAGAAGTGCAGCCGCTCCGGGCCGATCCCGGTGCGGGCGTGGAAGTCGTGGTGGGCCAGCCACTCCCGGGTCCGCCGCTCGGTGGGCTGCTCGCACGTACTCACCACGTACGCCGCGTCGAAGATGGGACTCAGCATGGCCAGCGCGTCGAACACCCCCTCCACCGGCGGCGTACGCAGGTAGTGCGGACCGAAGAACGAGGTGTCGTCATCCATGTCGGTGGCGGTGATGATCACGCCGCCGACGTCCACGCCCAGCCGTCGCATGTGGTCGATCATGCACGATGAGCCACGTTCTTGCCCTCCAGCGCGCTCGAGGTGGCACGATGCGGCGATGGCAGGAACCACACGGACGTTGGGTCGCAGCGGCATCGAGGTCAGCGCCCTCGGCATGGGCTGCTGGGCGATCGGTGGCCCCTGGGCCGAGGGCGTCCGCCCGCTGGGGTGGGGGGCGGTGGACGACGAGGAGTCGGTCCGCGCCGTCCGTCGGGCGCTCGACCTGGGCGTGACCCTCTTCGACACCGCCGACACGTACGGCGCCGGGCACGGCGAGCGGGTGCTCGGCCGGGCGCTCGCCGGCCGGCGGGACGACGCCGTGATCGCCACCAAGTGGGGCTACACCTTCGACGAGCGGTCCCGCCAGGCCACCGGCGAGGACACCTCGCCGGCGTACCTGCGCCGGGCGGTCACCGACTCGCTGCGCCGGCTGGACACCGACCGGATCGACCTCTACCAGCTGCACCTGGGCGACCTGCCGCTGCCACGGGTGGAGGCGCTGGTCGACACCCTGGAGGAGCTGGTCGCCGACGGGCTGGTCCGGGCGTACGGCTGGAGCACCGACCGGGCCGACCGGGCCGGCGCCTTCGCCCAGTCGGCGCCGCACGCGACCGCCGTGCAGCACACCCTGTCGGTGCTGCGGGACGCCCCGGCGATGCTGGAGGCCTGCGAGAAGCACGACCTGGCCAGCGTCAACCGAAGTCCGCTCGGGATGGGGCTGCTCACCGGCAAGTACACGACCGCGTCGACGTTGCCCCGCGACGACGTGCGCGGCGTCGCCCCGACCTGGCTGGAGTGGTTCCGGGGCGGCCGGCCGGCGCCGGAGTGGCTGCGCCGGGTGGCCGCCGTGCGGGGCGCGCTGACCGCCGACGGCCGGACCCTGACCCAGGGCGCGCTGGGCTGGATCTGGGCGCGCAGCGGGCGCACGGTGCCGATTCCCGGCTGCCGTACCGTCGCCCAGGTCGAGGAGAACGCCGCCGCACTGCACCTGGGCCCGCTGGCGCCCGACCACTTCGCCGAGGTCGAACGCCGGCTGGCCGCCCTGCGCACGGCGGCCCTGCGGGACGCCGACCGCCCCTACTGGCCGATGCCCCCGGTGCCCGCCGCGCGCCCCTGACCCGTCAGCCCTGGTTCGGGTGTTCCTTGCGGGCCTGGTCGGCGAGGTGGGTGGGCATGGGGTCGTGCCGGACGAACCGGCGGCGGAAGGTGCCGGTGCCGGCCGTCATCGAGCGCAGCTCGACGGCGTAGCGGAGCAGTTCGGTGGCGGGGACCTCGGCCCGGACCACGGTGCGAGCCTCGGCGTCCGGGTCGGGCTCGGTGCCGAGCACCCGGCCGCGGCGGCCGGACAGGTCGCCCATCACCGCGCCGACCGAGGTGTCGGGCACCCGGATGGTGACCTCGTCCACCGGCTCCAGCAGCGCCGGCTGGGCCTTCTCCGCCGCGTCGCGCAGGGCGAGGGACCCGGCGGTCTGGAACGCCGCGTCGGAGGAGTCGACGCTGTGCGCCTTGCCGTCGACCAGGGTGACCCGCAGGTCCACCACCGGGTGCCCGGCGACCAGGCCGCGTTCCATCTGCGCCCGGACGCCCTTCTCCACCGACGGGATGTAGTTGTGCGGCACGGCCCCGCCGACCACCTTGTCGACGAACTCGAAGCCGGCGCCGCGGGGCAGCGGCTCCACCTCGATGTCGCAGACGGCGTACTGGCCGTGGCCGCCGGACTGCTTGACGTGCCGGCCGTGACCCCGGGCCGCGGTGGTCAGCGTCTCGCGCAGCGGCACCCGGACCGGCTCGGTGTCCAGCTCGACGCCGCCCGCGCGCAGCCGGTCGAGGACGACGTCGGCGTGCGCCTCGCCCATGCACCAGAGCACGAGCTGGTGGGTCTCCGGGTTGCGCTCCAGCCGCAGGGTGGGGTCGCCGGCGACCAGCCGGGCCAGGTTGCGGGCCAGGGCGTCCTCGTCGGCCCGGCTCTTCGCCACGACCGCCACGGGCAGCAGCGGCTCGGGCATCTCCCACGGCGCGATGAGCAGTGGCTCATCCTTGGTGGAGATGGTGTCGCCGGTCTCCGCGGTGCCCGACTTGGTGATCGCACAGATGTCACCGGCGACGCAGGCGGTCACCTCGCGCAGGGTCGCGCCGAGCGGGGTGTAGATGTGCCCGACCCGCTCGTCGGCGTCATGGTCGGGGTGCCCGCGTTCGGCCATGCCGTGCCCGGACACGTGCACCACCAGGTCGGGACGGAGCGTGCCGGAGAAGACCCGGACCAGGGAGACCCGCCCGACGTGCCGGTCGACGGTGGTCTTGACCACCTCGGCGACCAGCGGGCCGTCCGGGTCGCAGCTCAACGGCGGTCGGGGTGAGCCGTCCACCCCGGTGATCTCCGGCAGGTCGTGCTCCAGCGGCGACGGGAAGGCCGAGACCAGCCCGTCGAGCAGGGCGTCCAGGCCGACGCCGGTCTCCGCGCAGACCGGCACCACCGGGTAGAAGTGCCCTCGGGCGACCGCCTTCTCCAGGTCGGTGATGAGCACCTCGGTGTCGATCTCCTCGCCACCGAGGTAGCGGTCCATCAGGGTCTCGTCCTCGCTCTCGGCGATGATCCCCTCGATCAGCTCGTCGCGGGCCTCCAGGATGGCCGGCAGGTGCTCCGGGTCCGGTTCCCGGACCACGGCGGGCAGGCCGGCGGAGTAGTCGAAGACCCGCCGGGTGATCAGCCCCATCAGCCCGGCCACCGACACGCCGTCGTCGCCGAGCATCGGCAGGTAGAGCGGGAGCACGTTGTCGCCGAAGACCCGCTGACAGAGCGCCACCGCCTCGTCGAAGTCGGCGCGCGGGTGGTCCAGCCGGCTCACCGCGACGGCGCGCGGCATGTCGACGGCGGCGCACTCCTCCCAGAGGGCGGCGGTGGCGGCGTCCATCCCGTCGACGGCCGAGACGACGAAGAGCGCCGCGTCGGCGGCCCGCAGGCCGGCCCGCAGCTCGCCGACGAAGTCGCCGTAGCCGGGGGTGTCCAGGAGGTTGACCTTGACGGCGCGGTGCAGCAGCGGGGCGCAGGCCAGGCTCACCGAGCGCTGCTGGCGTACCGCCGCGGGGTCGTGGTCGCAGACCGTGGTGCCGTCGGCGACCGTGCCGGCCCGGCCGATCGTGCCGCTGGCGGCCAGCAGGGCCTCGACCAGGGTCGTCTTGCCGGCCCCGGAGTGCCCGACGAGCACCACGTTGCGAACCCTGTCGGGCTCGGTCACCACCGGTGCGGTGCCGGTGGTCCCCTTCTCCGTGTTCTTCTGCGCCATCGCGGCGCACCTCCCTCAGCCGGTGGTGGGTGGCGACCGCCGCGCGCGACGGGGAAGCGGGCCCGAGCGGGTGCCGCGGCGATATCCTCCGGTGGTCTGCTGGACGACGAACGGTCAACGGGCGGGTCGGTGAGCTGGCTCACCCCCCACACCCGATCTCACACCCGTCATCGACCCGACACAAGCCTCCGACGGGCGGGTCGGACGACCGGCCGTATCGCCGGACGCCGCCGGCCGTTATCGTGGGACCGCCATGGCGAAGATCTTCCAAGTGACGGCCCGCGCGGGGATGACCCGCGTCGTGGAGCCGGTCGCGCGCGGACTGCTCCGCGCGGGTGTGTCCCCCAACGCGGTCACCGTGACCGGCACCGTCGGCGTGCTCGCCGGCGCCTTCGGTTTCGGCGCTCGCGGCCATCTGGTCGCCGGCGCCGTGATCGTCACGGTGTTCGCCCTCACCGATCTGCTCGACGGGACGATGGCCCGGATGAGCGGCGGCTCCACCCGGTTCGGGGCCTTCCTCGACTCGAGCATGGACCGCGTCGCCGACAGCGCCGTCTTCGGCGCGGTCGCGTACTGGCTGGCCACCCAGGGTGACCATGCCGGAACGGCGGCCGCGCTGATCTGCCTGGCCGCCGGCGGGCTGGTCTCCTACGTGAAGGCCCGGGCCGAGGGGCTGGGGATGACCTGCAACGTGGGCATCGCCGAGCGCACGGAGCGGCTGCTGATCGTCGGGGTGGGCGGTGTGCTCACCGGCCTCGGCGTCCCGCTGGCCCTGGAGATCGCGCTCTGGGCGCTCGCCGCCGTGTCGATCTTCACGGTCGGGCAGCGGATGGCCCACGTGTACCGGCAGGCCCAGCTGGTCGGCCGGGAGTGAATCTCACCGAACTCGGCTACGTCGCCGGCTGGCGCCTGGTCCGGGCGTTGCCCCGGCCCGTCGTGGCGGCGGCCTTCCGGGCGGGCGCCGACCGCGCCGCCCGGCGCAACGGCGGGGGTACGGCCCGACTGCGCGTCAACCTGCGTCGGGTGGTCGGCCCCGAGCTGCCCGAGGCCGACCTGGACGCCCTGGTCAAGCAGGGCTTGCGCTCGTACGCCCGGTACTGGATGGAGGCGTTCCGGCTGCCCGCGCTGAACCGGGCGCAGATCCTCGCCGGCTTCCGGCTGGACCCGGCCGGGGTGGACATGCTCGCCGGCGACGTGGCCGCCGGTCGGGGCGCGGTGGTCGCGCTCCCGCACGCCGGCAACTGGGACGCCGCGGGCGCCTGGGTGGCGGCCACCGGCTGGCCGATCACCACGGTCGCCGAGCGGCTCAAGCCGGAGGCGCTCTACGAGCGCTTCCTCGCCTTCCGCCAGGGCCTGGGCATGGAGATCCTGCCCACCCACGGCGGCCCGCGGCCCGCCTTCGACGTGCTGGTGGACCGGCTGCGGGCGGGCGCGGTGGTGCCGCTGCTGGCGGATCGGGACCTCTCCGCGCGCGGCATCGAGGTCGACTTCTTCGGCGGCCGGACCCGGATGCCCGCCGGCCCGGCGCTGCTCGCGATCCGGACCGGCGCGCCGCTCTACATCGCCTCGCTGTGGTACGAACCGGACACCGCGTGCGCCTCGCTCGAGGGCCCGATCCCGCTGCCCGATCCGGACTCGGCACCGCTGGACGCCCGGGTCCGGGTGCTGACCCAGCGGATTGCCGACGGTCTGGCGGCGGGCATCGCGCGGCATCCGGAAGACTGGCACATGTTGCAGCGGATGTGGCGCGACGAGCGGGTCGCCGCCCCCGCCACCGGTACGGCCTGACGGGAAGGGCGCCTACGTGCGGATCGGCATCGTGTGCCCGTACTCCTTCGACGTCCCCGGCGGGGTGCAGAACCACGTCATGGACCTGGCCGAGGCGCTGCTCGGGCTCGGTCACGAGGTGAGCGTGTTCGCCCCGGCGGACGAGGACTCGACGCTGCCGCCGTACGTGGTGTCGGCGGGGCGGGCGGTGCCGCTGCCATACAACGGGTCGGTGGCCCGGATCGCGTTCGGGCCGGTCTCCACCGCCCGGGTGCGGCGCTGGATCACCCGGGGCGACTTCGACGTGCTGCACGTGCACGAGCCGTTGACCCCCAGCCTGTCGATGCTCGCGGTGCTCTGCGCCCGCGGCCCGGTGGTGGCCACCTTCCACACCGCGATGACCCGCTCCCGGGTGCTCGCCGCGGCGCAGGGCGTGCTGCAGATCCTGCTGGAGCGGATCACCGCCCGGATCGCGGTCAGCGCGCTCGCCCGCAAGGTGCAGGTCGAGCACATGGACGGCGGCGCGGTGGAGATCCCCAACGGGGTGGCGGTGGCGAAGTTCGCCGGCGTCGAGCCGTTGCCCGGCTGGCCGGGGGAGTGCGGCCCGGGCACCGGCGGCACGCTGGGGTTCCTCGGCCGGTTCACCGAGGCCCGCAAGGGCTTCCCGATCCTGCGGGACGCCTTCGTGGCGCTCGCCCCGCACCGGCCCGGCCTGCGCCTGCTGGTGGCCGGCCCGGGTGACCCGGACGACCTGTTCGGGCGGTTCCCGGCCGAGCTGCGGGACAGGGTGACCTTCCTCGGCATGGTCTCCGAGCCGGACAAGGCGCGGATGCTGCGCAGCGTGCACCTCTACGTGGCGCCGAACACCGGCGGGGAGTCCTTCGGGATGATCCTCACCGAGGCGCTGGCGGCGGGCACCACGGTCGTCGCCAGCGATCTGGACGCGTTCCGCCGGGTCCTCGACGGGGGTCGGGCCGGCCGGCTCTTCCCGACCGGCGACCCGGTGGGGCTGCGGGCCGCGCTGGCCGAGCTGCTGGACGATCCGGCGGGCCGGGCCGCGCTGACCGCCTGCGGCGACCAGGTGGTGGCCCACTACGACTGGCCGGTGGTGGCCCGCCGGGTCGTGGAGGTGTACGCGGCGGCCATCGAGGCCACCGACGGTCGGGTCATGGACCAGGAATGGGCGGGGCTGGGCGGGACGGTGTGACCACTACGATGCCGCACATGTGGTGGGTGGTGGTCGCGGCGGTCGTCGTCGGCCTGGTCGTGGCGTACCTGATCTGGACGGCCGGCCGGGTGGAACGGCTGCAGGCCCGGGCGGAGTCGGCGGCCCGGGCGCTGGACGCGCACCTGCTGCGCCGCGCGGCGGCCGCCGCGGTGCTGGCCGAGCGGCGCTACGGCGTGGAGCTGTACGCGGCGGCGCGGATCGCCCTGGACGCCGTGCCGGAGGAGCGGGAGGCCGCCGAGAACGACCTCACCCGGCAGTTGCGTTCGGTCCGGCTGGACCCGGCCGACCCGGCCTGCGAGTCGGTGATCGCGGCCAGCCGCCGGCTCGCGCTCGCCCGGCAGGTGCACACCGACCTGGTCCGCGACGCCCGGACGGCGCGCAGCCGGCCGGTGGTGCGGCTGTTCCGGATGGGGCGCCGGCACGACTGGCCCCGCTACTTCGACATCGACGACCCCACGCTGGCGACGCCGGCGGACGTCCCGGCCGGCTGAGCGCCGCATCGGCCCGGTCACCGACCGACTGGGTGGAATGTCCCGTATTGCCGCGGGGTCTCCGCGCGGTGATGGCGGCCACAGTGCAGGCCACCGTGGGTCTGATTGGCTGTGGGAGTGGCGTTGACCCCGTCGTAGCATCAGTCGTAAGCCACCCCCTGAGCACGTCCGAGGAGCGATAACCCGTGCCCGAAACCACCTCCCCGAACGCCAACGGCACGCCCGTCGTCGGCACCGCCCGCGTGAAGCGCGGCATGGCCGAGATGCTCAAGGGCGGCGTGATCATGGACGTGGTCAACGCCGAGCAGGCCAAGATCGCCGAGGACGCCGGCGCCGTCGCCGTGATGGCGCTCGAGCGGGTCCCCGCCGACATCCGCGCCCAGGGCGGCGTGTCCCGGATGAGCGACCCCGACATGATCGACGGGATCGTCGCGGCCGTCTCCATCCCGGTGATGGCCAAGGTCCGGATCGGCCACTTCGTCGAGGCGCAGATCCTCCAGTCGCTCGGTGTCGACTACATCGACGAGTCCGAGGTGCTGACCCCGGCCGACTACGCCAACCACATCGACAAGTGGGCGTACACCGTCCCCTTCGTCTGCGGTGCGACCAACCTGGGCGAGGCGCTGCGCCGGATCACCGAGGGCGCCGCCATGATCCGCTCCAAGGGCGAGGCCGGCACCGGTGACGTCTCCAACGCCACCACCCACATGCGCAGGATCCGGCAGGAGATCCGCCGGCTCCAGTCGCTGCCCTCCGACGAGCTGTTCGTCGCCGCCAAGGAGCTCCAGGCGCCGTACGAGCTGGTCAAGGAGATCGCCGAGACCGGCAAGCTCCCGGTGGTGCTCTTCACCGCCGGTGGCATCGCCACCCCGGCCGACGCCGCGATGATGATGCAGCTCGGCGCCGAGGGCGTCTTCGTCGGCTCGGGCATCTTCAAGTCGGGCAACCCGGCCCAGCGCGCCGCCGCGATCGTCAAGGCCACCACCTTCCACGACGACCCGGACGTGCTGGCCAAGGTCTCCCGCGGCCTCGGCGAGGCGATGGTCGGCATCAACGTCGACGAGATCCCGCAGCCGCACCGGCTGGCCGAGCGGGGCTGGTGACGGTGGGCGGGCCCACCATCGGTGTGCTCGCCCTCCAGGGTGACGTCCGCGAGCACGTCGCGGCCCTGACCGGCGCCGGCGCGGACGCCCGCCCGGTACGCCGGCCGGCCGAGCTGGACGCGGTCGACGGACTGGTCATCCCCGGGGGCGAGTCCACCACCATCAGCAAGCTCGCCGACATCTTCGAGATGCGCGAGCCGATCGACAAGCGGATCGCCGGCGGGATGCCGGTCTACGGCTCCTGCGCCGGCATGATCATGCTGGCCACCGAGGTGCTGGACGGCCGGCCCGACCAGCGCGGCTTCGCCGGCATCGAGATGACGGTGCGGCGCAACGCGTTCGGCCGACAGGTCGACTCCTTCGAGGCGCCGGTGGAGATCACCGGGGTCGAGGGCGAGCCGTTCCACGCGGTGTTCATCCGGGCGCCGTGGGTCGAGTGGGTCGGCGACGGCGTCGAGGTGCTCGGCCGGGTCACCGAGGGCCCGGCCGCCCAGCGGATCGTGGCGGTCCGGCAGGGCAACCTGGTGGCCACCTCGTTCCACCCGGAACTCACCGGTGACCTGCGGCTGCACCGCTTCTTCGTGGAGCTGGTGCGCGCGGCCTGAGCCGGACGACCGGGCCCCCTTCCGCTTTGGTCGGGGGCCCGGCCCACGCCCGGACCGGTGCGCATGTGACACCGCACCACCCGACCTCGGTAGGATTGCCGCGGTTCGGCTGGGCGCACCGCCCGTCGCAGCCCTCCACCCGACCGCCCGCCGGTCCCGGCGGTGGAGCTGGCGCGGACAGTCGACGCAGGCGTGGGTCAACAGACGGAGGTATGAGATGTCCGGCCACTCAAAGTGGGCGACCACCAAGCACAAGAAGGCCGTCATCGACGCCAAGCGCGGCAAGATGTTCGCCAAGCTGATCAAGAACGTCGAGGTCGCGGCCCGCACCGGCGGCGGAGACCCGGCCGGCAACCCGACCCTCTTCGACGCCATCCAGAAGGCCAAGAAGAACTCGGTGCCGAACGACAACATCGACCGCGCGGTCAAGCGCGGTTCCGGCCTGGAGGCCGGCGGCGCCGACTGGCAGACCATCATGTACGAGGGTTACGGCCCGAACGGCGTGGCGATGCTGATCGAGTGCCTCACCGACAACCGCAACCGCGCCGCCACCGAGGTGCGTACCGCGCTGACCCGCAACGGCGGCTCGCTCGCCGACGCCGGCTCGGTGTCGTACATGTTCTCCCGCAAGGGGGTGGTGATCGTCCCCAAGGGCGGCACGACCGAGGACGACGTGATGATGGCGGTCCTCGACGCGGGCGCCGAGGAGGTCAACGACCTCGGCGAGGCGTACGAGGTGGTCTCCGAGCCGACCGACCTGATCCCGGTCCGCACCGCCCTGCAGGACGCCGGCATCGAGTACGAGTCGGCCGAGTCCGCCCTCATCCCCAGCGTGAACGTGCCGCTGGACGAGGAGGGCGCTCGCAAGATCTTCAAGCTGATCGACGTCCTGGAGGACTGCGACGACGTGCAGAACGTCTACGCGAACTTCGACGTCTCCGACGACGTGATGGCCGCCGTCGACGCCTGATGCCGGCCGATCCCGCCCGCCGGTCACGATGAGCGTCCAGGCCCGCCCCGCCCCGTGCCGGGCGGGCCTGGACGGGTCTGGTCAGCCGGCGGCGAAGCGGCGGGCGACCGCGTCGAAGGCCGCCTTGCGCCGCAGCGTGCCGTCCGGCAGCACCGCCACCAGGCCGTAGCCGGCGGTGTCCAGGTCGTGCTCCGGATCGTCGGCCCGGTGGGGGTAACTGAACGCCGCGTACGTGAAGACGAAGGCGCCCTCGACGCCGGCCCGATCGGCCCGGTCGAGCAGGGCGCCCACCTCGTCGGCCTGGGCCCGCTCGTCCCGGACCACCGGCTGGCGCAGCCGGGGCGGGTCGGTGTCGCGGTCGACCACGGTCCAGGCGGTCGCGCCGCGCTCGGCGGCACCGGCGAAGGTGGTGCAGCCCAGTTCGGTCCCCGGCCACGCTGTCGCGCAGGAACAGGGTGGCCTCCCAGCCGGCGACCAGCACCACCTCGGCGCCGTCGACCCGCAGTCGTTCGGCGTCGTCCGCGCAACGGGCCAGGTGGGCCAGGGCGGCGCCCGGGGCGGCGTCCGGCAGGCCGGGGGAGAGCCAGACCGCCAGGCCCGCCTCGGCGGCGGCCCGCGCCGCCGGCCGGAGCCGGTCGGGGTCCTGGCCGATCAGCCGTACGGCGGTAGCGCCCAGCTCGGTCGCGATGACCCGCAGGTCCCGGGTGACCTGGTCCGGGTCGAATCCGGGGCGGGAGTGCCGGCCCGGCAGCAGCTCGACCCCGGTGTCGTAGACGACGCCGCGGACCCGCATGGCTCCTCCTTATCGATACACCGTATCGCTGCGGATAGACTCTAGCGCCATGAGCGTCGTCTGGGAACGCCCGGAGCCGGCCCGTCGACACCGGCCCCCACTGGACCGCCCGGCGATCGTCGCCGCCGCCTGCGAGGTGGCCGACGCGGGCGGCCTCGGCGCGCTGACCCTGCGCGGGGTCGCGGCCCGGCTCGGGGTGCCGCCGATGCGGCTCTACCGGCACCTGGGCTCCCACGACGACCTGCTCGACCTGGTCGCCGACGCGGTCTGCGGCGAGATCGCCCTGCCCGGGCCGGACGTCGGCGACTGGCGGGCCCGGCTGCGCGCCTTCGCCGCCGCCACGGTCGCCGTCGCCCGCCGCCACCCCTGGTTCGTCCCGCTGCTCGGCAGCCGCCAGCCGTACGGGCCGCACGGGCTGGCGTACTCGGAAGGGTTGTACGCCGCCCTGGACCGGCCGGGCCTGCCCCTGGAGACGCTGATGCACGCCGCGCACGCCTTCCTCGGCTACGTCGTCGGCCAGCTTCACCTGGAGTTGCTGCGGGTGCCGCCCGGGCAGGACGCGCACGTGCCGACGCCCGCGCAGCTGGCCTACCTCGCCCGGGCGGTCGGCGACGGCCGGCACCCGACGCTGGCCCGGCTCTTCTTCGAGGGCCGGCAGCTCGACGCGGCCGAGGCGTTCGACGCGGGGTTGGAGATCGTCCTCGACGGCATCGCGGCGAAACTGGGCTGACCGGCCATCTCGTTCCCCGTACCCTGCCGGCATGCTCGTCCCCGACCTGCCGGTCCGCACCGACCGCCTCGACCTGCGGCTCTTCACCGCCGACGATCTCGACGCCCTGCACGGCTACCAGTCCCGCCCGGATGTCACCCGCTACCTCTGCTTCGCACCGAACGACGAGGCCGAGAGCCGACGGGCGCTGGCCCGCAAGCGCGCCCGGGTGGCGCTGCGCGCCGAGGGTGACGTGTTGAACCTGGCCATGGTGCTCCGGGAGACCGGCGCGGTGATCGGCGACGTGCTGCTGATCTGGACGAGCGCGGCGCACCGGCAGGGCGAGATCGGGTACGTGCTGCACCCCGACCACGCCGGCCACGGGTACGCCACCGAGGCGGCGCGGGCGATGCTGCGCCTCGGCTTCGACTCACTCGGCCTGTACCGGATCGTCGGTCGGCTGGACGCCCGCAACACCGCCTCGGCGCGGGTGCTGGAGCGGCTCGGTATGCGGCGCGAGGCGCACCTGCGGGAGAACGAGTTCGTCAAGGGGGAGTGGACCGACGAGCTGGTCTACGCGCTGCTGGCGCGGGAGTGGCGGGCCGAGGGCTGAACCGGCCGCCGGCCCGGCGCCCTGAAGTGCGCCGGGTCGGGACACCGCGTCAGGGGCGGTGCCGGCGGGCCTTGACGACGCTCTCCATCAGGTCCCAGACGGTGATGGCGGCGACCACCACCACTGCCGTCCGGGCGACGGTGCCTACCCCGCCCTCGCGCAGCCAGTCGACGCGCGCGACCAGGTCGGGGTTGAGCAGCCGGTCGGTGAGCAGCAGCCAGCTCACCGCGGCGGCGAAGGCCAGGTCCAGCGCGGCGTTGACCGCCACCAGCCGCCAGGTCCACCGCCCGGTGCGGTACTTCGCGACCTCCAGCGCCAGGGTGGCCACGAGGAGCACGACGAGGACCGGCAGCCACGACCGCCAGAGCGCCGGGTCGAGGATCGGGACCCGGCGGCCGTCGGTGTCGGCGACCCAGGACTGGAAGTGCTGCCAGGGCAGGAAGGCGAGCAACAGCAGCACCAGGGCGATCGACGCGCAGGCGTCGGTCAAGGTGACGTCCCGCTCGGCGGGCCCCTCCGGCAGCTGGTCGACGGTCCACTCGGGCAGGTCCGGCGCGGCGTTGGTCCGTTCCAGCACGGCGAAGCTCACCGTCACCCAGAAGGCGATCTGCACGCCGGTCTGGAAGGCGGCCGCGATCCCCGCGCCGATCGCCGCGCCCGGCTGGTCGCCGACCGTCGCCTTGAGCACCCCGACCACGACGCCGACCAGCGCGGGTACGACGGTGAGCAGCCCGCGCAGCACCCGCTGCCAGACCAGGTAGTACGCCGGGCCGATCAGCTGGAGCCGGCGGTCGGCGTAGCGGGCGGCGAGCCGCTCCGGGTGGCCCAGCTCGGTGAGGACGGCCCGCTCGGCGGTGGCCGGGTCCTGCCCGGCGCCGGTCCGGTCCTCGATCATGTCCTCGATGGCGGCGCGCAGTTCGGTGGCGATCTCGGCGCGGCGGGGCGCCGGCGCCGCCCGCAGGGTGGCGGCGAGGTAGCGGTCGGTCATGCTGTTCATCGGTCCACTCCTTCGATCAGCCCGGTGACGGAGACCTGCACGGCGGCGAGTTCGGCGAGGAGCCGCCCCAGCACCGTCTCGCCGTCGGCGCTGGTCCGGTAGAACTTGCGCGGCCGGCTCTCCTCGGTGTTCCACTCGCTGGTCAGCAGCCCCTGCTCCTCCAGCCGCCGGAGCAGCGGATAGAGGGTGTTGGCGTCCACGCCGAAGCCGTGCCCGGCGAGTCGTTGCAGCAGCGCGTAGCCGTAATCGGGACGGCGCAGCGCGACCAGGCTGGCGACCACGACGGTGCCGCGCCGCAACTCCTGGAGGTGGGTCCGCAGGATCTCCTCGCTAACCATGCCTCACACGATAGTGTGTGGCACACACTATTGTGGTTCTCTGCGGCGACACGGCCCACCGGCCGGACACACCGGTGGCCTCGGCCACCGGTGTGTCCGGCCGGACGGCTTCTCCGCCGACGCCCCGTCGGGGCCCGTCAGCAGGACCGGCCCTCCCGGAAGGCCCGCTCGACGAAGTCCGCCCGTCCGACCTGGAAGTAGCCGACCCCGGGGCGGATCGGGTGCCCGGTGTACAGCTCGACCCGCTCGCCGATCCGCACCAGGTACGCCGAGGCGTCACCGGCGTCGTTGCTGATCATGGCGCCGCGCGGCCCGTAGATCTCCTCCAGTTGAGCGAAGGACATGCCGACGCTCGCCCCGGCCGGCGAACGGGGCGGAGCGGTGGCGGTACCGACCTCGACCAGCCGCCCGTCGCGGAAGGCGAGCAGGACCACGCCCGCCCAGTCGCCGGTGACCCCGGCGCTGACCACGCCGTCGCAGCCGGTGACCGTCCAGTCGATCAGCCCCGCCGCCGAGAGCCGGGCCAGGCTCGCGCCGATCCGGAACGGTCCGGCGCCCCGGACGCTGAGCAGGTCGAGCCGGCCGGCGCGGTCGCCCGCCCCGGCGAGACGGCGGAGGTCGGTCCGCGGCAGCGGCGCGGCGGCGATGCCGGCCGGCCCCTCGGCGGCTACGCGGACGCCGACGCCGGTGGAAGCCCGGCTGCCGGCCGCGGCCGGGCCGGACGTGACGGCCGGCAGCAGGACGGCGGCCAGGGCCAGCGCCCCGGTGAGGACGGTGGACGGGAGACGGTTCATGACGGAACTCCTTCGGTGTGGGTCTGACGTCCTGTTGGTCTCCGCGACGGCCGCATCGGTTCGTCGGGTTTCCGACCCGCGCGCCCGCCGTCGGCCGGACGCCGGTCACCGCGGTCCCCGCCGGCCCGCCCCGCCGGTTACCGTCGCAAGGGGACTGCCGACGGGGGTGGGGCGATGAGCACACCGGCGTGGATCGGGTCCTACCGGATCGAGCGGCTGCTCGGGGCGGGATCCTTCGCGACCGTCTGGCTCGGCCACGACCCGGTCCTCGACTCGCGGGTGGCGATCAAGGTGCTGGCCGACAACTGGAGCCACGACCTGCGGGTCCGGGAGCGGTTCCTGGACGAGGCGCGGCTGCTGCGACGGCTCGACCATCCCCGGCTGACCCGGGTGCACGCCGTCGGCGAACTGCCCGACGGCCGCCCGTACGCGGTGCTTGCCTGGGCCGAGGGCGGCAGCCTGCGGGACCGGCTGGCCGCCGGCCCCCTGCCGGTGGCGGACGCCCTGGACCTGCTCGACCAGATCGCCGCCGGGGTCGCGGTCCTGCACCGGCACCGGGTGGTGCACCGCGACCTCACCCCCGGCAACGTCCTCTTCGCCGCCGGCCCGGGCGGCGAGCGGGTGCTCATCGCCGACCTCGGCCTGGCCAAGGCCCTCGCCGCCGCGTCCGGGCTGACCGCCCGCGCCGGCACGCCCGGCTACATGGCCCCCGAACAGGACGATCCGCTGGCCGTGGTGGACACCCGCAGCGACGTGTTCGGGCTGGGGCGGCTCGGGCTCCGGCTGCTCGGCGAACCGGACGGCGGCCCCGGCCCGGCGCGGCGGTGGGAGGACGGCGTACCGGCGGCGGTGACGGCGGTGCTGCGCCGGGCCACCGCGCACCGCCCGGCCGACCGCTACCCGGACGCCGGCGCCTTCCGGGCGGCGCTGCGCCACGCCACCGCACCGACCGGCCCCCAAGAGGTCGTCGGCCGTCCCGGTGTGCGTCGGCAGCTCCGGGGCCGGCGACCCGCGGCCCCGCCGCCCCGCACCGCGCGGGGGCCGGCCCACCAGTTCGGCCTCGTCGGGGCGGGTGCCCTCGCGCTGGCCATGCTGGGCATGGCGGCCGGAGACGCGGGCCCGCCCCGCCCCGACGCCACCCGCGCGACGAGCGGGCCGGTCAGCGTCGCCCTCCCGGTGGGCTGGCGGGCCGCCGGCGCCGGCTGGGCCGGGCAGTACGGCGACGACGGGCAACTGGAGCCCGCGCTCGTCGTCTCGGTCGACCCCGACCGGTGGGCGGCCGACCCGGACGTGCCGGGCGCCTTCGTCGGCCTCTCCACCAGCATCGCCCGGCGGACCACCCCGGAGGGCTTCGTCGCCGAGCGCCCGCACGCGGGTTGCGCGGCCGCGCCGCTGCGGCGGACCCGGCAGGCGGGGATCGACTGGGTGGTGGCCCGGTACGCCTGCCCGGCGGGGCGGCCGGTGCTGGTCGAGGCCGCCGGCCTCGCCGCCGGCCGGGCCGGCCTGCTGTACGTGCAGCTCGCCCCGCCGGCGGGCAGCGGGACGGAATTCGTCGACGCGCTGCTGGCCGGGGTGCGGGTGCGCCCGGGCTAGACCACCACCACCGTGACCGTGTGCGCCGTACCGTCCTGCGGGATGGTCACCCGGACCGTGCCGGCGCGGACGAAGCGGATGTCCACCACGCCCGCCTCGTAGGTGCGCGAGACCAGGTCCTCCCGGTCCACGGTGACCTCGCCCGGCCCGATGCCCTGGATGCGCAGCACCCCGCCGGCGGACAGGCAGAGGGACGTGAACAGCGCCAGTTCGGTCTCGGCGAGGACCAGGTCGTAGCGGACCGGGCCGAGGCAGGCGCTCGGTCGCGGGCTGGGCGAGGGTGTGGGCGCACCCCGGCTCCTGCTCGGTGCGGGCGGGGCCGGCACGGCCGGTCGGGGCACCACCGCGCGCGTGGTCGGCGCGACCGGGGTGGTCGTGGTGGTCGGGCCGGGTCCGATGGACGTGACCGGCGCGGCGGTGGTCGACCCGGTGGCCGCGGCGGTGGCCGGTTGCACCGGCAGCGGGGCGACCGAGGCCTGGCCGCAGGCCGCCACCGGCGCGAGCCCGGCCAGGAGGACCAGCAGGCCCCGCCGCCGGCGCCCCGGCTCACCCATCGGACAGCCGCTGCCGGACCTGTCGGCGGGCCAGGTGGACGCGGGACTTCACGGTCCCCTCCGGCACGTCGAGCAGGGCCCCGATCTCGCGGTAGTTCAGCCCGAGCACGTCGCGCAGGGTCAGCGCCTCGGCGAGTTCGGGGCGCACCGCGTCCAGCGCGTCGAGCAGGTCGAGCCGGGTGCCGGCGACCACGCTGGTGCGCCGGGGGTCGGGCCGGTCGGGCAGCGGCACGCCGTCGGCCTCGACCAGCCAGCGCCGGCGCAGCGCCCGGTACGTCGAGCGGGCCCGGTTGGCGGTGAGCCGGTACAGCCAGGTGTGGAACGAGGACCGTCCCTCGAACCGGGTGATTCCCCGGGCCAGCGCCAGCAGCGCGTCCTGGCACGCCTCCTCGGCGTCCTCCCGGTGCGGCAGCAGGCGGGCGCAGAGCCGCAGCACCTCGGGGCGTACCGCCGCCAGCAGCGCGTCGACCGCGCCCGCGTCACCGCGCGCGGCCGCACTGGCCAGGCCGTCGATGTCGTCAGCGAGGAGCATCAGCGCTCCCTGTCAGCCGGTGTTCCGTGCCGTCCAGGCTACGGCCGCACGGGCCTTCCCGGGTTGTCCGAGTCAGGCAGCCGACCCGGCCACGGTCACCCCGGGGCCGCCCCACGGGAGATCCACACCACCCGGCGGCGGTCTGTCCGCGCGGCTGCTGGAGACGCCCGCGGGGCCGGGGATAGGGTGGGCCGACCGACTTCTCACCACCCATGAAACGACCCGGGGGGGCGCCACGCATGGGCGATTCGTTCGCGCATCTGCACGTACACACCGAGTACTCGATGCTCGACGGGGCGGCCCGGCTCAAGGACCTCTTCGCCGAGGCCAACCGGCTCGGCATGCCGGCGGTGGCGATCACCGACCACGGCAACATGCACGGCGCGAACGACTTCTACAAGCAGGCCATGGCCGCCGGCATCACCCCGATCCTCGGGGTCGAGGCGTACGTGGCGCCGGAGTCCCGCTACCACAAGGCGCGGGTCAAGTGGGGCCGGCCGGAGCAGAAGAGCGACGACGTCTCCGGTAACGGCGCGATCACCCACAAGACCATGTGGGCCCGCAACGCCGCCGGCCTGAAGAACCTGTTCACCCTCAACTCGCGCGCCTCCATGGAGGGCCACTACGTCAAGTGGCCGCGGATGGACATGGAGCTGATCGCCGAGCACGCCGAGGGCATCATGGCGACCACCGGCTGCCCCTCCGGCGCGGTGCAGACCCGGCTGCGGCTGGGCCAGTTCGACGAGGCGCTCAAGGTCGCCGCCAGCTACCAGGACATCTTCGGCAAGGAGAACTACTTCCTGGAGATCATGGACCACGGCCTCTCCATCGAGCGCCGGGTCCGCGACGGGCTCACCGAGATCGCCCGCAAGCTGGACATCCCGCCGGTGGTCACCAACGACTCGCACTACACCCACGAGGCGCAGGCCACCGCGCACGACGTGCTGCTCTGCGTGCAGACCGGCAGCAACATCGACGACCCGAACCGGTTCCGCTTCGAGGGCGGCGGCTACTTCATCAAGTCCGCCGACCAGATGCGCGCGGTCGACTCGTCGGAGCTGTGGCAGCAGGGCTGCCGCAACACCCTGCTGGTCGCCGAGAAGGTCGACCCGACCGGGATGTTCGAGTTCCACAACCTGATGCCGCGTTTCCCGGTGCCCGAGGGGGAGACCGAGGAGTCCTGGTTCCGCAAGGAGACCTTCGCCGGCCTGGCCCGCCGCTACCCCGGGGGCATCCCGGAGGGGCACGTCGTGCAGGCCGAGTACGAGCTGGGCGTCATCAACCAGATGGGCTTCCCGTCGTACTTCCTCGTGGTCGCCGACTTCATCCAGTGGGCCAAGAGCCAGGGCATCGCGGTGGGCCCGGGCCGTGGATCGGCCGCCGGCTCGCTCGTCGCGTACGCCCTGGGCATCACCGACCTGGACCCGATCCCGCACGGCCTGATCTTCGAGCGGTTCCTCAACCCCGAGCGGGTCTCGATGCCGGATGTCGACATCGACTTCGACGAGCGCCGGCGCGGTGAGGTGATCAAGTACGTCACCGACAAGTGGGGTGAGGACAAGGTCGCCCAGATCGCGACCTTCGGCACGATCAAGGCGAAGGCCGCGATCAAGGACTCGGCCCGGGTGCTCGGCTTCCCGTACGCGGTGGGGGACCGGATCACCAAGGCGATGCCGCCGGCGGTGATGGGCAAGGACATCCCGCTCACCGGCATCTTCGACCCGCAGCATCCGCGCTACGCCGAGGCCGGCGAGATCCGTGGCCTCTACGAGTCCGACCCGGACGTGCGCAAGGTGATCGACACCGCCAAGGGCATCGAGGGGCTGATCCGGCAGACCGGCGTGCACGCCGCGGGCGTCATCATGTCCGCCGAGCCGATCATCGACCACATCCCGCTGATGCGCCGGGACGCCGACGGGGCGATCATCACCCAGTTCGACTACCCGACGTGCGAGTCGCTCGGGCTGTTGAAGATGGACTTCCTCGGCCTGCGCAACCTGACGATCATCGACGACGCGGTCAAGAACATCGAGCTCAACCACGGCAGGCAGCTCGACCTGCTGGCGTTGCCGCTGGACGACCAGGCCGCCTACGACCTGCTCGCCCGGGGCGACACCCTCGGCGTGTTCCAGCTCGACGGCGGGCCGATGCGCTCGCTGCTGCGGCTGATGAAGCCGGACAACTTCGAGGACATCTCCGCCGTCCTGGCGCTCTACCGGCCCGGCCCGATGGGCGTCGACTCGCACACCAACTACGCGCTGCGCAAGAACGGCCTCCAGGAGATCACGCCGATCCACCCGGAGCTGGAGGAGCCGCTGCGGGAGATCCTGGCTCCCACCCACGGCCTGATCGTCTACCAGGAGCAGGTGCAGCGGGCCGCGCAGATCCTCGCCGGCTACACGCTCGGCCAGGCGGACCTGCTGCGCCGGGCGATGGGCAAGAAGAAGAAGGAGATCCTCGACAAGGAGTTCATCCCCTTCCGGGACGGCTGCCGGAAGAACGGCTACTCCGACGCGGCGATCCAGGCGGTGTGGGACGTACTGGTCCCGTTCGCCGGCTACGCCTTCAACAAGGCCCACTCCGCCGCGTACGGGCTGGTGTCGTACTGGACGGCGTACCTCAAGGCGCACTACCCGGCCGAGTACATGGCCGGGCTGCTCACCTCGGTGGGCGACGACAAGGACAAGATGGCGCTCTATCTGTCCGAGTGCCGTCGGATGCGGATCCAGGTTCTGCCGCCGGACGTGAACACCTCGGCCGGGCCGTTCACCCCGGTCGGCACGGACATCCGGTTCGGCCTGGCCGCGGTGCGCAACGTCGGCGCGAACGTGGTCGCCGCGATCATGCGCTGCCGGCAGGAGAAGGGCGACTACACCGACTTCTACGACTTCCTGTCCAAGGTGGACGCGGTGGTCTGCAACAAGAAGACCATCGAATCGCTGATCAAGGCGGGCGCCTTCGACTCGCTCGGGCACACCCGCAAGGGGCTGCTCGCCGTGCACGCCGACGCCATCGACGCGTACGCCGACGTGAAGCGCAAGGAGGCGGTCGGCCAGTACGACCTGTTCGGCGCGGGCTTCGGCGACGCCGACACCGGCGGCAGCACCACCGTCATGCCGATCATCGGCGACAGCGAGTGGGACAAGCGGGACAAGCTCGCCTTCGAGCGGGAGATGCTCGGCCTCTACGTCTCCGACCACCCGCTCTTCGGCCTGGAACACGTCCTCGGCGCCGCGGCGGACTGCACCATCGCCGCCCTGTCCGAGGAGGGCACCGTTCCCGACGGCGCGGTGGTCACCCTGGCCGGCATCCTCTCCGGCGTGCAGCGCCGGGTCACCAAGCAGGGCCGGGCCTGGGCCTCGGCCACCCTGGAGGACCTCGCGGGCGGGGTGGAGACGCTCTTCTTCCCCAACACCTACGAGGTGATCGGGCAGTACATCGCCGAGGACGCGATCGTGGTGGTCAAGGGACGGGTGGACCGGCGCGACGACACGCCGCGGATCATGGCGATGGACATGTCGATGCCCGACGTCAGCACCAACCCGGCCACCAAGCCGGTCACCCTGACCATCCCGGTGCACCGGTGCACGCCGCCGCTGGTGGAGCGGCTCAAGGAGACCCTGGTGCTGCACCCGGGCGACACCGAGGTGCACGTCAAGCTGCTCAACGGGGGGAAGACCACCACGCTGCGGCTCGGGCCGTTCCGGGTGGCGGCGACAACCGCGCTGATGGGCGACCTGAAGAGCGTGCTCGGCCCGGCCAACGTCAGCTGACGCCGCCGGCCGGGCCCGGCCGGCGGCGCGGGACGGCGGGTGAGCGGACCGTCGGGCAGCATGGCGGCATGACCGCCACCACACCCGCCGGGGAGACCGTCCGACCGATGCTGCGGGTCCGGGACCTGGTCCCGACCTATCTGGGGTACGCCCAGGCGGCGGCCGACGCCCCCGGGGAGCGCCGACCCGGGTGGTGGCGGACGCACTACCTCGACCGCCACCCGGAGATCTTCGCCGCCCTCGACCGGGACGGCGACTGGTCCACCGGTCCCGACCTGGTCGCCGTCCTCGACCGGCTGGCCGGGGAGGGTGTCGATCTCGCGGCGCGGTCGGCGGCGCTGCGGGCCTCGCTGCCGGACGCGGTGGCGACGGTGTCCCGGGCGATGGGCTGGGCGGGCGACGCGGACCCGGTCGACTGCGTGGTGCTGGTCGGACTCCACCGGGCCAACGGCTGGGCGGACACCCTCGACGACCGGCTGGCGCTCTTCCTCGCCGTCGAGGAGTTCGGCGGGGCGGACGACGACCGGTTGCTGGTGCTCCACGAGGCGGCGCACGTGGTGCACGACCGGCTCGCCGGGATCCGGGACTGGCCCGGGCACGGGGTGGCGAACGCGCTGCTCACCGAGGGGCTGGCCACCCTGGTGTCGGCCGAGACCGCCCCAGGTCTGGCTGACGAGGCGTACCTCTGGTGCGGTCGGCCGGGATACCGGCCCTGGCTCGACGAGTGCCGGCGCCGGTGGGCGGAGATCCTCGGCCGGATCTCCGCTGATCTCGACGCCACCGACCTGGACCACTACGCGCCGTATTTCCTGATGCGGGACTCGCCGCTCGTTGGTGACCTGCCCAAGCGCTGCGGCTACCTGGTCGGTCTCGCGGCGGTGCGCCGGCTGCGGGAGGACCACCGGTTGTCCGAAATCGCCTCCTGGGACCTGCACCGCGTCCGCGCCGAGATCCGGCAGGCCGTCGACGACCTGGCCGCCCGCGCCTGACCGGCGTCGTCACACCGGTCGGTACTCGACCTCCGGGCGGCCCGGTGTGCCGTAGCGCGGCGCGCGTACCGCCCGCTCGGCGGTCACCAGGTACTCCAGGTAGCGGCGGGCGGTCACCCGGGAGATCCCGGTGCGCTGGCTGACCTCGGTCGCCGACAGCCCCGCCCCGGCCGGCAGGGCGGCCAGCACCGTGTCCAAGGTCTGCGCGTCCAGCCCCTTGGGCAGGGTGTGCTGCGCCGCGCCGCGCAGGGTGGCGAACATCCGGTCCACCTCGTGCTGGGCGGCGACCTCGCCCTCGGCGAGCGCCTGGCGGCGATAGTCGGCGTACCGCTCCAACTTGTCGCGGAAGGCGGCGAAGGTGAACGGCTTGAGCAGGTAGTGGGTCACCCCGAGGGAGACCGCGGTGCGGACCACCGCCAGGTCCCGGGCCGAGGTCACCGCGAGCACGTCCACGCTGCTGCCCGCCGCCCGTAGGGCCCGGCAGACGTCCAAACCGTGCAGGTCGGGCAGCCGGAAGTCGAGCAGCACCAGATCGACGTCCGCGCCCGCCCGGTGCCGCAGCGCCGCCATCGCCTCCCGGGCGGTGTGCGCCACCCCGACCACCACGAAGCCGGGCACCCGCTCGGTGTACGCCCGGTGCGCCTCCGCCAGCAGCGGCTCGTCCTCCACCACCAGCACCCTGATGTCGGTCACGTCCGGCCCTCCCGGATCGGCAACCGAACGGTGAAGACCGTCCCACCGCCGTCGGCGGCGGCCACGTCGGACCGGCCACCGTGCCGGCGGACCACCTGCCCGACCAGCGCCAGGCCGAGGCCGCGACCGGCGCTCTTGGTCGACCAGCCGCGCCGGAAGGCGTCCGCGACCCGGTCGGGGTCCAGCCCCGGTCCGTTGTCGACCACCCGCACGACGATCTCGTCGTCGCCCGCGCCGACGAAGACCCCTACCAGACGCGGCGGTTCGGTGCCGACCACCGCCTCCAGCGCGTTGTCGACCAGGTTGCCGACCACGGTGAGCAGGTCGGCGGTGGGCAGCGGACTGTCGTCGAGCCGGCAGTCCGGCTCGATCACCAGGTCCACCCCCCGCTCGCCGGCCTGCGCCGACTTGCCGAGCAGCAGGGCGGCCAGCGCCGGCTCGGTGACCGCGCCGACCACCCGGTCGGTCAGCTGCTGGGCCAGTGCGAGGTCCCGGGTGGCGAGCCGGACGGCCTCGTCGGCCCGGCCCAGCTCCACCAGGGTCAGCACGGTGTGCAACCGATTGGCCGACTCGTGGGTCTGGGCCTGCAACGCCTCGGTCAGCGCGCGCACCGAGTCCAGCTCGCTGGCCAGGTTGCGCAGCTCGGTCTGGTCGCGCAGGGTCAGCACGGTGCCGAGCACGGCCCCCTCGAACCGGGTGGTCCGCTGGTTGGCCACCAGCACCCGGTCGCCGGCCAGCACCAGCTCGTCGTGCGCGTCCCGCCCGGACGCCAGCAGCTCGGCCACCGCGGGCGGCAGGGCGATTCCGGCAATCGGCCGGTCGGTGACCGCCGCGTCCTCGTCCAGCCCGAGCAGCCGGCGCCCCTCGTCGTTGACCAGCGCCACCCGGCGGTCCCGGGTCAGCACCACCAGCCCCTCCCGTACGGAGTGCAGGACCGCGTCGTAGTACTCGTACATCCGGGTCATCTGGCTCGGGCCGAGGCCGTGCGTCTGCCGCCGGAGCCGACGGCTCAGCAGCCAGGAGCCGGTGGCGGCGAGGGCGAGCGCGGGCGCGGCGGCGCCCAGCAGCACCGGTGTCTGCGCGATCAGCTTCCGGTTGATCGCCCGGGTGGTGATGCCGACGGAGACCAGCCCGGTGATCCGGTCGCCGTCGCCGTGCACCGGGACCACCGCGCGCACCGACTCGCCGAGCGTGCCGACGTTGGTGACGGTGAACGGCTCACCGGCCAGGGCGGGGCCGATGTCTCCGATGAACGGCTGCCCGATCAGTTTCGGGGTGGGGTGCGAGTACCGGGTCCGGTCCGGGGCCATCACCACCACGAAGTCCGTTCCCGTCGCCACCCGGATCGACTCCGCGTACGGCTGCAGGGTGGCCGCCGGGTCCGGGGAGGCCAGGGCGGCGCGGACATCGGGGGAGCGGGCCACGGTCTTCGCCACGGCGAGCACCTCCTCCTCCGCCGCCTGGCGGGAGTCGCTGCGCGCCAGCCACACCGCGCCGGCCGCGCCGGCGAGCACGAGCAGCGTCACCACCACGGCCTGGAGGGCGAACAGCTGCCCCGCGATGCTCCACTGTCGTCGGGCCATGTTCCCTCCTTCGGCCTGGTCGTCCGCAAGTGTGGCGCACCGGTCAGGCGCCCGTTTCGCCCGCGCGTCACAGGGGTGAACAGAATGAACGTAAGGGTGCCTTGTGCGGAGACGCGCCTCACATTGTGGTCATGGACACCACCCCACCCGCCCCCGTGGCCGCCCGTCCCGCCCGCAGCGACCGGACCCGCTACCTCTATCTCGCGGTCATCCTGGCCGTCGCCGCCGGCATCGTGGTCGGCCTCGTCGCCCCCGAGTTCGGCAAGGAGCTGAAGCCCCTCGGCACCGGCTTCGTCAACCTGATCAAGATGATGATCGGGCCCGTCATCTTCTGCACGATCGTCCTCGGTGTCGGATCCGTCCGTCAGGCGGCCAAGGTCGGCAAGGTCGGCGGCCTGGCACTCGGCTACTTCCTGGTCATGTCCACCGTCGCGCTGGCCATCGGCCTGGTGGTCGGCAACCTCATCCATCCCGGCGCCGGTCTGAACCTGGGCCCGGACCTGGCCGGCGCGGGCAAGGCCGCCGCCGGTGACAAGAGCGGCGGGACCGTCGACTTCCTGCTCGGGATCATCCCGACCACCCTCTTCTCCGCGCTGACCGAGGGTGAGGTGCTCCAGGCGCTGCTGGTCGCCCTGCTGGTCGGCTTCGCCGTGCAGGCAATGGGCCGGCGTGGAGAGCCCGTACTGCGGGCGGTGAACGTGCTCCAGCGGCTCGTCTTCAAGGTGCTGGCGATGATCATGTGGGTCGCCCCGATCGGCGCGTTCGGCGCCATCGCCGCCGTGGTCGGCGCGACCGGCGTGGACGCGCTGAAGAGCCTGGCCCAGGTCATGTTCGGCTTCTACGCCACCTGCCTGGTCTTCGTCTTCGTGGTCCTGGGCGCGCTGCTCTGGTTCGTCGCGCGCATCTCGATCTTCCAGCTGCTGCGCTACCTCGGGCGCGAGTTCCTGCTCATCTTCTCCACCTCCTCCTCGGAGTCGGCGCTGCCCCGGCTGATCGCCAAGATGGAGCACTTCGGGGTGAGCAAGCCGGTCGTGGGCATCACGGTGCCGACCGGGTACTCGTTCAACCTGGACGGCACGGCGATCTACCTGACCATGGCGTCGCTCTTCATCGCCGACGCGCTGGGCAAGCCGCTCGCCATCGGCGAGCAGATCTCCCTGCTGCTGTTCATGGTCATCGCCTCGAAGGGCGCTGCCGGCGTCACCGGCGCCGGCCTGGCCACCCTCGCCGGCGGCCTCCAGTCGCACCGCCCGGACCTGGTCGACGGGGTCGGCCTGATCGTCGGCATCGACCGGTTCATGTCCGAGGCCCGGGCGCTGACCAACTTCGCCGGCAACGCCGTCGCCACCGTGCTGGTCGGCACCTGGACCGGCGAGTTCGACCGCGACCAGGCCCGGGCGGTACTCAGCGGCCAGCGTCCGTTCGACGAGGCGACCATGCTCGACGACGAGCCGGCCGAGGCCCGGCCCGCCGACGACGAGTCGGGCCTGCGGCCGTCGACGCTGGCGGGCACGCCGGCCTGAGACGACTCGCATCGCCCGGGCGCGCCGGCCAGTCCTCCGGCGCGCCCGGGCGGCGGTCACGTTCAGCCTCAGGGGCGGTGCGCGGCCAGCACCTCCCCGGCGGCCTCGGAGGTCTCCAGCACCACGGTGTGGTAGCTCTCGATCCGCGACAGGATGGCCTCGCGTGGGCCGTCGCGCCAGGCGGCGCTGCCGTAGAACGCCTCCTCCTGCTCGTCCCGGACCGCAAGCGAGGAAAAGGCCCGGATCAGGTACGCCTCCTCGTGACCGTCCTCGCGGACCAGCGAGGCCCCGGCCGCCACCACCCGGATGCCGAAGCGGCCGAGCAGCGGGGCCGCCTCGTCGCGCATCACCCGGACGAACTCGTCGCTGGTCCGCGGCTTGAGGCGGTAGGTGCGGATCTCGAGAATCATCGGTGACCTCCGGAGCGGATCAGGCCACGCTAACCGTCGCGGCCGGCGCGGGGCGAGGTCCGATCGGTCGATGGCGTGCCGGCCGGCCGCGGCGTCGTCGACCCGCCGGGCGCGTTCGACGTCGTGCAGGCCGCCGACCGGCGATTGGCCGTGCCCCGCCGCCGACCCGGCCACTAGCGTCCGTGGCATGGAGTTGGAGCAGGCGCAGAAGCTGTGGCAGCCGCAGCCCGGTTGGCTGAACACCGCCAGTTACGGGCTGCCGCCCGACCCGGTCTGGACGGCGGTGCAGGAGGCCCTGGCCGACTGGCGGGTGGGGCGTACCTCGTGGGAGGTCTGGGGCGAGGCGACCGAACGGTCCCGGGAGGCGTTCGCCGGCCTGGTCGGGGTGGCGGCGGCCGACGTGGCGGTCGGCAGCACCGTGTCGCAGCTGCTCGCCCCGGTCGCGGCGGCGCTGCCCGCCGGGGCGACCGTGGTGGTGCCCGAGGTCGAGTTCACCTCCAACCTCTTCCCCTGGCTGGTGCAGGAGGAGCGGGGCGTGCGGGTGCGCACCGTGCCGCTCGCCGGGCTGCTCGACGCGATCGACGCCGACACCGACCTGGTCGCGTTCAGCCTGGTGCAGTCCGCCGACGGCGCGATCGCCCCGTACGCCGAGATCGTGGCCGCGGCCCGCGCGCACGGCGCCCTGGTCGCGGTCGACGCCACCCAGGCCTGCGGCTGGCTGCCCTTCGACGCGGGCCTGGCCGACGTGGTCGCGGTCGGGGCGTACAAGTGGCTGATGGCGCCGCGCGGTTCCGCCTTCGCCTACCTTGCGCCGGCCCTGCGCGACCGGCTGCAGCCGGACGCCGCCGGCTGGTACGCGGGCAAGGATCCGCACTCGTCCTACTACGGCCCGCCGCTGCGGCTCGCCGACGACGCCCGGCGCTTCGACATCTCCCCGGCCTGGTTCAGCTGGGTCGGCACCGCGCCCGCCCTGGAACTGGTCGCCGAGATCGGCCTGCCGGCGATCCACGACCACGACGTAGCGCTGGCCAACCGGTTCCTCGCCGGGCTGGGCCGCCCGCCCGGGGAGAGCGCCATCGTCACGGTCGAGGTGCCGGGCGCGCAGGAGAAGCTGGCGCGGGCCGGCGTCCGCGCGGCGGTCCGGGCCGGCCGGGTCCGCGCCTCCTTCCACCTCTACTCCACGGTGGACGACGTCGACCTGGCCCTGGACGCCCTGACGGCGTGAGGCGCCGCCGCCCCCGGGCCGGGACCGACCGGGGGCGGCGGCGCCACGGCTCAGGCCAGGTGGCCGCCGATCTTCGTGTACCCGCGCAGCAGGTCGCGGGAGATGATCAGCCGCTGCATCTCGTCGGTGCCCTCGAAGATCCGGTAGAGCCGCACCTGCCGGTACCAGCGCTCGATCGGCAGCTCCCGGGTGTAGCCCATCCCGCCGTGGATCTGCAGCGCCCGGTCCACCACCCGGTTGACCATGCCGGCGCCGTAGAGCTTGCCCATCGAGGAGGCGTGCCGGGGGTCCAGGCCCTGGTCGACCGTCCACGCGGAGCGCAGCACCAGCCAGCGGGCCGCCTCCAGTTCGGTCTCCGAGTCGGCGATCATCCACTGGATGGCCTGGTTGGTGCCGATCTTCGCGCCGAAGGTCTTGCGGGTGTTGGCCTGGTCGATCGCCATCTGCAGCACCCGCTCGGCGATGCCGATCGCGTGGGAGGGGATGGTGTAGCGGCCCTTGCCGATCCACTGCATGCCCAGCGCGAAGCCCTGCCCGACCTCGCCGAGGATGTTGCGGTGCGGCACCCGGACGCCGTCGAAGATCAGCGACGCCGGTCCGCCCTCGCCCATGGTCTGGATGAACTCGGAGCGCCAGCCCATCGCCCGGTCCACCAGGAAGGCGGTCGCGCCGCCGTTGCGGGCGCCCTTCTCCCGGTCGGTGACCGCGACGACGATGGCGAAGTCGGCGTCGTTGCCTCCTGTGATGAAGGTCTTCTCGCCGTCGAGGATCCAGTCGTCGCCGTCCCGCCGCGCGCTGAGCCGGATGTTCGCCGCGTCCGAACCGGCGCCCGGCTCGGTGATCGCGAAGCAGGAGATCCGTTCCCCCTCGATGGTGGGGATGAGGAACTCGCGCTGCTGCTCCTGCGTGGCGTGGAAGAGGATGTTGTCGGCCTCGCCGCCGAAGCGGAACGGCACGAAGGTACGGCCCAGCTCGGTCCAGATCAGCGACTGCATCACCGCGGGCAGGTCCATGCCGCCGTACTCCTCCGGGGTGGCCAGCCCCCAGAATCCGAACTTCTTCGCCTTCTGTTGGAGTTCGCGCAGCTCGGCACGCTCCAGGCCGGGCCGGTGAGCCCGTTCCCGGCGCAGCACCTCCTGCTCCAGCGGCATCACCTCGCGGGTGATGAACGACCGGACGGTGTCCCGGACCGCCCGCTCCTCGTCGGTCAGTGAGAAGTCCATGCCGATCCCTTCCGCCGTCGCCCTGCCGTCTCCGCTTAAACTAGCGCTGTAAGTTTTGCCCCGTCCAGACCCGAGGAGTCGACGTGCCCCGACCCCGGCAACCCGTGCTCAGCCGGGAACGGATCGTCACCGCCGCCCTGGCGCTGATCGACGCCGACGGGCTGGCCGCGTTCTCCACCCGGCGGCTCGCCGCGGCGCTCGGCGTGCAGGGGCCCTCGCTGTACCACCACTTCGCCAACCGGGACGCCATCCTCGACGCGGTCGCCGACAGCGTCACCGCCACCGTGGACACCAGCTTCTTCGCCCGGCACGACTGGCTGGAGGCGCTGCGCCGGTGGGCCTGGTCGTACCGGCAGGCGCTCACCGCGCACCCGAACGTCGTGCCGTACCTGGCCCAGGGGCCCGGGCGGCGACCGGCGGCGCTGGCGATGGCGGACGCCGTCTACGGCGCGTTGGTCAAGGCCGGCTGGTCGCCGGCCCGGGCCACCCACGTCGGCGCTGCGCTGCGCTACTTCGTCGCCGGCTCGGCGCTCGGCTCGTTCGCCCGCGGCTTCGTCGAGGACCCGGAGCTGTACGCCGCCCACTACCCGCACCTGCGCCAGGCGCACCGGCTGGCCGAGCACCAGCGCAGCGTCGACGAGGGGGCCTTCGCGCTCGGCCTGGACGCGCTGCTGCACGGCCTGGCCGCCGAGCACGCCCGCACCGCCGCACCGGTGGAGCCGGCCGACCGTTCGGGGTAGCGTCAAAACTCCCAGCGCTAGTTTCCGCACCCCCGAAGGACGACATGGATCTCGCTGCCGCGCCCCCCGCGCTCCTGGTCCGCCGCCATCTGCACGTCGGCGGCGGCTGGATCGACCCGTCCGACGGCGACACCATCGCCGTGGAGAACCCCGCCACCGGCGAGATCGTCGGTCAGGTGCCCGCCGGAGCCCCGGCCGACGTGGACCGGGCCGTCGCCGCCGCCCGGGCCGCCTTCCCGAGCTGGGCGGCCACCGCGCCGGCCGAGCGCGCCGCCCACCTGGACCGGCTGCACGCCGCTCTCGCCGCCCGGGCCGACGACATCGCCCGCACCGTCGCCCTGGAACTCGGCACCCCGATCAAGCTCGCCGCCCGGGTGCAGACCGGGCTGCCGCTGACCGTGCTGCGTTCGATGGTCGACCTGGCCGCCCGCCCGCCGGCCGAGCAGACCGTCGGCAACTCCCTGGTCGTGCGGGAACCCGTCGGCGTGGTCGGCGCGATCACCCCGTGGAACTACCCGTTGCACCAGGTCGTCGCCAAGCTCGCCCCCGCCCTGGCCGCCGGCTGCACCGTGGTGCTCAAGCCCAGCGAGCTCACCCCGCTGACCGCGTACCTGCTCTTCGACGCGGTCACCGAGGCCGGGCTGCCCGCCGGCGTGGTCAACCTGGTGCCGGGCACCGGGCCCGTCGTCGGCGAGGCCCTCGCCGCCCACCCGGACGTCGACCTGGTCTCCTTCACCGGCTCCACCGCCACCGGCCGGCGGATCGCCCACCTCGCCGCCGACCGGATCGCCCGGGTCGCCCTGGAGCTCGGCGGCAAGTCGGCCAACCTGATCCTCGCCGACGCCGACCTGTCCACCGCCGTCAAGGTGGGGGTGGGCAACGCGCTGCTCAACTCCGGGCAGACCTGCACCGCGTGGACCCGGATGCTGGTCCACCGCGACCGGTACGACGAAGCGCTCGACCTGGTCGCCCGGGCCGTCGCGGGGTACCGGCCGGGGGACCCGTTCGACCCGGCCACCCGGCTCGGCCCGCTGGTCTCCGCCGCCCAGGCCGAACGGGTCCGCGGCTTCGTCGACCGGGCGCTCACCGACGGGGCGCGCCTCGTCGCCGGCGGACCGGACGCCCCGCTGCCGCCGCGCGGCCACTTCGTCGCGCCCACCGTCCTGGCCGACGTGCACCCCGACAGCGAACTGGCCCAGGAGGAGGTCTTCGGGCCGGTGCTCGCGGTCATCCCGTTCGCCGACACCGACGAGGCCGTCGCCATCGCCAACAACTCCCGCTACGGCCTGGCCGGCGCCGTCTGGTCCGCCGACGCCGACCACGCCGTCGCGGTCGCCCGGCGGCTGCGCACCGGCCAGGTGGACGTCAACGGCGGCGCCTTCAACCCGCTCGCCCCGTTCGGCGGCTACCGCCAGTCCGGCCTCGGCCGGGAACTCGGCGCGTCCGGGATCGAGGAGTTCACCGAGCTCAAGGCGATCCAGCGGTGAGGGCGCTGGTCGCCCGCGGCCCCGGCGCGCCGCTGCGGATCGAGCAGGTCCGGCTGCCCGCGCCCGGCCCCGGCGAACTGCGGGTGCGCATCCGCGCCGCCGGGGTCTGCCACTCCGACCTGTCCATGGTCAACGGCACGCTCGCCCCGGCGTACCCGCTGGTGCTCGGCCACGAGGCGGCCGGCGTGGTCGCCGAGGTGGGGCCCGGGGTGACCGTGCCGGTCGGCACCCAGGTGGTGCTCAACTGGGCGCCGGCCTGCCGGGCCTGCTGGTTCTGCCGGCACGACGAACCCTGGCTCTGCGCCGCCAACACCGCGCCGGCCGTGCCGCGGGGCGAGACCGCTGACGGCACCCCGCTGCACGTCACGCTCGGGCTCGGCGCGTTCGCCGAGGAGGTGGTGGTGCCGGCGACGGCCGTGGTGCCGGTCCCCGCCGACCTGCCCCCGGAACAGGCCGCCCTGCTCGGCTGCGCGGTGCTCACCGGCGCCGGCGCGGTCCGCAACACCGCCCGGGTCGCGCCCGGTGAGTCGGTCGCGGTGATCGGGCTCGGCGGGGTCGGACTCGCCGTGCTCACCGCCGCCCGGGCGGCCGGCGCGGGCCCGATCGTGGCGATCGACGTCGCCGAGGCCAAACGGGAGCTCGCGCTGGCCGCCGGCGCCACCGACTTCCTGCTCCCCGACGACCGGCTGTCGAAGGAGGTCCGGGCCCGCACCGAGGGGCGCGGCGTCGACCACGCCTTCGAGTGCGTCGGCCGGGCCGCCACCATCCGCACCGCGTGGCGGCTGGCCCGGCGCGGGGGAGCGGTCACCGTGGTCGGCATGGGGGCCAAGGACGACCTGGTCAGCCTCGCCGCCGCCGACATCTTCCACTCCGCCCGTACGCTGCGCTCGTCGGTGTACGGCTCGTCGGACCCGGACCGGGAGGTCCCCGCGCTGGCCCGTGAGGTCGTCGACGGGACGCTGGACCTCGGCCCGCTGATCAGCGGGCTGATCCCGCTCGAGGAGGCGCCGGCCGCCTTCGACCGGCTGGCCCGGGGCGAGGGCGCCCGCTGGGTGGTCACCTTCGACCACTGACCGGGGTGGCCCGCCGGTCAGGCCGGCGTGGCACCGCCCTCGGTCAGCGCGGCGTCGCGCCGCCCTCGGTCAGCGCGGCGTCGCGCCGCCCTCGGTCAGCCCGGCGTCGCGCCGCCCTCGACCAGCGCGGCGAAGCCGTCCAGCAGCCGGCCCAGGCCGAACTCGAAGATGCCGTCCAGCGTCAGCTCGACGTCGCCCTCGGCAATCGAGGGCGATGCCTCCGGCCGGCTGAGCCCCGCAGGGGTGCGGGGGAGGTGGACCCCACACATGGGAGCGGTCACGAAGACCGGTCGGCGACCGTCGTCGATCTCATCCTGATGGGGTAGAAGGAGCGACCATGTCCGCCGTAGCCGCGTCGACCGGCCGGAATGTGTGTGGTGTCGACATGGCTCGACTCTGGCGGCCCGCCGTAGGTTTCCTCCACGCGACGACCCTGTGACCGCGGTCACCGACCCGGTCGTCGCGGTGACCTGCGGAGGATGAGGCGATGGCCGGGCAAGCGCTCCTGTCGGCCCGCGGGCTGACCCGCGACTTCCGGGGGTTCCGGGCCGTCGATCACGTCGACCTGGACATCGCCCCGGAGAGCGTGCACGCCCTGGTCGGCCCGAACGGCGCCGGCAAGACCACCCTGTTCAACCTGCTCACCGGCTTCCTGCCGCCGACGTCCGGGCGGATCGAGCTGGCCGGCCGGGACGTCACCGGCCTGCCGCCGGAGCAGGTGGCCCGGCTGGGGGTGGCCCGGTCCTTCCAGATCACCAGCCTCTTCCCCCAGCTCAGCGCCCGGGAGCACGTCGAGCTGGCGTTGCAGTCGTCCAGCGGGCTGGGCTGGCGGTTCTGGCGCTCGGCGAAGCTGATGGACCGCTACCGGGACCGGGCCGGGGAGCTGCTGGACATGGTCGGCCTCGGCGCGCTCGCCGAGGCCCCCGCCGAGGCCCTGGCGTACGGGCGCAAGCGCGCCCTGGAGCTGGCCATCGCGCTCGCCCTGGACCCGAAGGTGCTGCTGCTCGACGAGCCGACCGCCGGGATGGGGCTGGAGGACGTCGACCGCACCGTCGAGCTGATCGCCAGGGTCCGCGAGGGGCGGACCGTGGTGATGGTCGAGCACAACATGAGCGTGGTCGGCCGGCTCGCGGACACCGTCACCGTCCTGCAGGCCGGCAAGGTCCTGGTCGAGGGCCCGTACGAGCAGGTCCGCGCCGACGAGCGGGTCATCACCGCCTACCTGGGAGCCGCTGATGCTGCGCATTGAGAACCTCTCCGCGTTCTACGGCGAGGCGCAGGTGCTGCGGGAGGTGAGCCTGGACGTCGCCGCCGGCGAGGTGGTCACCCTGGTCGGCCGCAACGGCGCCGGCAAGTCCACCCTGCTGCGCTGCGTGATGGGGCTGCACCCCAGCCAGCGGGGCACGGTCACGCTCGACGACCGGGACCTGACGAAGGTGCCGGCGTACAAGCGGGCGCGGCTCGGGCTCGGCTGGGTCCCCGACGACCGGGGCGCGTACGCCACCCTCACCGTCACCGAGAATCTGACGCTGCCGCCACGGGTCGGCCCCGACCCGTGGTCGCTGGAGCGGGTCTACGAGGCCTTCCCGGCGCTCTGGCAGCGGCGCGACTCGGCGGCCACCATGCTCTCCGGCGGTGAGCAGCAGATGCTCGCGCTGGCCCGGGTGCTGCGGATGGGCGCCCGGCTGCTGCTCTGCGACGAGCCCACCGAGGGGCTCTCTCCGCTGCTCGTGCAGCAGGTCGGTGACCTGCTGCGGGAGGCCAAGAAGCACGGCGTGACCGTGCTGCTGGTCGAGCAGAACCTGCACTTCGCCACCGGCGTCGCCGACCGGCACTACCTGCTGGCCGAGGGACGCGTCGTGGAGGCGATGGCGAACTCCGAGGTGCGCTCGCGGGAGCGCGAGCTGCTGGCGTACCTCGGGATTTGAATTCTTCGACGGCTGACCCGCGCGGAGTCCGCGCGGTACGAAAGGGATGGACATGCGTAGGAGCGTGGGTGTGGCCGCCGCGTCGGCGGCGGTGGTGCTGGCAGCCGGTTGTGGCGGGGGCGGCCCGGCATCGGGCGGCGACCAGAAGCTGACCGGCGACAAGGTCGTGCTGGGTGTGCTCAACGACCAGTCCGGGGCCTACTCGGAGCTGTCCGGGAAGAACTCGGTCAAGGCCGTGGAGATGGCCATCGCCGACTTCAAGGCCAAGTACGGCGACAAGGCGGTGACCAAGGACATCACCGTGGAGACCGCCGACCACCAGAACAAGCCGGACGTGGCCAACGCCAAGGCCCAGGAGATGTACGACCGCAAGGGCGTCGACCTGATCCTCGACGTGCCCACCTCGTCGGCCGCCCTGAAGGTCGCCGACGTGGCCAAGGAGAAGAAGAAGCTCTACTTCAACATCGGCGCGGCGACCACCGAGCTGACCGGCAAGAGCTGCAACAAGTACACGTTCCACTACGCGTACGACACCTACATGCTGGCCAACGGCACCGGGAAGACCACCACCGAGCAGGTCGGCAAGAACTGGTACATCCTCTACCCGAACTACGCCTTCGGTCAGGACATGGAGAAGAACTTCTCCGCCGCGATCGAGAAGGCCGGCGGAAAGGTGGTCGGCAAGGACGGCGCGCCGTTCCCGAACACCACCGGCGACTACTCGTCGTTCCTGCTCAAGGCGTCCAGCATGAACCCGAAGCCGCAGGTGCTGGGCACCATGCAGGCCGGCGCGGAGCTGGTCAACGTGGTCAAGCAGTACAACGAGTTCAAGCTGCGGGAGAAGGGCATCGGGCTGGCCGTGGGCCTGATGTTCATCTCCGACATCCACTCGCTCACCCCCGCGGCGCTGGCCGGCACCACCTACACCGACGCCTGGTACTGGAACTTCGACCAGCAGAACCGCGAGTTCGCCGACCGCTTCCAGAAGGAGACCGGCACCCGGCCGTCCTTCGCCCACGCGGCCAACTACTCCGCGGCCATGCAGTACCTGGAGGCGGTGCAGGCCGCCGGCACCGACGACGCGGACAGCGTGGTCAAGGGGCTGGAGGGCAAGGAGGTCAACGACGTCTTCCTGCGTAACGGCAAGATCCGCGCCGAGGACCACCGGGTGATCCACGACGCGTACCTGGCCCAGGTGAAGCCGCAGGCCGACGTCACCGAGCCGTGGGACTACGTGAAGGTCCTCAAGACCATCCCCGCCGCGGAGGCGTTCCGCGCGCCGTCGGCCGACTGCAAGATGTGACGGATTGATGTCAGGCTTCGCGCAGAACACGTTCAACGGGCTGGTGAGCGGGGCGTTCTACGCCCTGCTCGCCCTCGGGCTCGCGGTCATCTTCGGCATGCTCCGGGTGGTGAACTTCGCCCACGGCGCCTTCTACATGCTCGGCGCGTTCGGGGCGTACGTGCTGCTCACCGAGGCCGGCGTGCCGTTCTGGGCGGCGCTGGTGATCATGCCGCTCGGGCTGGGTCTGCTCGGCATGGTGCTGGAACGACTGGCCATCCACCGGCTCACCCGGCTCGATCCGCTCTACAACTTCCTGCTCACCTTCGGCCTCACGCTGATCCTCCAGGACCTGGTGAAGACCCGGTACGGCATGCAGTCCAGCCCGTACGCCACCCCGGACGCGCTCAGCGGCTCGATCGACTTCGGGCTCTTCGACTTCCCCACCTACCGGGTCTTCATCCTCGGCTTCACGGTGCTGCTCTGCGTCGCGGTGTGGTGGGTGCTCACCCGTACCCGGATCGGCATGGTGGTCCGGGCCGCCACCGAGCGGCCCGAGCTGACCCGGGCGCTCGGCATCGACGTGGGGCGCTGGGTGACTCCGGTGTTCGGCTTCGGTATCGCGCTGGCCGGCCTGGCCGGGGTGCTCGCCGCGCCGATGCGGGCGGTGAACCCGCTGATGGGCGCCGACCTGATCATCGTGGTCTTCGCGGTGGTGGTGATCGGCGGGCTCGGCTCCATCTTCGGCTCGGTCGCCGCCGGCTTCGGCATCGGCCTGATCCAGGCATGGGGAGAGGCGTACCTCTCCGACTTCCCGATCGTGTCCCAGACGATCGTCTTCATCGTGATGGCCGTCGTGCTGCTCTGGCGGCCGGCCGGGCTGTTCGGCCGTGAGGAGGCACCGGCATGACCAGCACCGTCGACACCCCGGCCGAGGCGGCCCGGCCGGCGACCGGCTCCGGCCTGGTCGCCGTGGCCCGGGCCCCCGGCTGGGTCCGGTACGCGCTGCTCGCCGCCGGTCTGGCCGTGGCGTTCTGGCTGCCCAACGGGCTCTACCCGGCGGTGGCCGTGGACATCCTGTGCTGGGCGCTCTTCGCCGTCTCGGTGGACCTGCTGCTCGGCTTCACCGGGCTGATGTCCTTCGGGCACGCCGCGTTCTGGGGCACCTCGGCGTACGTCACCGGGCTGGTGGCGATCCACGCCGGCCTGCCCTTCCCGGTCGCCGTGCTGGCCGGGGCCCTCGCCGCCGCGGTGCTCGCGCTGCCGATCGGCTACCTGGCGGTGAAGCGGACCGGCATCTACTTCGCGATGGTCACGCTGGCCTTCGCGCAGATGGTCTACTACGTCGCCAACGAGTGGCGCTCGGTGACCCGCGGCGAGAACGGCCTCCAGGGGGTGCCCCGGGAGTTCTTCGGGATGGACCTGACCGACGACTACTACTTCTACTACGCGATCCTGCCGATCGTGCTGCTCGGCCTGGCCGCCGCCTGGCGGATCGTGCACTCCCCGTTCGGCCGGGTGCTGGTCGGCATCCGGGACAACCCGGCGCGGGCCCGCGCGCTGGGCTACCCGGTGCACCGGTACAAGCTGACCGCGTTCGTGCTCTCCGGCTTCATCGCCGGTCTCGGCGGCGGACTCTTCGCCGTCGGGCACCGCTTCGTCTCCCTCGACGTGCTGCACTGGACCACGTCCGGCAAGGCGGTGATCGTGGTGGTGCTCGGCGGGATCGGCACGCTCTGGGGCGGAGTGCTCGGCGCGGCGCTCGTGGTCCGGCTGGAGGACTGGCTGTCGTTCTCCGGATTCGAGGCGATCGGCCTGGTCACCGGCGGCATCTTCGTCCTTGTCGTGCTGCTTTTCCGGCGCGGTGTGTGGGGCAGCGTGTCCGCGCTCGCGCTCCGCTGGTTGGCGGCCCGTCGCAGATAAATCCGCCGCCCGGCGCATCCGAACCGCGCCGTCCCGACGAACCCCCTGGTAGTGGTCACTTACCCGGGGGTACGTCTGGTGTTGACAGATCCGATGTCCGGCGAGGCCGTCGACACGGCCCGCAAGCGGCTCTCCGCCGCCGCCGAGGACCTCGACGCCAACCAGGTCGCCGCGCTCATGCTCGACCTGGCCGCCGAGGCGGGTGTGGCGGCGGTCTGGGAGCAGGTGTGCGTACCGCTGCTGGGGGCGCTGCCCGGGCGCACCGCCAGCGAGATCGCCGTCGAGCACGCACTCTCCGAGGGCATCCGGGTGGGCCTGGACGTGCACCGCCGGGAGCCGTCCCGGCAGCTGTCCACGGACGGTGTGCTGCTGGCCGGCGCGGAGCACGAGACGCACAGCCTCGGGCTGCACGCCCTCGCCGCCGCGCTCCGCGAGCAGGGCCGGGGCTGCCTGCACCTCGGGCCGGCGCTGCCCTGGGTCGCGTTGGCCTCCGCCGTGGTGCGGACCAGCCCGCACACCGTCGTGGTCTGGTCGCAGACCCCGCTCACCGGCCGCGCGTACCGCCTGGTCCGGTTCGGGCGGGACTTCCCGGGGGTACGCGTCTTCGGCGCCGGCCCGGGCTGGATCGAGCCCCTCCCGCCCCCCTCGGTACGCCTCACCACCTTCGCCGCCGCCCTGACCGCCTGCGGCCGCCCCACCCGCCCCACCCCAACCCCCGCCCGCCCCACCCCTGCCCCCACCCGCCCTGCCCTCGACTCTTCATCTCGTTGATCATGAGGTTACCGGCGGTGTGGATCTCTTCCACTGCCGTCAACCTCATGATCAACGCGGTTGGGGGGATGGGGGTGGGGAGATCTTGGACGGTTGGGGTTAGCGGTGGACGGCAACTGTCCAAGATTCGGATACGCCGCTGGCCGGCACCCCGTGAGGGGTGCCGGCCAGCGTTGCTTGCTTGCGGGGTCAGCTGTTCCAGTGCGTGGCGACGAGGTCGGCGGCCTGCTGCTCCCACTGGGCGTAGGCGTCCGGGTACGCGGAGACCT
>NZ_JBAKHO010000050.1:0-39483 GCF_036902735.1 Micromonospora lacuserhaii | reverse complement strand
AGGTCTCCGCGTACCCGGACGCCTACGCCCAGTGGGAGCAGCAGGCCGCCGACCTCGTCGCCAAGCACTGGAACAGCTGACCCGCAAGCAAGCAAACGCTGGCCGGCACCCCTCACGGGGTGCCGGCCAGCGGCATATCCAATGGCGACCGTTCAGGATCTCACCCGAGGGTACCGCGCGGGCTGGCTGGAGGCGTACCTGATGGGTCAGACGCGGAAGCCCGCGGCCCGGGCGGCCTGGCGTTCCCGGCGGCGGTCGGAGCGTCGGCGCAGGAACCAGAAGAGGAAGGCCACCAGGCCGAGCAGGAACGCCAGCACCAGCACCGGCAGGATGATCGCGGCCAGGGACATCACCACGCTGGTGGCGTCCTCGGCGGTGCTGGCCACCGGAGCGCCGAAGCCGGCGGTGGTGGCGTTGACGACCGGCCGGGCGGCGGACTTGAGCAGGTGTACGGCGAACGCGATGACCACGCCGGTCACCACCGGCACCCACTGGTGTGACGAGAAGAAGCTGCCCGGGTCGCTGACCGTGACCGTCTCGGAGCTGGACCCCGCGCCGAACGCGAGGCCGCCGGCGGTCGGCCGTACGACCGTCTGCACCAGGTCGTTGACGTGGTCGACCACCGGCACCTTGTCGGCGACGACCTCCACGGCGAGCAGCGCCGCCAGGATCGCCAGCACCCAGCCGTTGCCCAGCCACTGCCAGCCGCCGGGCAGGTCGATCAGGTCGGTGTAGCGGGCCAGCAGGCCCATGGTGAGCAGGGGGATGTAGGCGTTGAGACCCGCCGAGGCGGCGAGCCCGGTGCCGGTGAGGACTTCGAACACGATCTCAGCATCGCACCGGCACGCCAGTGCCGCTCGGTGGCGACGGTTCGGTCCTCGGCTACCCTCGTCGGGTGCGTCTGGTGATCGCGAAGTGCTCGGTGGACTACGTCGGACGGCTCTCGGCTCACCTGCCGCCAGCCATCCGACTCCTCATGGTGAAGGCGGACGGGTCGGTGTCGATCCACGCCGACGACCGGGCGTACAAGCCACTCAACTGGATGAGCCCGCCCTGCCGGCTCGAGGAGGCCCCCGGCGTCTGGCGGGTGGTCAACAAGGCCGGCGAGGAGCTGCGGATCACCCTGGAGGAGATCTTCCAGGACACCTCCTACGAGCTGGGCGTCGACCCGGGGCTGCGCAAGGACGGCGTCGAGGCGCACCTGCAGGAGCTGCTCGCCGCCAACCCGCAGACCCTCGGCGAGGGGTTCACCCTGGTCCGGCGCGAGTACATGACGGCGATCGGCCCGGTCGACCTACTCTGCCGGGATGCGAACTCCGGCGCGGTCGCCGTCGAGGTCAAGCGGCGCGGCGAGATCGACGGAGTGGAGCAGCTCACCCGCTACCTCGAACTGATGAACCGGGACCCGCTGCTCGCCCCGGTGACCGGCGTCTTCGCCGCCCAGGAGATCAAGCCGCAGGCCCGGGTGCTCGCCACCGACCGGGGCATCCGCTGCGTCGTGGTCGACTACGACAAGCTGCGCGGCATCGAGCGCGACGAGCTGACCCTGTTCTGACCGCGGGGCCGCCGCCGTCCGGGATCACCCGTCAGCGTCGGCCGTACATCAGCTTGGCGGCCTTGACCAGGCGGGCGACGTCGGCGGGCGTCCGCTCGAAGGTCATCGAGGGCAGCAGTGACCGGGCCCGTCGTCGGGTGATCGCCTTGGCCCGGCCGAACTCGCGCAGCCCGTCCTCGCCGTGGATGCGGCCGAAGCCGGAGTCGCCCACCCCGCCGAACGGCAGCGTGGACATCCCGGCGAAGGTCAGCGCCGAGTTGACGGAGGCCATGCCCGAGCGCAGCTGCCGGGCGATCGCCACCGCGTGCTTCCGGCCGAAGACCGAACCCCCCAGGCCGTACGACAGGGCGTTGGCCCGGCGGACGGCCTCGTCGGCGTCGCGTACCCGGTTGATGGTCAGCGTCGGGCCGAAGGTCTCCTCCCGGACGGCGGCGGAGGACTCCGGCACGTCCACCAGCACGGTCGGGTGCACGTACGGCGGCCGTACGGCCTCCGCCCCGCCGAGGACGGCCCGGCCGCCCGCGGCCACCGCGTCGTCGATGTGCCGGCGGATCACGTCGAGCTGAGCGGGCATGGTGATCGGCCCGATGTCCGACCCCTCGGCGCCGACGGTCAACCGCCCGGCGCGGGCCACCACCTTGTCGACGAAGGCGTCGAAGACCGGGTCGACCGCATAGACCCGCTCGATGCCGATGCAGGTCTGGCCGGCGTTGGTCAGCGCGCCCCACACGCAGGCCTCGGCGGCCCCGTCCAGGTCGGCGTCCGCGTCGACGATCATCGCGTCCTTGCCGCCTGCCTCCAGCAGCACCGGGGTCAGCGACTCGGCGCAGGCGGCCATCACCTTCCTGGCCGTGGCGGTGGAGCCGGTGAAGGCGACCTTATCCACCCCGGACCGGCACAGCGCCGCCCCGACGTCGCCGAGCCCGTGCACGGCGGTGAGCACCGGCTGCTCCGGCACCACCTCGGCGAAGCTGTCGACCAGCCACTGGCCGACCGCCGGGGTGTACTCGCTGGGCTTGAGCACCACCGCGTTGCCGGCCGCCAGCGCGTACGCGGTCGAGCCGATCGGGGTGAAGACGGGGTAGTTCCAGGGGCCGATCACGCCGATCACCCCGTACGGCTGGTATTCGAGGTGGCCGGCGAACTCGGCGAGGATCAGCCGGGACCGCACCCGGCGTGGGCCGAGGACCCGGCGGGCGTTGCGGGCGGCCCAGTCGACGTGCTCGATCGCGGTGAGGATCTCGACGATGGCGTCGGCGACCGGCTTGCCGCCCTCGACGTGGACCAGCTGGGCGAGCTCCTCGATTCGCCGGGCCAGCACGCCGCGCCAGCGCAGCAGCCGTTCCCGGCGGCCGGTGAAGCCCAGGCCGGCCCACCACGCGCCGGCCTGGCGGGCGCGCTCGACCGTGCGGGTGACGTCGGCGGGGGTGGCGACCGGGAGTCGGCCCGCCTCGGCGCCCGTCGCCGGGCTGGTCGAGACCAACCGGCCGTCCTCGATGACCGGGGTGCCCGGGACATGCACAGCCGTCATGGCGGAAGTCTAGACCCGGTGATTACCGGCCGGTAGGGGCGACGGCGACCGTCCACTCCGCACCCGTCCGGCGTCCCGGGCGGACCGGGCGGCCGGTGTAGGGCTCGGTTCGGTGGACCGGAGATGTACGCCCGGGGTCGCGGAGATGGCCTCCCGGGTGGTGAGCTGGTTACAGCGAGTCTGGCAGGCTTGCGCCGGGGCGACGGTGGGTGGGGAGCTGACTGTCCATGGTGGAACATCCGGAACTGGTACCACTGGTCAGGGTGGCGGGCGGGCCGATGCGGGGGGCGAGCTTTCGGCTGGGCCCCCAGCCGCTGGTGATCGGCCGGGCGCCGACGGCCGACATCGCGGTGCCCGATCCGCACCTGAGCCGGCGGCACGCCGAGGTGCGACTGACCGATGCCGGCGCGGTCCTGGTCGACCTGGCGTCGACCAACGGGACCTGGCTCAACGACCGGCGGATCAGCGGCCCGGAGCCGCTCTGCGACGGGGACGTCATCCGGCTCGGCCGCACGGAGCTGCGGTACTCCGACCCCGGGCTGGCCACCACCGACCCGGTCGGGCTGCGGTTCGCCGGCGGCGGCGTCCGACGCGACCACCGGCCCACCCTGCCGCTGCCGCTCGCGCCCTCGACCGGGCCGACCGACGCCTGGCCGGCCGGCACCCCGGTGTCGTCGCGGGCGGTCACCGACACCGCCTCCTGACCCGACACCGCCTCCTGACCCGACGCCGGCCGGGGCGGCGACATCGTGGCCGGGGCGATCGTGGGGCGCCGACCCATGGACCGGCCCGCCCGACCGTGGCACGATGCCGCGGATGGAGACCGAGCAGCGGACCGTGACGGCGAACGGCATCACCCAGCGGGTCCGGGTGGCCGGGCCGCCCGACGGCGTGCCGGTGCTGCTGGTGCACGGCAACGGTTCCTCCTCGGCGTTCTGGGAGCCGCTGATTCGCCGGCTGCCGGCCACGCTGCGGGTGGTCGCGCCGGACCTGCGGGGCTACGGCGACACCGAGACCGCCCCGGTGGACGCCACCCGAGGGCTGACCGACTTCGCCGACGACGTGGCCGCCCTGCTGGACCTGCCGGAACTCTTCGCCGCCGACGCCCGCCCGCTGGTGGCCGGCCACTCCCTCGGTGGCGGGGTGGCGATGCGACTGCTGGTGGACCACCCCACCCGGGTGGCCGGCCTGCTCCTGGAGGCGCCGGTCTCGCCGTACGGCTTCGGTGGCACCCGGGACCTCGACGGCACACCCACCACGCCGGACTTCGCCGGCACCGGGGCCGGCACCGCCAACGCCGACTTCGTGGCCCGACTCGCGGCCGGCGACCGGGGCGAGGAGGCCCGGACCAGCCCGCGCAGCGTCCTGCGGGCCACCTACGTGGCCGATCCCGCCAGCCTCGGCGACGACGAGGAGCTGCTGCTCGACAGCTTGCTCTCGACCGCCACCGGAGACGGCAACTACCCGGGCACGGTGGCCACCTCGGCGCACTGGCCCGGCATCGCGGCGGGGGAGCGGGGCGTGCTCAACGCCCTCGCCCCGGTCCACTTCCAAATCGCCGACGAGCTGGTCGCCGTCGCGGTCAAGCCGCCGGTCACCTGGGTACGCGGCGACGCCGACGTGATCGTCTCGGACACCTCGCTGTTCGACCTGGCGTACCTGGGGTCGCTGGGCCTGGTGCCGGGCTGGCCGGGGGAGGAGGACTGCCCGCCGCAGCCGATGATCGGGCAGACCCGAGCGGTGCTGGAGCGGTACGCGGCGGCCGGCGGGTCGTACCGCGAGGTGGTGCTCCCCGGCTGTGGACACAGCCCGCACCTGGAGCGGCCGGCCGAGTTCGTGGCGGAGCTGCTGGCGCTGCTGACGGGATCGACAGCCCCTGCGTGAAATATCCCACGGCGTCTCGACAACGCAGCGTCACGTGGCAGACTCCGGCGCATAACCTTAGCGGCCGTTCATGTCGGCAACGGCGGAGTCAAACCAAGGGGAGGCCGGTCGTGGCGCGCGAGTTCACCAGTGTGGGTGTGGTGGGTCTGGGCACCATGGGTGCCGGCATCGTGGAGGTCTTCGCCCGCAACGGCATCGACGTCGTCGCGGTGGAGATCTCCGAGGCCGCCGTGGAGCGGGGCCGGGCCACCCTCAAGGGCTCGACCGACCGGGCGGTGGCGAAGGGCAAGCTTGCCGAGGCCGACCGGGATGCCCTGCACTCCCGGGTCGACTTCAAGGTGGGGCTGGACGCGCTGCACTCGGTGGACCTGGTGATCGAGGCCGTGCCCGAGCACCTCGACCTGAAGCAGCGGATCTTCGCCGAGCTGGACCGGGTCTGCAAGCCCGAGGCGATCCTGGCCACCAACACCTCCTCGCTGAGCGTCACCGAGATCTCGGTCGCCACCGGCCGGCCCAACCAGGTCATCGGCATCCACTTCTTCAACCCGGCGCCGGTGATGAAGCTGGTCGAGGTGGTCCGCACCGTGGTCACCTCCGCCGACGTGGTGGCCGACGTGGAGGCGCTCTGCGCCCGCCTCGGCAAGGTCGACGTCACCATCAGCGACCGGGCCGGCTTCATCGCCAACGCGCTGCTCTTCGGCTACCTCAACCACGCGGTGAGCATGTTCGAGGGGCGGTACGCCACCCGCGAGGACATCGACGCCGCCATGAAGCTCGGCTGCGGCCTGCCGATGGGTCCGCTCGCGCTGATGGACCTGATCGGCCTGGACACCGCGTACGAGATCCTCGACACCATGTACCGGCGCGGCGGGCGGGACCGCCGGCACGCCCCGGTGCCGCTGATCAAGCAGATGGTCACCGCGGGTCTGCTCGGCCGCAAGTCCGGCCGGGGCTTCTACACCTACGAGCGGCCGGGCTCCCCGGTGGTCGTACCCGACGAGCACACGCCGGTGGCGGCGGGGTCGGCGCTCGCCGACGGCGCGCGCGGCATCGCGAAGGTCGGCGTGGTCGGCTCCGGCACCATGGCCACCGGCATCATCGAGGTCTTCGCCAAGGCCGGCTACGAGGTCGTCTCGGTGACCCGCGGCGCGGAGAAGTCCGCCAAGGTCTTCGAGGCCGTCAAGACCTCGCTCAACAAGGGCGTGGTGCGCGGCAAGCTCAGCGACGCCGACCGGGACGCCGCGCTCGGCCGGATCAACTGGTCGGCGACGCTGGAGCACCTGGCCGACGTCGACCTGGTGGTCGAGGCCGTGGTCGAGGAGCTGAGCGTCAAGAAGGCCCTCTTCGCCAGCCTCGACGAGATCTGCAAGCCGGGCGTCGTGCTCGCCACCACCACCTCCTCGCTGCCGGTGATCGACGTGGCGATGGCCACCCAGCGGCCGGCGGACGTGGTCGGGCTGCACTTCTTCAACCCGGCGCCGATCATGCCGCTGGTCGAGGTGGTGCAGACCATCCGCACCTCGGCGGAGACCACCGCCGTCGCCCGCGCGGTCTGCGCGGCGCTGGGCAAGACCGGCGTGGTCTGCGGCGACCGGTCCGGCTTCATCGTCAACGCGCTGCTCTTCCCGTACCTGAACGACGCGGTGAAGATGCTGGAGGCCAGCTACTCCACCGCCGACGACATCGACTACGCGATGAAGCTCGGCTGCGGCTACCCGATGGGCCCGTTCGAGCTGCTCGACGTGGTCGGGCTGGACGTCTCGCTGGCCATCCAGCGGGAGCTCTACCTGGAGCTGCGTGAGCCGGGCTTCGCCCCCGCGCCGCTGCTGGAGCACCTGGTCACCGCCGGCTACCTGGGTCGCAAGAGCGGCCGGGGCTTCCGCGACCACACCCGCCGCTGAGCGGTGTCAACAGCGGGCGCCGGTGACGGCGTCTGACTGGTGTGACCTTCGAGGAGTACGTCAGCAGTCGCGGGCCGGCGCTCGTCCGGCTGGCCCGGCTGCTGACCGGTGACGAGCACCGGGCCGAGGACCTCACCCAGGACGTGCTGGCGCGCGCGTACGTGCACTGGCGCAGGATCTCCCGGGCCGACCGACCGGACGTCTACGTGCGCCGGATGCTGGTCAACGCCAACACCTCCTGGTGGCGGCGGCGGTCCAGCCGGGAGCTGGCCACGGCGGAGTTCGCCGAGCGCGCCGGCCGGTTCGACCTGGGCGGCGAGACCGCCGACCGGGACGAGATGTGGCGGTTGATCCTCGGCCTGCCCGACCGGCAGCGGGCGGTGCTGGTGCTGCGCTACTACGAGGACCTCGACGACGCGACCATCGCCCAGATTCTCGGCTGCTCCGCGGTCACCGTCCGCACCCACGCGATGCGGGCGCTCAGCCAGCTCCGGGAGCGCCACGGCGCCCCGACGACGAACGGGAGCCGGTCGTGACCGACCTCGACGAGCGGATCGCGCGGACCCTCCGGGAGCACGCTGACGGGCCCGTGGACACCGGCCGGCTGGTGACGGCCGCGGTGAACGGGGGACGGGCCCGTCGGCGACGGCGCCGCGCGGTGGTCGGGGCCGCACTGGGCGTCGCGGTCGCGCTGGGGGCCGGCATGGCCCTGCGTACGCCCACGCCGGCGCCCTCCCCGACGCCGGCCGTGACGCCCAGCCCGACCGTCGTCGTTCCGCCCCGGGCGCCGGGGGTGCCGGGGGCGGCGGCCCGCCCCGGCCTGGTCGGCTCCGATCGGGCGGTGCTGCACTTCGGGGTGGACCCGGCGGTGGGGCAGCCGGTGGCCTGGCGCTCTGCGGACCGGGTCGAGACCATGAACCTGGACCTCGGCGGGGGAGTGTTGGCGCTGGTCGCGGTCGGCGCCGATCCCCAGAAGGTCGAATTCGGCACCAACTTCCCGTACGACATCGGGCCGGACGAGGTCGACAGGTCGGGTCAGGGTGAGGAGCGCGACCGGCGCCCCGGGGATGCCGCCTCCCGGTACAACGGGTTGCCGCGCCGGCTGGACGAGGTCACGAGGGGCTGGGTGCTGCGGTGGCGGCCCGCCCCGGGCGTCTACGCCCGGGTCGCCACCCTCGGTGACACCGATGCCGAGGTGCGCCGGGTGGCGGCGGCGCTGCGCTTCGACGAGGCGCGCCGCTGCGTCACGCCGATGCGACTCACCACCCTGCCGAAGGGGGCCTGGATCGGCGAGTGCGAGGTGTCGGTGCGGGAGCTGCCCTGGCCGAGCGAGGCGAACCGGGCGCGGAGGCTGCCCCCGGGGTCCGGGCCCGCCGGCCCGGTGGAACGGACCAGCGCCGTGCTGACCGTCCGGATGGCCAACTGGGCGTCCCTGCCGGTCAGACTGCACTACTCGGCCGAGACCGAGAACGACCCGAGGATTCCGGTCCACCGGACCGTGGGCCCGTGGAAGGTGTTCGAGTCGGGCTACTTCAAAGACGTGCTCGGCATCCCGCACACTCATCTGTCCATGGGGCGGGAGCTCAGCACGGACAAGGGGCCGTACGACGCCGACGTGTTCACGGTGATCCGGGGGCTGCGGGTGGCCGACGACCTTGGCGAGCCGACCAGCTGGGAGTGACCGTAACCTTGACGATGTGAGCCCCCGTCGCAATCGTCCTCGCCGCGAGGACACCGCCCACCTGGACTCGGCCCGGGTCCGGCAGGGCGTGGAGTCGGTGCAGCAGTGGCGCGACGGCGAGTGGCAGGTACGCGGGATCGGCGGCGGTGCGTCCACCAAGACGTACCGCTGCCCCGGTTGTGACCAGGAGATCCGCCCGGGGGTGGCGCACCTGGTGGCCTGGCCGGCGGACGGCACGGGCGACCTGACCGACCGCCGGCACTGGCACAGCGGCTGCTGGCGGGCCCGGGACCGGCGGGGCCCGAATCTGCTGCGCGGGCGGGGCGCCCCCCGGCACGGCTGAGCGATCTGGATCACCCGGTTTCGGCCCGGGCGGGCGGCGGCGGCGAGGACGGGCCAGACTTGACCCGTGAGCACTCCGATCCGCGCGTCGTCGATCCTGCCGGGCCACCGGGAGGACATCGAGCTGCACACCGCCGACGGCCTGCGCCTGGTCGGTGAGCTGGCCCGACCGCTGGGCCGCGAGCCGGTGGGCACCCTGGTCTGCCTGCATCCGCTGCCGACGCACGGCGGGATGATGGACAGCCACGTCTTCCGCAAGGCCGCCTGGCGGCTGCCGGCGCTGGCCGACCTGGCGGTGCTCCGGTTCAACACCCGGGGCACCAGCAGCGTCCGGGGCACCAGCGAGGGGGCGTTCGACAACGCGGTGGGGGAGCGCTTCGACGTCGCCGCCGCGATCGAGTACGCGGAGTTCCACGAGCTGCCGAACATCTGGCTGGTCGGCTGGTCGTTCGGCACGGACCTGACCATCAGGTACGGCTGCGACCCCGCGGTGGCCGGGGCGATCCTGCTCTCCCCGCCGCTGCGCTACTCCCAGCCGGAGGACCTGGCCGTCTGGGCGGAGTCGGGCCGGCCGCTCACCGCCCTGGTGCCGGAGTTCGACGACTACCTGCGGCCGGCGGAGGCGCGGGAGCGTTTCGCGGCGGTGCCGCAGGCCGAGGTGGTCGGGGTGCCCGGCGCCAAGCACCTCTGGGTGGGTGACGCCGAACGGGTGCTGGACGAGATCGTCAAGCGGGTCAACCCGGCGGTGCCGCTGCCGCTGCCGACGACCTGGGACGGCCCGGTGGAGACCGGCGACGTCAGCGCGTACGCCGACCGGACGGTGGCCTCCTTCGCCGACACCCCGGTGCCCGGCCCGCAGCGGGACTGACCCGGTTCAGCGGGAGTCCTGCCGGGGCAGCACCACCTCGCGCAGGATCAGCTGGAGGGCGGCCACCGTGGGGATGGCAACCAGCGCGCCGACCACGCCGATCAGCGCCACCCCGAGCAGCGCGGCGAGCAGGGCGGCCACCTCGTTGACCTGCACCGACCGGCGCATCACCTTCGGGTAGATCAGGTAGTTCTCCACCTGCTGGTAGATCAGGAAGAACACCACGCAGGCGATCCCCTCCGGCAGCCCGGTGGCGAAGCCGACCAGGCTGATGATCACCGCGCCGAGGGTGGCGCCGATCTGCGGGATCAGGTCGGTCACCGCGACCACCACGGCCAGCGCGAACGGGTACGGCAGCCCGACGACCAGCGCGAACACGAAGGTGGTCACCCCGGCCAGGACGGCGATGCTCAGCGCGCCCACCATGTACGCCCCCACCTTGGCGAGGATCTCGTCGCCGATCAGGCTGACCCGCTGCCGCCGCGAGCGGGGCACCAGGGCGTACCCGAGGGCGCGCAGCTTGTCGAAGTAGGCCAGGAAGTAGATGGTCAGCACCAGCACGGTGAGCGCCCGGAACAGGGTGCCGAAGATCAGTTGGGCGCCACCGAGCACCCCGCCGAGCGCCCGGCCGACGGTGTCCGCGTTCGCCGCCTCCTGCACCCGGCGCATCACGCCGTAGCGTTCCACCAGGTCGTTGACGGTGTGGTTGCGGCGCAACTCCTCGACGTAGCTGGGCAGCTGCTCGATGAACTGCCCGCTCTGGGTGACCACCGGTGGCACCAGGGCCACCAGGCCGCCGGCGATCAGCAGCATCACGGTCAGCACGACCAGGGCGACGGCGAGGCCGTGCGGCAGGCCCCAGCGGCGCAGCCGGACCACCGCCGGGTTGAGCCCCACCGCCAGGAAGAGCGCGATGACCACCAGGACGAGGATGCCGCCGGCGTTGCGGATGCCGAGGTAGACCGTGTACGCCAGCAGCACCCCGAGCGCGCCGGTGAAGCCGATCAGGAAAGGACTCGGGCGTAGCGGACGGCCGGGCTGGCCGAACCGGCCCGACGGGGTGGTCACCGGGCCGGGCGCCTCGAAGTCCGTCGGGTCGCCGCCGGCCGCCTCGCCTGGCGTCGCGTCCCGGTCGGGATCGGTCGCCGCGTCGTCGTGGGGCGGACCGTCCTGTGCCACCGGACCTCCCCCGGTCCCGCTCCGGCGTGGGTCACCGGAGGTCGTCGCGGGGATCCGCGCCGACGGCACTGTCCGTGCGGACCCCTGTCGGCAGGGTAGTGGCGGCCGGTGCCCCCCGGCCACCCCCTGGTCACTCGGGCTCGACGCTGACCGTGCTCGGCTTGGCGCTGCGCTCGTCGGTGGTGGGCTTGCTCGGCCGCTTGCCGTTCTCCCCGGTGCTGGTGATCTTCGTCGGGGTGGCCTCCCGGCCACCGCTGCCGGGCACCGCCGCCACGGTGGGCTCACCGTCCACACCGGCGCCGGCGGCGCCGCCGTCCACCGTGGTGACCGGCTCGGCGACCGGTTTGGCCCTCAGCTTGCCGCCGTTGGCGGAGACCGGCTCGGCCGCCGGCTTACCGCCGTTGGTCGGCGCTTCCGCCGAGGTCGCGTCGCCGGCCGGCGCGTCCACCGGCTTGGTGCCGTCGGGCGCCGGGACCGCAGCCTTCACCGCGGCCGGCTTCGCGCCGTCGGCCGCCTGTGCGGTGGTCTTCACTCCGGCCGGTTTCGCGCCGTCGGCCGTCTGGGCCGTCGCCTTCACCCCGGCCGGCTTCGCGCCGTCCGTCGTCGGCCCGGTTCCGTCCAGCCCGGGTACGGCCGCCGTGCCGGTCATCCTGCGCAGCTGGAGTTCGGTGATCTGCCGCTGCACCTCGTCGAACTCCTGGCGGGCCTGCCAGGTCTCCTGCCGCAGGTTGGCGAGCTCCTGCTGGGCCTGGGCGATCTCCAGCATCACCTGGGCCAGCTGCTGGCGGCCGGCTGCGGCCTCCTGCTGCGTCGCGGCGAGGTGCTGCTGGGTGGTGGCCAGGTGCTGCTGGGTGGTGGCCGCGTACTCCTCGAACTGGCGGCGGGAGGCGGCGACGTGCTCGTCGGCCTTGCGGCGCTTCTCGACGGCCTCGGTCTCGGCCCGCTGGAGCAGCGCGGTGGCCTCCTCCTCCGCCCGGCGGCGCATGGTCGACGCGTCGGTCTCGGCGGAGCGGCGGATCTTGGCGGCGCCCTGCTCGATCTCGTCGCGCCGCGCGGTCCACTCCCGCTCCAGCTGGTCGTGCCGCGTCTTGTGCTGCTTGTCGAGCTCGTCGCGGCGCTTGGCGTACTCCTGCTCGGCGGCGGCGTGGCGCTGGGCCAGCTCCCGGTCGGCGGCCTCCCGTCGACTGTTGACCTCCTGCTCCACCCCGGCCCGCCAGGCGCCCAGCTCCTGCTGGGTCTGGGCCCGGGCGTGCTGCACGTACGCCTCGGTCTCGCTGCGCATCCGCTGCACGTACGCCTCGGTGTCAGTGCGGCTGCGCTTGGCCACCTCGGCGGCCTCGGTGGTCAGCCGGTGCGCCTCCTGCCGGGCCCGGCCGCGGGTGCCCTTCGCCGCCTCCTCGGCGTCGTCGGTGATCCGCTTGGCCTCCTGGAGCGCCTTCGCGTGAGTGGCGCGACCGGCCTCGGCCGCCGACTCGGTGAGCCGCTTGGCCTCCTGCTGGGCCTTGGCGTGCACCTCCTTGGCCGCCTCGCGCAGCTGGGTCGCGTCCCGCTGGGCCTTGGCCAGCGACTCCTTGGCCGTCTCACGCAGCTTGGTGGCCTCCTGCTGGGCCCGGTTGTGGATCTCCCGGGCCGTGTCGCGCAGCTTGGTGGCCTCCTGCTGGGCCTTGGCCAGCGCCTCCTGCGCGGTGGTCCGCAGCCGGGTGGACTCCTCCTGCGCGGTGGTCCGCAGCAGGTTGGACTCCTCCTCCGCGGTGGCGCGCAGCCGGGCGGCGTCGTCCTTGGCGCTCTTGACCGCCGCGTCCGCCTCGGCCTTGCGGGCGGCGGTGTGCCGCTCCTCCTCGGCGCGCCGGGAGGCCAGGGCGATCTCGAAGTCCTTGAGGGCCTTGGCGGCCTGCTCCCGGGCCTCGTCGATGATGTGTTCGGCGGCGGCGCGGCGGGCCTCGATCTCGCCGTTGGCGGCGGAGAGGATCGCGTCGGCCTGCTCCTCGGCAAGGGCGAGGATCTGCTCCACCCGGGGGCCGAGGTGCTTGAACGAGGCCCGGTCCACGACGCCCACCTGCTTGCGAACCTGGGCGAGATCTCGCTGGAGGTGCTCGACCTGGCCGGCCAGCTTGTGGATCTGCGTGTAGGCCTGCTCCCGCTCGGCCGTGAGGGTCCCGATCTCGTGCTCCGCACGAGCGACGTACCGGTCGACCTGTCGTTTCTCGTACCCCCGCAGAGCGGACTCGAAGCTGGGCTCCGTGGTCACGTCCCCGCCGAGAGCGAACAGTTCCTCGCCGTGCGACATGCCCCCATCCTCACACGCATCCGGCCCTCCTGGGGCGATACGGACGCCCTGGTTGGGACCTACTTCACTGGTACTACCCGACCGCGTGTCACAGGCTGGGAAACGAATACAGCGCGGGGTCACACCGGCTACCCGGTGTCACCCCGCGCCGTGATTCATGCCCCGTCGGTACGGTGGGTCAGCTGGCGGTCTCCGCGGTCGCGCGCGGCGCGGCGTCGGCCTTGGCCGGCTCCGGCTTGGCCGCCGGCGGCTGGGCCGGCACGCCCGGGACGATCCCGGCCAGGCCGGAGAGCATCTGGCCGAGCTGGGAGGTGACGGCGTCCTTCTGGCGGGTCAGGTCCTCGACCTCGCGGCGGGCCGCCTGGGTGGTCAGTTCCGCCTCGGTGCGCGCCTCGGTGAGCAGCCGGTTCGCCTCGGCCTTGGCCTCGTTGAGGGTCTTCTCGGAGAGCGCCTTGGCCTTGTCGACGGTCTCGTTGGCGGTGCGCTCCGACTCGATCCGACGGGCCTCGGCCCGCTGCTCGATCTCCTTGGCCCGCTCCTGGGCGGCCCGGGCGCGCTGCTCGGCCTCGCCGACCAGCTTCTGGGTCTGCGCGACCTGGGCCGCGTGCCGCTCGGACTCCTCGCGCTCGGCCTTCTCCCGGCGCTCGGCGAGCTGGAGCTCCAGGGCCTGGAGGTCCTTGTCCCGCTTGTCGCGGGCGTCGGTGAGCAGCTTGGTCGCCTCGGCGCGCTTCTCCTCGGCCTCACGCGCGGCCTTCGCCCGCTGCTGGGTGATCTCCCGCTCGGCGGTGGCGCGCAGGGTGGCCACCTCACGCTCGACCGTGGACTTGAGCTCGGCCACCTCGTGGGCGGTGACCGTACGCAGCTGCTTGGTCTCCCGGTCGGCGTCGGCGCGCAGGGTGTCGGCCTCCCGGCGGGCCTGCACCCGGACCTCGGCGGCCTCCCGCTCGGCGGCGGTGCGGGCGCTGCCGGCCTCGCGCTCGGCGGTGGCCTTCATCGCGGCGGCCTCGGCGCGGGCCTTGTCGGTGATCTCGCGCGCCTCGAGGCGGGCCGCGGAGAGGATGCCCTCGGACTCGCGCTTGGCCTCGTTGCGGTGGTCGTTGGCCTGTTCCTCGGCCAACCGGAGGATCTGTTCGACCCGGGTGCCGAGACCGGAGAGGGTCGGCCGGCTGTTCTCCTCGAGCTGCTTGTTGGTGTCGGTGAGCTTCTGCTCGAGCGCCGACTGCCGCTGCTCGGCCTGGCGGAGCCGACGCTGCGCGTCGTTCATCCGCTGCTCGGCCTCGGCCCGGGCCTGTTCGGACTGGGTCAGCGCGGCGGTCATCCGGCCGATGAAGTCATCGACCTGGTGGGTGTTGTATCCGCGCAGGCCCACGGTGAAATCTGGCTGCGAGTTCGCGTTATCGAAGAACGCGAGAGGTGAGGACTGCTGCTGGGGCATTGGGACATACTTGCAGACCCCCCGGGGGCGTTCGCAAGAGCGGTGCCGAGCTTTCGCGTCCTCTTTACATGGTCAACTTCCCGCGCCCCGAGGACCGGACCAATCGGCGATCTTGGCAGCTCCCGGGCGGGTCGGGCGTCACGCAAAGTGAGCGCGAAAAAGGGCCGCGGGGGATCCCCGCGGCCCTTTGTCCGATGTCACTCGAATGGCGGCCGGCCACCGGTGCGAAAAGGCAATGTCCGCCTCGCCGCAATGGATGAGCCGGCATCACCCGGACGGCTCAGTGGCCGCGGAACCGGTTGATCGCGGTCTCGTGCCGGGAGCGCATCTCCCGGTCGCGCACGCCGAGCCCGTCGGTGGGGGCGAGGCAGCGCACCCCGACCTTGCCCTGGTGCGCGTTGCGGTGCACCTCGTACGCGGCCTGGCCGGTCTGCGCCAGGTCGTACGTCTTCGACACGGTCGGGTGGATCTTGCCAAGGGCGACGAGGCGGTTGGCCTCCCACGCCTCGCGGTAGTTGGCGAAGTGGCTGCCGACGATCCGCTTGAGGTGCATCCAGAGGTAGCGGTTGTCGTACTGGTGCTGGAAGCCGCTGGTGGAGGCGCAGGTGACGATGGTGCCGCCGCGCTTGGCCACGTAGACACTCGCGCCGAAGGTCTCCCGGCCGGGGTGCTCGAAGACGATGTCCGGGTCCTCGCCGCCGGTCAGCTCGCGGATCCGCTCACCGAAGCGGCGCCACTCGTCCTGATCCTGGGTCTCCTCGTCCTTCCAGAACCGGAACCCCTCGGCGGCCCGGTCGATGACCAGCTCCGCGCCCATCTTCCGGCACAGCTCGGCCTTCTCCGGCGAGGAGACCACGCAGACCGGGATCGCCCCGCCGTTGAGGGCCATCTGGGTGGCGTAGCCGCCCAGGCCGCCGGAGGCGCCCCAGATCAGCACCACGTCGCCCTGCTTCATGTTGGCCCCGTGGTGCGAGACGAGCTGCCGGTACGCGGTGGAGTTGACCAGCCCGGGGCTGGCCGCCTCCTCCCAGCTCAGGTGGCGCGGCTTCGGCATCAGCTGGTTGGCCTTGACCACGCACAGTTCGGCGAGGCCGCCGAAGTTCGTCTCGAAGCCCCAGATCCGCTGCTGCGGGTCGAGCATGGTGTCGTCGTGGCCGGCCGCGTCCTCCAGCTCCACCGAGAGGCAGTGCGCGACGACCTCGTCGCCGGCCTTCCACTTCGTCACGCCGGGGCCGGTCCGGAGCACCACGCCGGCCGCGTCCGAACCCACCACGTGGTACGGCAGGTCGTGCCGGCGGGTCAGCTCGGAGAGCCGGCCGTAGCGCTGGAGGAACTTGAAGGTGGACATCGGCTCGAAGATGCTGGTCCACACGGTGTTGTAGTTGATCGCGCTGGCCATCACGGCGACCAGCGCCTCGCCTGGCCCGAGCTCCGGGGTGGGCACCTCCTGCAGGTGCAACGCCTTGCGCGGGTCCTTGTCGCGGGTGGCCATCCCGTCGAACATCCGGGTGTCCTCCGCACGGACCACCACACCCCGGTAGGTCTCCGGCACCGGCAGCCCGGCGAGGCCGGCGAGCTGCCGCTCGGGCTGTTCCGAGCCTTCCGCCGCCATGATCGCTTCGAGGATGTCCTGCACGGTGACCTCCCGTTCGTCCGCACCCGTGCCGAGGGGCAGGGGTGCTGCCATCGTCGGCACCGGTGCGACCGACCGCCATGTCGGCAATCGACACATCCGGCACCGGTCGCGCTCCTTGTGGGCCGGGACGTTACTGAACGGTAGCTAGGGCCGGAAGTCCTCTGTGAAAAACTGCATTGGCCGATGCGTGGAGCTGTCCATGGGAACGACGCACCGCGCACCCTCGCGCTCGTTCCCGCCAGGTGGGACGCCGCCCGACCCCGCGCCGTTCTGGGCGGGGCCGGGCGGAGGGGTCAGTGCCCCGCGGCGGGCTCGACCAGCTCGACCAGGACGCCACCGGCGTCCTTGGGGTGCACGAAGTTGATCCGGGAGTCGGCGGTGCCGCGCTTCGGCTTCTCGTAGAGCAGCCGGACGCCCCGCTCGCGCAGCGCCGCACAGGCGGCGTCGATGTCGGCCACCGTGTACGCCACCTGCTGCACGCCCGGGCCGTTGCGGTCCAGGAACTTCGCGATGGTCGACTCGGGGTTCAGCGGGGCGAGCAGCTGCACGCAGCCGCCCTCGGTGGTCGGGCCGACGGCCAGCATCGCCTCGCGTACGCCCTGCTCGGTGTTGGTCTCGGTGTGCACGCAGCGCATCCCGAAGGTCCGCTGGTAGAAGTCGATCGCGGCGTCCAGGTCGGGCACCGCGACCCCGACGTGGTCGATCCGGCGCAGGCCGATGTCTGTGACATAGTCGGCAGCGGTCTCGGCGGGGGAGTTCTCAGCCATGGCGCTAGTCTGACCGAACAATCGTTAAGGCGTACAGGTCGGCACCCCCCTCGGAGGCAGGCAATGGCTTCGGTGATCGTCAGCGGCGCGCGGACCCCGATGGGGCGCCTGCTCGGCAACCTCAAGGATCTTCCGGCGACGAAGCTCGGCGGCGTCGCGATCAAGGCAGCACTGGAGCGGGCCGGCGTCGCGCCGGACCAGGTCCAGTACGTGATCATGGGCCAGGTGCTCCAGGCCGGCGCCGGGCAGATCCCGGCCCGCCAGGCGGCCGTCGAGGCCGGCATCCCGATGTCCGTGCCGGCGCTGACCATCAACAAGGTCTGCCTCTCCGGCCTGGACGCGATCGCCCTGGCCGACCAGCTGATCCGGGCCGGCGAGTTCGACATCGTGGTGGCCGGCGGCATGGAGTCGATGACCAACGCCCCGCACCTGCTGCTCGGCCAGCGCAGCGGCTACAAGTACGGCGACGTCACGATCAAGGACCACATGGCCCACGACGGCCTCAGCGACGCCTGGGACTGCTGCTCGATGGGCGAGTCCACGGAGCGGCACGGTGCGAAGCACGGGATCAGCCGCGAGGAGCAGGACGCCTTCGCCGCCGCCAGCCACCAGCGCGCGGCCGCCGCGCAGAAGAACGGCCACTTCGCCGACGAGATCACCCCGGTGGTCATCCCGCAGCGCAAGGGCGACCCGCTGGTGATCAGCGAGGACGAGGGCATCCGCCCGGACACCACCGCCGAGTCGCTCGGCAAGCTGCGCCCCGCGTTCGCCAAGGACGGCACCATCACCGCGGGCAGCTCCTCGCCGATCTCCGACGGCGCCGCCGCGGTGGTCGTGATGAGCAAGGCCAAGGCCACCGAGCTGGGGCTGACCTGGCTGGCCGAGATCGGCGCGCACGGCAACGTGGCCGGCCCCGACAACTCCCTGCACTCGCAGCCCTCCAACGCGATCAGCCACGCCCTGAAGAAGGGTGGCCTGAGCGTCGGCGACCTCGACCTCATCGAGATCAACGAGGCGTTCGCCCAGGTCGGCATCCAGTCCGCGCGGGACCTCGGGATCAGCACCGACAAGGTCAACGTCAACGGCGGCGCGATCGCGCTCGGCCACCCGATCGGCATGTCCGGCGCCCGGCTGGTGCTCACCCTCGCGCTTGAGCTCAAGCGGCGTGGCGGTGGCACCGGCGCGGCCGCGCTCTGCGGCGGCGGGGGCCAGGGCGACGCCCTGATCATCCACGTCCCGTCGGGTGGCGAGACCGAGTAACGAGCCGGTCCGGCGAATCCCCCGGTCCTGAGCGAGAGTGGTGCAGTGAGCGAAGCGGTCGACCACGTCCAGGCTGCGGCCACCGGTCCGGTGCGCCGCAGTCGGGACGTACCCATGCTGGTGGCCCGGGCCCGCGAGGGTGACCCCCGCGCGGTGGCCCGGCTGATCACCCTGGTCGAGTCCGGCGACGAGGTGTTGCCGCAGGTGGCGGCGGCCCTCGCGCCGTACGCCGGTCAGGCCCAGGTGGTGGGCCTGACCGGGTCGCCGGGCGTGGGCAAGTCGACCACCACCAACGAGCTGGTCCGGGCGCTGCGGGCGCGCGGGCACCGGGTCGGGGTGCTGGCCATCGACCCGTCCAGCCCGTTCACCGGCGGGGCCATCCTCGGCGACCGGGTCCGGATGCAGGACCACGCCACCGACCCCGGCGTCTACATCCGCTCGATGTCCAGTCGCGGTCACCTCGGCGGGCTCTCCGCCGCGACGCCGCAGGCGGTCCGGGTGCTGGAGGGCGCCGGCTGCGACGTGGTGCTGGTGGAGACCGTCGGCGTCGGGCAGGCCGAGGTCGAGGTCGCCTCGCTGGCCGACACCACCCTGGTGCTGCTCGCGCCGGGCATGGGCGACGCGATCCAGGCGGTCAAGGCCGGCATCCTGGAGATCGCCGACGTCTTCGTCGTCAACAAGGCCGACCGGGACGGCGCCGACGCCACCGTCCGCGACATCCAGGGCATGATCGCCCTGGGTGAGCGCGGGCCGGGGGAGTGGCGCCCGCAGGTGATCCGGGCGATCGCCGCCCGCGCCGAGGGCATCGACGACATCGCCGCCGCGATCGACAAGCACCGGGGCTGGCTGGAACAGCACGACGAGCTGCGCCGCCGTCGGGAGGCGCGGGCCGCCGCCGAGATCGAGGCGATCGCGCTGGGCGCGCTCCGCGCGCGGATCGGCTCACTGCGCGACGGTACGGAGCTGACCACGCTCGCGGCGAAGGTGGCCGAGGGAGCGCTGGACCCGTACGCGGCCGCCGACGAACTGCTCGCCCAGCTCGGCTCCTGACCCCACCCCCGGATTGGCGGAGCGCGCCCCGGGGCACTGTGCCACCCACGGTGTTCCGGACGGGGGTGCTCCGATGGGCGCGGACGGAAGCGCGGGGGAGCGGGGCGGGACGCGCACGCCCACCGGCTGGTCGGGCCGGGGGGTGCCCGTCCGCACGGTGCTGGGGATGGTCTTCTTCGTGGTCGCGGCGCTCTGCGGGCTGGGCGTGGTGGTGGCGGCGCTGCCGGCCCGCGACTGGGAGGTCGTCGCCGTCGGCGCCGTCATGGCCCTGCTCTTCGGCTCGACGTTCGGGTTCCTCGTCGTCGCCTGGTCCCGTGGTTCCGGTGCCGCCCCCACGTCGGCGCCGTGGCCGGGTGGCGGCGGCTCGGGGGTCCGCTTCGGCTATTCGACCAGCGCGTACTGCTGGTTCAGCGCGATGCTGGCCGGCTGCGTGCTGGTCCTCGGCGGCCTGGCGGTGGTGCAGGGCACCTCGGGCGGCACGCTCGGCCGGGTGGCGGCGGTCGTCCTCGGTGGCCTGGCGGCGCTGATTGGCTGGTTCCTGGTCACCATGCTCCGGCACGCGCCCGGTGAGCTGGTGCTCTCGCCGGTCGGGGTCGCCCACCGGATGCTGACCGGCTTCTACTCCGTGCCGTGGTCCGCCGTGTTCGAGGTGGCGGCGCGGCGGCGGGGCACGCCGGTGATCGTGGTGAAGGCGTACCCGGCGCCGGAGAGCGTGCTGCGCCGGCACACCGGCCGGTTCGACACCGGTGAGCTGCGATTCCTGCCCTTCCTGGTGATCCGCACCTACTGGCTGGCGGCCGACGCGGAGACGGTGCTGCGCGCGTTGACCTTCTACCACGCACATCCCGAGTTGCGTGATGAGCTGGCCACTCCGGCCGGTCCGGCGCGGATCGCGGCGGGGCGGACCGGGGCCTGACCCGTCCACTCCGGACGCTGCCCGCCTAGTACGCTCGCACCGCGCCACGCCGACCGTGGGGCCGGAGGAACGAGGCGGGAGAGCATGGCTGACGAGGCGACGCAGGAGCTGTCGGTGACTCCGGACGCGGTGGCGGGCGGGACGACGCTCGTCTCCGACGAGGTGGTGGAGAAGATCGCGGTCGCCGCGGCCCGGTCGGTGCCCGGGGTGGCCGAGCTCGGCGGCGACGTCGCCCGGTTCTTCAACGCGGTGCTCGACCGGGTGGGCCTGGACCAGGTGGGGGACGCCACGCGGGGCTGCTCGGCCCACGTGACCAACGGCGCGGCCGTGGTCAACCTGGTGCTGGTCATCTCCGCCGGCCACCCGGTGCCGCAGGTGACCGACGCGGTCCGGGTCGCGGTGACGGCGGCGGTCGAGGCGTACGGGCTGCGGGCCGACGAGATCAACATCCGGGTGGACGACGTGGCGATGGGCGGTCCGGCGGTCCCGTCGGTCTGAGGGCGCTCGCGGCGCGGTCCTCGTTGACCGGGCGGGTCGTGGTCAGCGCCGGGTCAGCTCAGGTCAGCGTGGCCCGTAGCTGCGGCGGCACCTGGAGCAGGTCCAGGCTGTTCCGCCACAGCGTCTCGAGCTGGGCCGGATCGTTGAGCAGCTTCGCGAGTAGCGCGCGCCCCTCGATCTGGGCGACCATGGACCGCGCGGCCTCGTGGGCGTCGACCGACGGGCCAGCCTGGCCGAGGTCCTTCGCCTCGACGACCACCCGCTCGATGAGGTCGATCTGGGCCTCGAAGATCTCCTGGAGCCGGCTGCGGATCTCCTCGGCCTGGTTGCTGAGCTCCAGCGCGAGGTTGCCGAAGAGGCACCCGACGACCAGGCCGGCCTTCTGCTGCCCGGCGCGCTGCACCTCCTCGGTGGCCTCGAACAGGTCCCGTAGGCGCCGCAGCGGGTCGCGGTCGCTGCTGAGCAGCTCGACCCATTGCCGCCGCTGGAGCGCCCAGTGTTCGTCGATGACGGTGAGCGCGAGCGCCTGCTTGGACTCGAAGAAATAGTAGAAGCTGCCCTTCGGCACACCCGCCGTGGCGCAGATCTCCGCCACGCCCAGCGCGGAATATCCGCGCTCTTCCAGCAGATTCGCTGCGGCACCGAGAATCTTGTTCCGCGCGTCACTCGTCCGTCCCATGGCTTGGACAATACACGACCGGTCGGCTAGCTTTTTGTCGACCAGTCGTCTACTGGTCATCAAGGCCTCGGCCAGCAGGGCTTCGGCCAGTCAGGAAGAGGAACGTCATGAGCATTCAGGGACAGAAGGTCGCCGTCATCACCGGTGCGTCTCAGGGCATCGGCGCCGGCCTCGTCGACGCGTACCGCAAGCTCGGGTACGGCGTCGTGGCGACCTCGCGCTCGATCGGCGCCGCGGACGACCCGGAGATCGTCACCGTCCGGGGCGACATCGCTGACGCCGACACCGCGGAGCGGGTGATCAGCGCCGCCCTCGAGCGCTTCGGTCGCATCGACACCCTGGTCAACAACGCTGGCGTCTTCGTCGCCAAGCCGTTCACCGACTACACCGACGAGGAGTACGACCTGGTCACCGGAATCAACCTCGCCGGCTTCTTCCACCTCACCCGGCGCGCCCTGCCGCACCTGCTGGCCACCGGCGCCGGTCACATCGTCACCATCACGACCAGCTTCGTGGACCAGCCCAACTCCAACGTCCCGTCCGTGCTCGCGTCGCTGACCAAGGGTGGCCTCAGCTCCGCGACCAAGTCCCTGGCCATCGAGTACGCGAGCCGGGGCGTCCGGGTCAACGCCGTCGCGCCCGGCGTCATCAAGACCCCGATGCACCCGGTCGAGACCCACGAGACGCTCGCCAGCCTGCACCCGGTCGGCCGGATGGGTGAGACCAGCGACATCGTCGACGCCGTCGTCTACCTCGAGTCGGCGCCCTTCGTCACCGGCGAGATCCTGCACGTCGACGGTGGCCAGAACGCCGGTCACTGACCCGCCGCAACCCGCAGAAAGGACCACGGCGATGCCGATCGTCACCATCCAGATCACCCGGGAGGGCGGCACGCCCGGGGCGTCCGCGGCGACCGCCGAGGAGAAGGCCGCCCTCATCAAGGGGGTGAGCGAGCTGCTGCTCGACGTCCTGAACAAGCCGTTGGACTCGACCTTCGTGGTGATCGACGAGGTCGACACCGGGAACTGGGGACGGGGCGGTCTGCCGGTCGAGCAGTACCGACGACAGCAGAACTCGGGTTCACCGGAGTAGCCGCACGGGGGTGCGTACCGGCCGCTCACGTTACCGACCGGTACGCACTTCCTTAGCGATCGTTCAGGCATCCGTTCTACACTCGGACTTCAGTCGAGGACTCGAGGAGGAGCTCCGCGGATGAACGCCGACGAGATCGCCGCCGGACGGGCACGCTGGCAGGCCCGCTACGACGCCGCGCGCAAGCGGGACGCGGACTTCACCACGCTGTCCGGGATGACCGTGGACCCGGTGTACGGGCCGCCGGAGGGCACCGCGTACCCCGGCTTCGAGCGGATCGGCTGGCCGGGCGAGTTCCCGTACACCCGGGGGCTGTACCCGACCGGCTACCGCGGGCGGACCTGGACGATCCGGCAGTTCGCCGGCTTCGGCAACGCGCAGCAGACCAACGAGCGCTACAAGATGATCCTCGGGGCCGGCGGCGGCGGGCTCTCCGTCGCCTTCGACATGCCGACCCTGATGGGCCGCGACTCCGACGACCCCCAGGCGCTCGGCGAGGTCGGCCACTGCGGCGTCGCCATCGACACCGCCACCGACATGCAGGCGCTCTTCGACGGCATCGACCTGGCCGCCGTCACCACGTCGATGACCATCTCGGGCCCGGCCGTGCCGGTCTTCTGCATGTACCTGGTCGCCGCCGAGCGCCAGGGCGCCGACCTGTCCAAGCTGGACGGGACGCTGCAGACCGACATCTTCAAGGAGTACATCGCGCAGAAGGAGTGGCTCTTCGACCCGGAGCCGCACCTGCGCCTGATCGGCGACCTGATGGAGTACTGCGCCCGGGAGATCCCGCGCTACAAGCCGCTCTCCGTCTCCGGGTACCACATCCGCGAGGCCGGTTCGACCGCGGCGCAGGAGCTGGCGTACACCCTCGCCGACGGGTTCGGCTACGTCGAGCTGGGGCTGTCGCGCGGGCTGGACGTCAACGTCTTCGCCCCCGGCCTGAGCTTCTTCTTCGACTCGCACCTGGACTTCTTCGAGGAGATCGCCAAGTTCCGCGCCGCCCGTCGGATCTGGGCCCGCTGGCTGCGCGACGTCTACGGCGCCACCAGCGAGAAGGCGCTCTGGCTGCGGTTCCACACGCAGACCGCCGGGGTGTCGCTGACCGCCCAGCAGCCGGTCAACAACGTGGTGCGGACCGCCGTCGAGGCGCTCGCCGCGGTGCTCGGCGGGACGAACTCGCTGCACACCAACGCCCTGGACGAGACCCTGGCCCTGCCCACCGACGAGTCCGCCGAGATCGCCCTGCGTACCCAGCAGGTGCTGATGGAGGAGACCGGGGTGATCAACGTCGCCGACCCGCTCGGCGGATCCTGGTACGTCGAGGCGCTCACCGACAAGATCGAGGCCGAGGCGGAGGAGATCTTCGCCCGGATCCGGCAGCTTGGCGGCGAGGGCCCGCACCAGATCGGCCCGATGACCTCCGGCATCCTGCGCGGCATCGAGGACGGCTGGTTCACCGGCCACATCGCCGAGTCCGCCTTCGTCTACCAGCAGGCGCTGGAGAAGGGCGACAAGCGGATCGTCGGGGTCAACTGCCACACCGGCACCGTCGCCAAGGAGCTGGAGATCCTGCGCATCTCGCACGAGGTGGAGCTGGAGCAGCGCCGGGTGCTGGCCGAGCGGAAGACCGCCCGGGACGACGCCGCCGTCAAGGCCGCCATCGCCCGGATGGTCGACGCGGGCCGCACCGACGAGAACATGATCCCGGCGATGCTCGACGCGGTCCGCGCCGAGGCCACCCTCGGCGAGATCTGCGACGCCCTCCGCGCCGAGTGGGGCATCTATCGCGAACCCGCCCGCTTCTAACCCTCACCCCACCCGCGATCTTGCACTTTGGGCCCCCGCGATGCGGCATCTGCGGCATTTGCCGGGGCGGAAAGTGCAAGATCGCGGAGCGGGGGGAGTGGGTCGGGGGAGGGTGGGACGCGCCGGTCTGAGCAGGGGGTGAGAGTCGCGACTGTCGCCGTGGTGGTTGATCTGAGTTCAGCGGTACACGTGCGAGACTAGGTAACCATGAGCGACCCACGGATCACCTCGTCGATCTTCACCCGCGGCGCGGTCGACCTCAGCGCGCTGCGCGGCACCGCACCAGCCACTACCCGCCCCGGCACACCCCCGCAGGCCGGCCCGCCCGCCGGCGTCCCCGGCGGCCCCGCCGCCGGTGACGACGCGATTATCGACGTCACCGAGGCCACCCTCCAGTCCGAGGTGCTCGAACGGTCGATGGCCATGCCCGTCGTGGTCTTCTTCGGCGCGGCCGGCTACCCGGAGAGCGACCAGTTCGCACCGGTGCTGGAGCGGCTGGCGGCCGAGGGTGGCGGCGCGTGGGTCCTGGCCCGGGTCGACGTGAAGGAGAACCCGCGGATCGCCCAGATGTTCCGGGTGCAGGGCATCCCGATGGTCTACGCGGTGGTCGGCGGGCAGCCGGTCGACGCCTTCTCCGGCGTGGTGCCGGAGGCCCAGCTCCGGCAGTGGATCGGCGCGGTGCTCAAGGCCGGCGGCGTCGCCGTCGCCGAGCCGGAGGACCCGCGGCTCGACGAGGCCGACGACGCGCTGATGAGCGGCGACCTGGACGCCGCCGAGCGGGCGTACCGGAAGATCCTGGCCGAGTCCCCGGCGGACGCCGCGGCCGAGGCCGGCCTGGCCCAGGTCGGGGTGGCCCGCCGGGTCGCCGGCGCGGACCCGCAGGCGGCGCTCGCCGCCGCCGAAAGCAACCCCGACGATGTCGAGGCCCAGCTGCTGGCCGCCGACATCGAGGTGCTCAGCGGCCTGGCCGAGCAGGCCTACCAGCGGCTGGTCGGCCTGGTCCGGCGGACCGCCGGCGACGACCGGGACAAGGCCCGCCAGCACCTGGTCTCGCTCTTCACCATCGCCGGCCCGGACGACCCCGCGGTCGCCTCGGCCCGCCGGGCACTGGCCAGCGCCCTGTTCTGAGTTCCGTAGCACGCCAGCGCGGGCCGGCGTTCCGGCCGGCCCGCCCGACCACCGAGGACGGGAGCCCATGATGCGCCGGATCGCCGTCCTCGACGCGCCGACCAACCTCGGCCTGCGCCCACCCACGGCCACCTCCGTGCCGGGCTGCGGCAAGGCCCCGGGCGCGCTGCGCGACCACGGCCTGCTGGCCCGGCTGCGGGCCCGGGACGCGGGCTGCCTCACCCCGCCCCGGTACGACCCGGGCGACTGGCGGCCCGGCGACGGCGTCTGCCACGCCCGGGAGATCTCCGGCTACTCCGTGGCCCTGGCCGACCGGATCGGCGCGATCATCGACCGTGGGGAGTTCCCGCTGGTCCTCGGCGGGGACTGCTCGGTGCTGCTCGGCTCGGCGCTGGCCATGCACCGGCTCGGCGAGGCGGTCGGCGGTCGGATCGGGCTGGTCTTCGTCGACGGTCACTCCGACTTCCGGCACCCCGGCAACGCCTCGTACGTCGGTGCCGCGGCGGGGGAGGACCTCGCCCTGGTGACCGGGCGCGGTCAGGCCGACCTGGCGGCGATCGAGGGGCGCCGGCCGTACTTCCGGGACGTCGACGTGGTGGTGCTCGGCATCCGGGCTCAGGACGAGTACCGGCTCGACCTCCAGGCCGCCGGGATCACCACCCGTCCGGTGCCGGCGCTGCGCGCCGAGGGCGCCGCCCGTACCGCCCAGTGGGCCCACGAGCAGCTCGCCGACTGCGCCGGGTACTGGGTGCACATCGACGTGGACGTGCTCGACCCGGCGGTGATGCCCGCGGTGGACGCCCCCGACCCGGGCGGGATCGCCTTCGCCGAGCTGGAGATCCTGCTCGGCGGCCTGGTCGACACCCCGCACTGCCTCGGCGTGGAGCTGACCGTCTTCGACCCGGACTACGACCAGGACGGCTCGTACGCCGCCGAGATCGTCAACACCGTGGTGGCCGGGCTGTCCCCGGTGTCCGCGCCCGAGGCCGTCCCGCCCCGGCTGCTGCCGGCCGCCCCGCCGCCGCAGCGCGTCCGGTCGGTGGGCCGGTCGGCCTCCTCCGCTCCGGCGCGTGCCGTGGTGGTCCCCGTACCCGCCATCGGGGAGAGCGAGGCGCCGCCCCTGGGGCGGCCGGGTGATGCCGGCACCGAGGGCGGGCCCCGTCTGCTCGGGCCTCCGGACCGGGCCACGGGCGGCGCCGACCGGGTGGCGCTGCCCGCAGCCGACAGCTTCACCCGGGTGGGCGGCCTCGCGCCACGAGACGCCGCCGCCCAGCCGAACGGCGGCCCCCAGCCGCACGACGGCCTCTCCGCGCCGGACGGTCCTTCCGGGCATGACGGCCGGTCCCCGCTCGACGGTCCTTCCGGGCCCGACGGGTCGTCCTCGGATCTGGTGGTGACGCCGGTTCCCGCGCTGGCGGTCGAGCCGGTCGGGCCCCCCGCCTCCGCCGGGCCGGGGCTGCTGCGCCGGGTGCATCCTGTGGAGGGCAGCCCGGCCGGGGACGGGATGCCGCCGCCCGACGACGAGCCGCCCCGGTCGACCGCCGGCATCGCCTGACCCGTCCAGGTCGGCGGCGCCGGCCGGGCAGCGAGCGGGTCCGGGCCGGGCGTGTCTGTGCCGGGTGGGTCCGGGCGGAGGTCAGCGGAGGGCGCGGAGGAAGCGCTCGCTGATCGGCACCGCGCTGGCCGCGCTCGACCCGCCCTGCTCCACGAAGACCGCGAACGCCACGTCGCCCCGCCAGCCGACGAACCAGGCGTGGGTGTGCGCCGGGTTGTTGTCGTACTCGGCGGTGCCGGTCTTGCCGTACACCGGTCCGCCGGGGACGTCGGCGAGGGCCTTGGCGGTGCCGACCGTCACCACCTCGCGCATCATCGCCTTGAGCGGCGTCACCGACTCGGCCTTCAACTGCGGGCCCGGCTCCGCCGGCTTGGCCGGCGCCGGGTCGAGCACCAGCTTCGGCTGCTCCCAGTGGCCCCGGGCCACGGCGGCGGTGGCGCCCGCCATGGCCAGCGGGCTGACCACGGTGGTGCCCTGGCCGATCGCGGCGGCGGCCTGCTCGACCCGCGAGCCGTTGGCGGAGACCTTGCCGGTGAAGGCGTCGACGCCGAGGTCCCAGGCGCCCTCCAGGCCGACCGTCCGGGCGGTCTGCGCCAGCCCGTCCGGGCCGAGCTCCGGCGCGAGCGAGGCGAAGGCGGTGTTGCAGGACTTGGCGAAGTCCGTCCGGAACGGCACCTTGCCGAGGACGAAGTTGTCGGAGTTCTTGAACGGCCGGCCGTCCACGTCGAAGGTCTTCGGACAGTCCACCGTGGTGTCCGCGCCGACCGCCCCCCGGTCGAGCAGGCCGAGGGCGCTGACCATCTTGAACGTGGAGCCGGGCGGCACCTGGGCGGTGAAGGCGAGGTTCTCCCCGGCCGCGCCGGGACCGTTGGCAGCGGCGAGCACCGCGCCGTCGCTGATCCGGACGGCCACCAGGGCCGAGCGGCGCTTCTCGCCGCGCAGCGCGGTGTCGGCGGCGTTCTGGGTGGCCACGTCCAGGGTGGTCTTGAGCGCCTGCCCCGGCTGTGCCGCGTGCTGGAACACCGGGACCTCGGCCGGCGGCTCGTTCTTGTCCGGCGCCGGCCTGCTGACCAGCACGGAGATGCCGGCGGTGCCGCGCAGCCGCTCGTCGTACCGGCCCTGGAGACCGCCGTGCCCGACGAGGTCGCCGCGGGCGTACCGGTCGGGGTGGGCGGCGAGGTCGTCGGCCGTGGCCTCGTCGACTGAGCCGAGCAGGGCGCGGGCGAACTCACGGGTGGGCGCGAGCGCCAGCTTCTCGGAGCGGAACTTGGTGCCCGGCAGGTCGTAGATGCGTGGTTTGATCTGCTGGTACGCCTCGTCCCGCAGCGTCACCACCTCGACGAAGGCGTTCGGGTCGGCCTCGCGCAGCCGGGTGGGCAGGTCGGAGAGGTCGACCGGCGGACTGATCGGGGGCCGGACCGCCTTGAACGCGGCGTCGAGCTGCCGTACCAGCGCCGGGACGTCGGTTGCCTCGCCCGGCTGCACGCCGATCCGGACCACCGGCCGGGGCGCCACGATCGGCTGGCCCGCGTCATCCAGCACGCCGCCGCGGGACGCCGGGTCGCGGCGCAGCGTCAGCCGGTCACCCCTGGTCAGCTGCTCCTGGACGATCTGCGGCTCCCAGATCACCTGCCACTGGTCGTCGTCGCCGCCCTGGCGCAGCCGCACTGGCCGGTCGTACGCCCAGGTGGTGTCGCCGGGGAGCTTCCACTCCACCCGGATGGTCGTGGTGGCGAGGTTCTTGGTGATCTCGGCGTCGCGGGTGCGGCGCAGCGTGGGCGGGGTGGCGGCCAGCTCGCCGGAGAGGTCCTTGATCTCCTTGGCCACGTCGCCGGCGGGCAGCCGGGCACCGGTCGGGTCGACGAAGCCGACCGCGTTCAGGTCACCCGAGCGCCAGCCGGCTAGGAACGCCTCCAGGCTCTCCTCCGGCCCGGCGCCGTCCGAGCAGCCCGTCAGCGCACCGGCCGCCAGCACGGTGGCGGCCAGCGCCGCGAGGGCCGGCCGGACGCGCGTACGGAGGCGTCGGTGGGGGTACGGGACTGACATGGAACGGCACCTCCGAGGCTCTGACTGCCCTGCCACGCTAGTACGCCGGTGCCGCCCGTACCGCCCCGGCGGACCGCCCGCCGGGTGAAGACGCCGTGCGGCCGTGTGATGAACATCGCCAGTCGGGGTACTCCGCAGCCGGCCGACCGTGGATCTGCAACGGGTGAAAGGACAAAGTCCCGAACCGGACGTCCGGCTGGTGATCCGCCGACGATTGGACAGAGCGGCAGGGCCTAGGCTGGGCGGCAGAGTGACCCACAACGCGGTGGGTCGAGGGGAGTGGCACCGATGGACCGGCGTCCGGCGATCAAACCGGGACCCGACCTCCGGCAGGCTGACACCGGCCGGGACGACAGCTTCGATTCGGCGACCGACGGGGACGGCTTCGGCCGACTCGACACAGGAGTGACCGGGATGACCGGTTCGAGTATCGACACCCTCTACGAGCTGGGCCTCCCCGGGGAGGCCCTGGGCGACGACGCGGAGGACGCGGATCTCGACGAGCCGGTACCCAACGCGGAGCGCCTGGTGGCCCAGGCGGTGGCGCTGGCCGGCGACGATCACGACGCGGCGACCCTGGTGGGCCGATTCTGGCGGTTCGCGCCGGACGAGGAACTGATCGGATTCACCGCCGAGGAGATGCTCGACGCGGCCCGGGCACACCGGGACCTGGCCCAGCAGCGGGTGCCCGGCGAGCTGAAGTTGCGCATTCACGAGCCCGACGTCGACCAGCACCACACGGTGATCGAGATAGTCACCGACGACATGCCGTTCCTGGTCGACTCGGTGACCGCGCTGCTCAACGCCCACCACCTCGACGTGCACCTGCTGGTGCACCCGCTGGTGGTGGTCCGGCGCGAGCCGCTGGGCCGGCTGACCGAGGTCTCCGCCGACGTGGAGCCGGACGACGCGATCGCCGGTGACCTGATCGAGAGCTGGATGCGGGTCGAGATCGACCCGGTCCGCGACGCCGCGCAGCGCGAGCAGCTGCGCCGGGAGCTCCAGCGGGTGCTCACCGACGTCCGCGAGGCGGTCGAGGACTGGCCGAAGATGCGCCAGCGGGCCCTGGCGCTCGCCGACGAGCTGGCCTCCGCCCGGACGTCGGACAACCGCCCGCCGGTGCCGGAGAAGGACATCACCGACTCGGTGGAGCTGCTCCGCTGGCTGGCCCACGACCACTTCACCTTCCTCGGCTACCGCGAGTACCGGCTGGTCGAGTCCAGCGGCGAGGGCGGCGACGGCGGGCCGGCGCTGGAGGCGGTGCTCGGCACCGGGCTGGGCATCCTGCGGTCCGACTCGCCGGAGGCGCGGGCGCTGTCGTCGATGACGCCCGAGGCGCACGAGCGGGTGATGGAGAAGCGGCTGCTGATCATCACCAAGGCGAACTCCCGGGCCACGGTGCACCGCTCCGCCTACCTCGACTACATCGGCTTCAAGATCTTCAACGACGCGGGCGAGGTGGTCGGCGAGCGGCGTTTCCTCGGCCTCTTCTCCACCGCGGCGTACCGGACCAGCGTGCGTGAGCTGCCGGTGGTCCGCCGCAAGGTGGCCGAGGTGCTGGACCGCTCCGGGCTGAGCCAGCGCAGCCACTCCGGCAAGGACCTGCTCCAGATCCTGGAGACCTACCCCCGCGACGAGCTGTTCCAGATCAAGACCGACGACCTGTACCACGCGGTGATCGGCGTGCTCCGGATGGCCGGCCGCCGGCAGCTGCGGGTGTTCCTGCGCCGGGACGCGTACGGGCGGTTCATCTCCTGCCTGATCTACCTGCCGCGGGACCGGTTCACCACCCAGAACCGGCTGCGCATGCAGGACATCCTGCTCCGCGAGCTGAACGGCGTCGGGGTGGACTACACCACCCGGGTCACCGAGTCGATGCTGGCCCGGGTGCACTTCATCGTCCGGACCGACCCGAGCAACCCGCCCGGCGACATCGACGCCGACCTGCTCGCCGAGGAGCTGGCCGACGCGACCCGGCTCTGGGACGACGACTACCGGCTGGTGCTGGAGCGCAAGCTCGGCGACGAGCAGGCCAAGCACCTGTTCAGCCGGTACGCCGACGCGTTCCCGGAGGGCTACAAGGACGGTCACACGCCGTACGAGGCAATGAAGGACCTGGCCAAGCTGGAGCTGCTGGAGGAGCCCGGCCAGCTCGAGATGCACCTGTTCCGCAAGCAGCTCGCGCCGCGCGCCAACGGCCACGGGGCGGCCGACGTCGACGAGGCGATGGACGTCCGGTTCAAGGTCTACCGGTACGGCGAGCCGATGATGCTCTCCGCTGTGCTGCCGGTGCTGCACTCGCTCGGCGTCCGGGTGGTCGACGAGCACCCGTACGAGGTGGACCGGGTCGACGGCCGGGTCTTCCTCTACGACTTCGGCCTGCGCCTGCCCGAGGGGCACCAGGAGTTGGCCGAGGTGCGCCCGCACGTGGAGAACGCCTTCGCCGCCGCCTGGCGTGGCGAGGCCGAGGTGGACGGCTTCAACGAGCTGGTGCTGCGCGGCGGCCTCACCTGGCGCCAGGTGGTGGTGCTGCGGGCGTACGCGAAGTACCTGCGCCAGGCCGGCACGGTCTTCTCCCAGGAGTACATGGAGCAGACCTTCATCGCGTACCCGAAGATCGCCGCGCTGCTGGTGGAGCTCTTCGAGGCCCGGTTCGCCCCGGGTGCGACGAGCGCCGAGACGCGCCGCGAGCGCAGCGGTGACCTGGTCACCGCGATCGGCGCGGCACTGGACGACGTGGCGAGCCTGGACCAGGACCGGATCCTGCGGTCGTACCTGACGCTGATCCAGGCCACCCTGCGGACCAGCTTCTACCAGCGGAGCACCGACGGGCGGCCCAAGTCGTACGTGGCGTTCAAGCTGGACCCGCAGGCGGTCCCGGAGTTGCCGGCGCCCCGGCCGAAGTTCGAGATCTTCGTCTACTCGCCCCGGTTCGAGGGCGTGCACCTGCGGTTCGGGCCGGTGGCCCGGGGCGGGTTGCGCTGGTCCGACCGGCGCGAGGACTTCCGCACCGAGGTGCTGGGCCTGGTCAAGGCGCAGATGGTGAAGAACGCCGTGATCGTGCCGGTCGGCGCCAAGGGTGGCTTCGTGCTCAAGCAGAAGCCGGGCGACCGGGACGAGGCGGTGGCCTGCTACAAGCAGTTCATCTCCGCGCTGCTGGACGTCACCGACAACATCGTCAGCGGCGAGATCGTGCCGCCGGAGGACGTGGTCCGGCACGACGCGGACGACCCGTACCTGGTGGTGGCGGCGGACAAGGGCACCGCGACCTTCTCCGACATCGCCAACGAGATCTCGGCGGCGCACTGCTTCTGGCTGGGTGACGCGTTCGCCTCCGGCGGTTCCGCCGGCTACGACCACAAGAAGATGGGCATCACCGCCCGGGGCGCCTGGGAGTCGGTGAAGCGGCACTTCCGGGAGCTGGGCCACGACACCCAGACCCAGGACTTCACCGTGGTCGGCGTGGGCGACATGTCCGGCGACGTGTTCGGCAACGGGATGCTGCTGTCGGAGCACATCCGGCTGGTGGCCGCCTTCGACCACCGGCACATCTTCCTGGACCCGGACCCGGACGCCGCCACCTCGTACGCCGAGCGGAAGCGGCTGTTCGACCTGCCCCGGTCGTCGTGGGAGGACTACGACGCGAGCCTGATCTCCGAAGGCGGCGGGATCTTCCCGCGGACGGCGAAGTCGATCCCGGTCAGCCCGCAGGTGCGGGCGGCGATCGGGCTTGACGACGACGTCACGCAGCTCAGCCCGCAGGAGCTGATGAAGGCGATCCTCACCGCGCCGGTCGACCTGTTCTGGAACGGCGGCATCGGCACGTACGTGAAGGCTTCCACCCAGACCAACGCGGAGGTGGGCGACAAGTCCAACGACGCGATCCGGGTGGACGGCAAGAGCCTGCGCTGCCGGGTGGTCGGCGAGGGCGGCAACCTGGGCTGCACCCAGCTCGGCCGGATCGAGTACGCGCTGACCGGCGGGCGGATCTACACCGACTTCATCGACAACGCGGCCGGGGTGGACTGCTCCGACCACGAGGTGAACATCAAGATCCTGCTCAACACGGCGGTCGCCGACGGCGCGCTGGACGTCCCGCAGCGGGACGAGCTGCTCGCCCAGATGACCGACGAGGTCGCCGAGCTGGTGCTGCGGGACAACTACGACCAGGCCCGCGCGATCAACAACTCGCAGGCCCAGGCCAGTTCGCTGCTCCCGGTGCACCGCCGGATGATCAACGAGCTGGAGCGGGCCGGTCAGCTCGACCGGGCGCTGGAGGCGCTCCCGCCGGACGAGGAGCTGGCGGTGCGCACCGAGTCCGGGCTGACCGCGCCGGAGTTCGCGGTGCTGCTGGCGTACGTCAAGATCGTGCTGGAGCGGGAGATCCTCGCCGAGGGTCTCGCGGACGAGGAGTGGACGACCGACGTCCTGGTCAACTACTTCCCGACGCCGATGCGGCAGCGCTTCGCCGATCGGATGGCCCAGCACCGGCTGCGCCGCGACATCATCACCACGGTCCTGGTCAACGAGGCGGTCAACCGGGGCGGCATCTCGTTCATCTTCCGGGTGGTCGAGGAGACGGCCGCCTCGCCGGCGGACGTGATCCGGGCGTACGTGGTGGTCCGTGACGTCTTCGGGCTGCGCGAACTCTGGGACGCGGTGGAGTCGCTGGACAACAAGGTCTCCCCGGAGCTCCAGACCAACGTCTACCTGGACACCCGGCGGTTGCTCGACCGGGCGGTGCGCTGGCTGGTCACCAACCGGCGCTCGCCGATCGACGTCCCGGCGGAGACGGCGCGGCTGAAGGCCGGCGTGGCCCGGCTCCTGCCGGACCTGGAGGAGCGCTTCTACGGCAGCGAGCGGGAGGCGCTGGCGGCGCACATCGACACGATGGCCGCCAAGGGCCTGCCGCGGGAGCTGGCCGAGCAGGCGACCCGGCTGATGTACAGCTTCGGCCTGCTGGACGTGGTGGAGACGGCGAACGCCTCCGGGCGGGACGTCGGCGAGGTGGCCTCGGTCTACTTCGTCCTCTCCGACCTGTTCCGGGTGGACTCCCTGTTGTCGAAGATCTCCCTGCTGCCGCGGGAGGACCGCTGGCAGACGCTGGCCCGGATGGCGTTGCGCTACGACCTGTACGCGGCGCTGGCGGCACTCACGGCGGAGGTCCTCGGCTCCACCGCGGACAACCTGCCCCCGCAGGAGCGGGTGCTCGAGTGGGAACAGTCGAACGCCACCTCGATCCACCGGGCCCGCCGGGCGATGGGGGAGTTCGACGAATCCCGGGCCGACCTGGCCGCCCTGTCGGTGCTGCTGCGCCAGATCCGCACCCTGGTGCGGACCTCCGCCGCGGCCTGACCCGTACGACGACGCGCCTCCGGCGGGACCGACATCCCGCCGGAGGCGCGTTCGGCGTTCACGAGGTCATCGAGGCGTACACGACGATGTTGTTCAGGTAGCTGCCGGCGGCCTGGTCGAACTGGCCGCCGCAGGTCACCACCCGCAGCGCGGGGCGGTCGTTCGGGCCGTACACCCGCTCGGCGGGGAAGGCCGTCTTCGGGTACGACCCCACCTCGTCGACGGTGAAGGTGGCGGTGCTGCCGTCGGCCCGGGACACCGCGATGGTGTCGCCCTTGAGCAGGGCACCGAGCTGGAAGAAGACGGCCGGCCCGAGCTTGGCCGAGTCGACGTGGCCGACGACGACGGCGTTGCCGGCTTCGCCGGGGCTGGCTCCGGGGGAGTACCAGCCGGCCTTCTGCGCCTGCTCCAGCGGGGGGACCTGGACGGTGCCGTCGGGGTTGGTGCCCAGCGCCATGATCTCGGCGGCTACGCCGATCCGGGGGATCGAGATGGTGGTCGGCACGGACCGGGCCAGGGGTGCCGGTCCGGCGGCGGTCGCATCGGGATCGGTCCGGCCGTCCGGGGTGCCGTCGTCCGGGACGGCGGTGGCGTCCGGGACGTCAGGCGCGGCGGACTCCGGGCCGGCCTGGGCCGCCGGTTGCGGCGGGCGGGGCGGGGGAACGGTCCGCAGCGAGGCGCCGATCATGCCGGCACCCCCCATGGCGAGCGCTACGACGACGGCCGCGCCGGCGGCACGCCACGGTCTCCCGTGACGGCCGCCGGCCCGTGTCGCCGTCAGGTCAGACGAGCCCATTGGCCCGACGCCGCCGCATCAGCACGATGCCGCCGAGGGCAGCCGCGCCGATCATGCCCGCCCCGCCGGCGGCCATGCCGCGGTCGGTGCTGGTGGTGGTCATCCCACCGTCACCGCCGTCGACGCCGCCGCGCGGCATGCAGTCGTCCTTGCGGTCGTGGTCCTTGCGGTCGTGGTCCTTGCGGTCGTGGTCCTTGCGGTCGTGGTCCTTGCGGTCCTCGTCCTTGCGGTCGTGGTCCTTGCGGTCCTCGTCCTTGCGGTCCTCGTGCCTGCGGTCCTCGTCCTTGCGGTCCTCGTCCTTGCCGTCGTGACCCTTCCGGTCGTCGGCCTTGTCCGACTGGTCGTCGGCCATGCCTCCGCCTTGGCCGTCGGTCTCCGGCTGCCACGTGTCGCCGGTCTTGTTGTCCCAGTCCTTGCGGTCCTCGTCCTTGCGGTCGTGGTCCTTGTTGTCCCAGTCCTTGCGGTCCTCGCCCTTGCGGTCGTGGTCCTTGTTGTCCCAGTCCTTGCGGTCCTCGCCCTTGCGGTCGTGGTCCTTGTTGTCCCAGTCCTTGCGGTCCTCGCCCTTGCGGTCGTGGTCCTTGTTGTCCCAGTCCTTGCGGTCCCAGTCCTTGTGGTCCCAGTCCTCGTGGTTCCCGGGGCATACCTCAAGGAGCTGGACCTGCGGCTTGGCGAAGGCGTTCCCCACGTACTGAGCGTTTCCGCCCGCGTACGCCGCCCCGGGCGAGAACAGCAGCAGAGATGCGCCGCCGAGAGCGGCACCCGCAACGAGCTTCCCGAGCATCTTCTTTGCCATGACCTGCGTCACTCCATCCCTGTATGTCCTGAGCCCGACGGCAGCCGAGCTACAGCCGACGTTAGACCGTTTAGAGAGTTATACGAGGAAAGATTCACGTTCGCGAGTTTGAGGGTGCTTAGTCGGATAGGAGTGCTAAAAGCCTTATGCCGTCTTAGTGGCCTTCGGCTGCCTTCGGGGTAACCCGATCCGCTGTGGCGTACCTGGGCCCCGGGGTCCCGCTACGGTGCTGCGCTGCCGCGTTCCGCCGCCCTGGGCTCATCTGCCCGGAACGGGTCAGGCAGGTTGCTGCCCGGGCTGTCCACCCCCTGCCGGAGTCGGCAGCCATATCGAGCCGTTGCCATGGAAGCGCTCCCATGCAAGAATCGCTGCACGCGGTTCGGGGAGCCACACCGCACAGGCAGATCGTCGAGGGCATCCGGTCCAGGCCGGACGACGTGGCCGTAGGTCGGTCCGGGGACCGGCCAGCTCACCACCACCACCGCTCGTCCGTCCGGGGCGGGCAGCACCCCCGAGCATCCCGTTGGCACCGAGGTCGTCCCGTCCGGACGTCCGCCGGGGCCATAACGCCGGGCCGTACGCGGATCCGGTCTCGCCCAAGGAGTTCAGTGGTATGAATCTGTGGAAGAGTCTGTCCGGCCGGCGCCGGGCGTTCGCCCTCACCGGCGCGAGCGTCCTGGTGGCGGGCGGCCTGGTGACCATCCCGGTCACCGCGGCGCAGGCCGCGACCCAGTGCAGCGTCGACTACACCACCAGCGACTGGCCGGGCGGCTTCACCGGCACCGTCACCATCAAGAACCTCGGTGACCCGGTCAGCGCCTGGAACCTCGGCTTCACCTTCCCGAACAGCGCGCAGAAGGTGGTGTCCGGCTGGTCGGCGAAGTGGTCGCAGAGCGGCCAGAACGTCACCGCCACGAACGAGTCGTGGAACGGCTCGCTCGCCAGCGGCGCCAGCACCACCATCGGGTTCAACGGGGCCTGGAGCGGGAGCAACCCGAAGCCGACCTCGTTCACCCTGAACGGCACGGTCTGCAACGGCGGCACCCCGACCACGCCGCCGCCCACCACCCCGCCGCCGACGCCGCCGCCGCCCACGCCGCCGCCGCCGACGACGCCGCCGCCCACCACGCCCCCGCCCACCACGCCCCCGCCCACGACCCCGCCGCCCGGCACCAAGGTGGACAACCCGTACGCCGGGGTGAAGGGGTACGTGAATCCGGAGTGGAAGGCCAAGGCGGACGCCGAGCCCGGCGGCAGCCGGGTGTCGAACAACCCGACCGCCGTCTGGCTGGACCGGATCGCCGCGATCAACGGCACCACCGACAGCAGCTCCAACGGCGCGATGGGTGTGCGTGACCACCTGAACGCCGCCCTCCAGCAGGGCGCCGGCTACCTCCAGTTCGTCATCTACAACCTGCCCGGCCGGGACTGCTCCGCGCTCGCCTCCAACGGTGAGCTGGGCCCGGACGAGCTGCCCCGCTACAAGGCCGAGTACATCGACCCGATCGCCGCGATCCAGGCCGACCCGAAGTACGCCAGCCTGCGGATCGTCAACATCATCGAGATCGACTCGCTGCCCAACCTGGTCACCAACACCTCCGGCCAGCCCGGCGGCACCGTGATGTGCGACACCGTGAAGGCCAACGGCGCGTACGTCAACGGCGTCGGCTACGCCCTCGCCAAGCTCGGCGCGATCGGCAACGTCTACAACTACATCGACGCCGCGCACCACGGCTGGATCGGCTGGGACAGCAACTTCGGCCCGACCGCCAACCAGCTCTACGCGGCCGCCACCGCCTCCGGCAGCACCGTGAAGAACGTGCAGGGCTTCATCGTCAACACCGCGAACTACTCGGCGCTGCGCGAGCCGTACGTCAAGATCACCGACACGGTGAACGGGCAGACCGTCCGCCAGTCCAAGTGGATCGACTGGAACCAGTACGTCGACGAGCTGTCGTTTGCCCAGGCGTTCCGCAACAAGCTGGTCTCCACCGGCTTCGACACCAACATCGGCATGCTGATCGACACCTCCCGCAACGGCTGGGGCGGCACCGCCCGGCCCACCGGCCCGGGCGCGACGACCAGCGTGGACACCTACGTCAACGGCGGCCGCATCGACCGCCGATTCCACACCGGCAACTGGTGCAACCAGGCCGGCGCCGGCCTCGGTGAGCGTCCCAAGGCCAGCCCGGAGCCCGGCATCGACGCGTACGTCTGGGTCAAGCCCCCGGGCGAGTCGGACGGCTCCAGCAGCCTGATCCCGAACACCGAGGGCAAGGGCTTCGACCGGATGTGCGACCCGACGTACACCGGCAACGCCCGCAACGGCAACAGCATGAGTGGCGCCCTGCCGAACGCGCCGATCTCCGGCGCCTGGTTCTCCGCTCAGTTCCAGGAGCTGATGAAGAACGCCTACCCGGCGCTGTAGGACGGCACGCCTGCCCGCCGCGACAGGAGTGAGGTACTGACGCGGCAGGTTTCCCCGGGCCCCTGGTCCGACCGTCACCGGTCGGGCCAGGGGCCCCCGCCGGTCAGGGGACCGTCTTCTCCACCGCCGCCCGGCCCTGCTCGGCCAGGTCCCGGCGGGCCCGCTCGATGTTCTCCGGCGTCAGGTCCTGCCCGCGCGCCATCACCAGGTCCTCCGGCTCCCAGGGCTGCTCCGCGCCGGTGCGGATGTTGTCCCCGCCGGCCCCGGTGCCGGTGCCGGTGGCGCCGGTGCCGGCCGCGTACGGGTCGCCCAGCAGGTCCTCCGTCACGGCGGCGCGCCCGGCGCCCGGCTCGGTGAAGGACGGGTTGTCCCGGTCGGGGCCGCCGCCGGTGGCCAACTGCGGCACGGTGCTCTCGTCGTCCACCGCGGCGGCCACCTCCGGGCTCTCCTCCAGCGGCCGGCCGCGGTTCGGGTCACGATCGGTCATGGTGCTGCCTCCCTGTCCCAGACGCGTTCCCGGATCTCGCGTACCCCGCTGGGACCGGGCCATGCCGGCGGAGGCCGGACCTCGCGGGCCGCCTCGGTGGTCGGCGGCTCGGCCGGACGCGCAGACGCCCCGACCGCGCGGCGGTCGGGGCGTCTGCGGTGGTGGTCAGCGGCCGAGGACCCGGTCCAGGAAGTCCCGGTACTGGCGGACCGCCATCCGCAGCTGCTCGGTGTCCGCCGAGCCGGCGTCCTGCCAGCCGCCCAGCTTCTGCTTCTGCGCGGACAGCGCGGCGGAGAGCGCCTCGATGGCCTCCTCGATCAGCGACTGGGCGTCGCCCACGGCCGCCCGCGGGTCGTCCACGAAGCGGAGCTGGACGTCGCGCCACCGGTCCCGGAAGTCCTGCGCGGCCGCCGGCTCGAAGAGGGTGGCCGCGTCGGTGGGGACGTTGGCGCCAGCCGGGCGGGCCGCCGCGGCGGCGACGCCGCCGGCACCCACCGCGCCGGCGCCCGCCGCGGCGGCTGCCGC
>NZ_JBAKHO010000049.1:0-40982 GCF_036902735.1 Micromonospora lacuserhaii | reverse complement strand
TCCGCATTCCAACGGGCCTCGGCTTGTCGGGCTTACCTGCCGGGCAAGGGAGCCGCGGTGGTAGGCCATGTACAACGCCCCCGACCCCCCACCGATTCCAGGCTGGAGGTGGCCCCGACCACGGGATCTTGACGCCTGGACCGGACGTCGTTCGCACCGGATGCCCGCCGACCGGGGCGGTTGACGCGGTTGACGCGGCCCCGACCGGCCGGGCGATACCGGACATGTCGACACACGGACCCCGGAACTCGCGATCGGTGACGTCACCGGCGCGGTCTGAGCCGCCACGGTGAACGGCCGGGCCAGCGCGGGGTGTTGTCGCGATGAGCGGTATGACGCTCGGTCATATTTATGACCCAGCGTCATACCGCTCATCAGGAGATCCGCCCCGAAGGCCGCCCGGCCGGTTCCGCCCCGGGCCAGCACAGCGAACGGTGCCGGATTGGCCTACTCAACGGTCTCGCGATCGGCTCTCCTGGTGGGCCGATCGGGGGCTCAGGATCGATGGGACGACGACCGATCCGAAGGGAACGACGATGACGACGGCCGACATGTGGTTCGACCCGCGCTGCCCCTGGGCCTGGAACGCCTCCCGCTGGCTGCTGGAGGTGGAACGGGTCCGGGCGGTGACGGTGCGCTTCCACGTGATGAGCCTGAGCGTGCTCAACGAGGGGCGCGACGGCCTGGAGGAGTGGTACCGGGAATGGCTGAAGCCGGGCCTGGGCCCGGTCCGGGTGGCCGTCGCCGCCGAGCAGAAGGCGGGCGCCGAGGTGCTGCGTGACCTCTACACCGCACTGGGCACCCGGATCCACCACGAGCGCGCGCCGATCGGGCGGGAGCTCTACGAGGCGGCGTTGACCGAGGTGGGCCTGCCGGTCGAGCTGGCGGACGCGGCCGGGTCGACGGCGTACGACGAGGCGCTGCTGGCCAGCCACCACGCCGGCCTGGAACCGGTCGGCGAGGACCTGGGCACTCCGACCATCCACGTTACCGGCGACGACGGCCGGCGCAACGCCTTCTTCGGGCCGGTGGTGGCTCCGTTCCCGCGCGGCGAGGACGCCGGCCGGCTCTGGGACGGGGTGCTGCTGGTCGCCGGCACCGACGGGTTCTTCGAACTCAAGCGGGCCCGTACCCGGCCGCCGATCGCGCGGTGACCGGTCAGCCGAACGCCGCGGCGAACGGGGCGCGGTTGGTCGCGTCCGGCACCGCGAAGACCACCAGCGGGAACCGGCCCGCGTACGGGCCGCCCGGGCCGAGCAGCGCCGCGAAGGCCCCGGCCACCACGGTCGGGTCGTTGCGGAACACCCCGCAGCCCCACGCCCCGAGCACGAGGCGCCGGTGCCCGTGCGCCAACGCCACGCCGAGCACCCGCCCGGCCCGGCGACGCAGCACGCCCGCCAGGTCCACCGGTTCGCGAAGCTCCCCAGCGTTCGGGGCCGCCGCGGTCAGGAACGCGACCCGGTACGGCGGGACCAGCCGCCCGTCGTCGTCGCGGAACACCGGCACGTCGGGGGAGTGGATGACCCGGTCGCTGTAGATCGGGTCGCGGCGGGCCCGGTGGTGGTCGTAGAACTCCGGCACGGTGCGCAGCGACGCGGCCAGGGCGGAGGCGCGGGCCAGGCTCTCCTCCTGGGCGTGGGCTCCGCTGGCGTAGCCGCCGCCCGGGTTCCTCGCCGAGGCGAAGTTGAGGCAGGCGACCTGGTCGTCTCCGTCGGCGGCGAGCCGGCGGCAGGCGGCCAGGCTGGTCTCGTCGGTGACCTCCACGGTGGACGGGCCGGCCGGACCGGGCTCGGGCAGCGGCTCCTGCGGCAAGTGCAGGGTGGCGGCCGGCACCGGGCCGTAGCGGCCCTGCGCCACCAGGCGGTCGGTCTCCGCGGCCAGCGCCGCCCGTTCGGTCCGGCTCATCGGCCCATCATGCCGGCCTACGCCGTGCCTGTCCGCCCGGCTCTGGCGCCGGGCGCTGGGCAGTGCCGACTCAGTCCAGCTCGACCGGGAGTGGCACCGGGCGCTTCGCCACCCGCTGGTCACCGGAGGACCGGCCCCGCGCGTGCCGGGCCACCCAGGGCAGCAGGTGTCGGCGGGCCCAGGTCAATTCGGCGCGGACCATCTCGTGCCGGCGCCGGCGCGGGGCCTCCTCCAGCGGCCGGGTCCACGAGTCGTCGTACCCCGGCAGTCCCGCGGTGTACGCCAGCGCCGCCGCGATCCGCTCGTGCCCGGCGCTGTTGGCGTGCAGCCGGTCCTCGCTCCACAGCCTCGGATCCGAGGCGACCGGGTGGGCGGCGAAGTCCACCAGCGACGCTCCGGTCTGCGCGGTGACCCGGCGCAGCGCCGCGTTCAGGGCGAACATCCGGCCGCGCAGCGGGCGGGCCAGCGGCATCACCGGTACCGGATCGGGCAGGGTGAAGGTGAGCACGGTGGCGCCCTGGCCGGCCAGGGCGCGCTGCATCGTCGCCACGTCGGCGGCGATCCGTTCCGCGTCGAACGAGGGGCGCAGCACGTCGTTCATGCCGGCCACCACCGTGCACAGGTCGGGCGCGAGGTCGAGGGCCACCGGCAGCTGTTCGGCGAGAATCTTCGCGGTGGTCCGGCCGCGGATGGCGAGGTTGGCGTACTCCAGCCCGCCCTGCGCGCGGGCCACCGCCGCCGCGAACCGGTCCGCCCAGCCCCGGTACCCGCCGTGGCCGTCCGGATCGTCGAGTCCCTCCGTGGTGCTGTCGCCGATCGCGACGTACCGTTGCCACATCATGATCACCAGCTTAGGTCCCGTCGCGGCCGGCCGCCCGACGGTCGTCGGGGTCACGCCAAGGGGGGCCTGGCGGCTAGCCTTGGCGGGGTGGTGGGCCTGACGACGGGACCCTCACCGGCGCGACGGGGCGCGTCCGGATGAGCCCGACCCAACGCCTCCTCGACCCCGACCAGGTCCGCCGGTACGTCGCGGCGTCGCTGGGCCCGACCGTCCGGGTGACCGACTGCGCTCCGCTGACCGGCGGCGGCTTCGCCGCGGTCTGGTGGGTGACTCTGGACGACTGGCGCACCCTCGTGCTCAAGGTCGGGCCGCCGCCGGAGGTGCCGCTGCTGCGCTACGAGCGGGGGCTGATCGCCGCCGAGGCGCGCTACCTGCGGCTCGTCGCCGAGCACGCCCCGGCCGTCCCGGTCCCGCCGCTGCTGCACCACGGCAGCGACCCGGAGCTGGGGGACTGGCTGCTCACCGGTCTGCTCGCCGGCCGGACCCTGCACGAGCTGACCGCCGACGGGGTGGCCGTCGACGGCGTCCGCGCCGAGCTGGGCGCCGCGTTCGCCGCCCTGCACCGGGTCACCGGCGAGCGGTACGGCTACCACGGCGGCCGGGCCGCCGGGCACACCTGGCGGGCCGCGTTCACCTCCATGGTGGACGACCTGCTCGCCGACGCGGCGGACTGGCGGGTGGCGCTGCCCGTACCGGCGGCCCGGATCCGGGAGCTGGTCGACCGGCACGGCGACGTGCTCGACCGGGTACGCCGGCCGGCGCTGCTGCACTTCGACGGCTGGGCCGGCAACGTCCTCGCCGTTTCCGGCCCGGACGGGGAGCCCCGGCTCAGCGGCCTGGTCGACGGCGAGCGTCACCTCCACGGCGACCCGCTGATGGATCTGGTGTCACCGCTGCTGTTCCGCCGGGCGGAGGACAGCCCGGACGACCCGTTCCTGCGCGGCTACCGCGCGGCCGGCGCACCGGTGCCCCTCGACGACCCGGCCGTCCGTCGCCGGCTGGGCCTGTACCGGCTGCACCTCTACCTGCTGATGACGGTGGAGATGCCCGGCCGGGGCATCACCCCGGCGACCCACCCGGCCCGGGTCGCCCGGCTCGGCGAGCTGCTCCAGCAGGAGCTCGCCGACCTGGACAAGCCGTGACCCCGCCGGCCCGCGGAGCCGGCCGAAGGTCAGAGCCGGCCCGCAGAGGCGGCCGAAGTTCGGAGCCGGCCGGAGGTCAGAGCCAGTTGGAGCGGCGGAACAGCCGGTGCAGGGTGACCGCGGCGGTCGCCATCACCAGTAGCGCCGCCGGGTAGCCGTACCGCCAGGACAGTTCGGGCATGTGCGCGAAGTTCATGCCGTAGATGCCGGCCACCGCGGTCTGGGTCGCCGCGATCGCCGCCCACGCGGCGATCTTGCGCATGTCGTTGTTCTGGTCGACGGCCAGCTGGGCGAGGCGGGACTGGAGGATCGAGTTGAGCAGCTCGTCGTAGCCGGTGATCCGGTCGACCGCCCGGGTGAGCCGCTCCTCGACGTCGACGAACCAGCGGCGCAGCCCAGGCGGCGGTCCGTCCGCGCGGTCGGCGACCAGCGCGCGCAGCGGCGCCTGCAACGGCAGCACCGCCCGCTTGAATTCCACCACCTCCCGCTTGAGCTGGTAGATCTGCTGGATGTCGGCGTCCCGGTCGCGGGCGAAGACGCTCTCCTCGACGCGTTCCAGGTCCCGTTCCAGGTGCCCGGCGACCTCCAGGTACAGGTCGACCATCCGGGCGGTCACCGCGTACCCCACCGCCCAGGGGCCCTCGGCGAGCACCGCCGGGCGGCCTTCGATCTCCTCCCGCACCGGCGCGAGGGCGCCGGAGGCGCCGTGCCGGACGGTCACGACGAAGCGGTCGCCGAGGAAGACCATCACGTCCCCGGTATCGATCACCTCGGAGGTGGCGGTCAGCTCGGTGTGCTCGACGTAGCCGGCGGTGCGCAGCACCAGCAACGTCACCGCGCCGTGCCGTTGCACCGCGGGCCGGTGCCCGTCGGCGAGCGCCTGTGCCACGGTCAGCTCGTCGAGCCCGAAGACCCGCCCGACCGCGGCCATCACCGCGGCCCCCGGGTCGTGCAGTCCGAGCCAGGCGAAGGCGTCCCGATGCCGGGAGCGGGCGTACGCGTCCGCGTAGTGCGGGCGGCCGGGCTGGCGGCGGCCGTGGACGTAGACCGCGCAGTCGACGACCGCGTCCGGGTTGGACCGTCGGACGGCGGCCCCGGGACCGGTCTCCGGCCGGCCGGTCAACCGGCCGACCAGGGACTCCAGCCGTGTACCGAGCCGTGTCACCGTCCACCTCCGCCGCGCCGCCGTCGGGGGCCCACCGTAGTACGACGCGACGACGGTCAGGACACGGCGGTGGCCCGTACCACGATGTTGTCGGAGTAGTCGCGGGCGCGCTCGTCGAAGCGGCCCCCGCAGGTCACCAGCCGCAGCCCGGCGCCGGCCCCGCCCGGGCCGTAGACCATCGCGGTGGGAAAGCTCCGCTTCGGGTACGCCCCGACGCCGTCGACGGCGAAGCTCGCCACCCGGCCGTCGGCGCGGGTGACCCGGATGGTGTCGCCGGGGCGCAGCCGGCCGAGGTTGAAGAAGACGGCCGGGCTGTCGCGGGTGTCGACGTGCCCGACGATGACCGCGTTGCCCGCCTCGCCCGGGCTCGCGCCGGGGCGGTACCAGCCGGCCACGGAGGGCCGGTCCAGCGGAGGGACCTCCAGGGTGCCGTTCGGGTCGCCGGCCACCGGCACCAGGTCGGCGTGCACGCCGATCGCCGGGATGTCGATCCGCACCGGTTCCGAGCGGGCCAGCACCGGCACCGGCGAGCGGCTGTGCTGGCCGGCGTCCGCGCCGGTCCCGGGCTGCGGCGGCCCGGGCGGGGCGGTCAGGCCCGCGGCGATCAAGGTCGCGCCGGCCGCGCCGGCGACCACCACCGCCGCCACCGCGGCCCGGGTACGCGTGAACCATCTTCTCGCCGCCACCGTCCCTCCTCCCCGACGGCGTGGTCCGGGTGCCCGCCCCGGTCTCACCGGCGCGGGCACCCGTCCCAGGGATGGTGTGTGGTGTGTCCTGTCTCAGGCGACGGTGGCCGCCGCCCGGCGCCGACGGCGGACCAGGACGGTCGCCCCGAGCGCGGCCGCGCCGGCCAGCGCGCCGCCCGCCGCCACCAGGCCGGTGGTGCCGGAGCCGCCGCCGCCACCGGCCGGCGCGGCGCCGATCGGGGTGACGGTGAACGTGGCGCTGCCGGCGGAGCTGCCGTCACCGCAGGTGGCGGCCACTGTGTAGGTGCCGAGCGTGAAGCCGGCGGTGAAGAGTTCGGCGCTCAGTCCGCCGCCCGCGGCGACGGTCGTGGAGCGGACGTTCTGGTCCCGGTTCGGCCCGGTGACGCGGAAGATCACGTCGCCCGACTTCGGGTTGCAGGTCGTCGCGGTGAGCACGACCGTCCCGCCGACCGGGGTGGTGGCCGGTGAAACGGTGGTGTCCGCGAGTGCGGCTGCCGGGAGCAGGAGCGTGCCGAGTCCCACGCCGAGCGCCGCCGATACGAGAACTGACTGTGCCTTCATACGAGTCTTCCCTCACTTTTCGTCCGCTGTCTGCGTGGGACGTCGTTCGGGTGGCCAACTCCGTAACTGCACCGGTGTGGCCAACACTAGGAGGGTTGGGCGCTCCGTCCGGCGTAAATGAGAATTCTTCGTTGCCGTCACGTGTTTTCCCTCGCGGCGGGGACCTGCGGAAATGCCCACCCAGGACCGCCCACACCGCCCGTGCCGTCGTTCCGTACCGTACCGACCGTCCCGTTCTGTCAGTCGCTGCGCCGCTGGTACCACTCGTCCGGCTGCGGGAAGACTGGGCGGCTCCGTCCCACCGCCGGCCGGTCCGGTCACCGGGGCGGCGGCGCCGCGCGGACCAGGCCGGTCTCGTACGCGAAGACCACAGCCTGCACCCGGTCACGCAGGCCGAGCTTGGCGAGAATCGCCGACAGGTGGGTCTTCACGGTCGCGGTGCTCAGGTGCAGCTGCTGCGCGATCTCGGCATTGGACAGTGCCCGGGCGGTCAGCGCGAGCACCTCGACCTCCCGTGCGGTCAGCGCGGCCAGTTCGCCGGTGGCCGTCGACGATGCGGGGAGACGGTCGGCGAACCGGTCCAGCAACCGGCGGGTCACGGTGGGCGCGAGCAGTGCCTCGCCCCGGGCCACCACCCGGACCGCCTCCGCGAGGTCCGCCGGTCGGGTGTCCTTGAGCAGAAAGGCGCTGGCCCCGGCGCGCAACGCCGCGTACACCGGTTCGTCCAGGTCGAAGGTGGTGAGCATGACGATCCGGGCGGGGTTGCCGGCGGCCACCAGATCGCGGGTGGCGGCGATGCCGTCGCGGCGGGGCATCCGGACGTCCATCAGCACCACGTCCGGGCGGGTCCGCTCGGCGACCGTGACGGCCTCGGCCCCGTCGGCGGCCTCACCGACGACCGCCAGGTCGGCTCGGGCGTTGATGATCATTGTCAGTCCGGTGCGGACGAGGTCCTGGTCGTCGGCGACCACCACCCGGATGGTCACGACGAGACCACCGGGATCCGGGCCCGCACCCGGAAGCCGCCGGTCGGCAGCGGACCGGCGTCGAGGTTGCCGCCCAGCAGCCGGACCCGCTCCCGCATCCCGGGGATGCCGTGGCCGTCGGCGTTCTCCGTCCGCCGGGGTGCGGCGGTGCCGTCGTCGACGATCTCCACCCGCAGCACCCCGTCGGCGTACCCGACGGTGACGTCGGCCCGGCGGGCCCGGCCGTGCTTCAACGTGTTCGTCAGCGACTCCTGCACGATCCGGTACGCCGAGAGTTCCACCCCGTCGGGCAGCGCCTCGCCGAGGTCGTCGCGGTGCAGGTCGACCCGCAGTCCGACGGCGCCCACCGCCTCGGCCAGCGCGTCGAGCTGTGCCAGGCCGGGCTGCGGTCCCGCCGGGTCCACGGCGTCGTCCACGGCCAGGGTGTGCAGCATCGCGCGCAGCTCGGTCAGCGCCGACCGGGCGGCGGTGCCGATCGACCCGAGCGCGGCCCGGGCCTGCTCGGGGTGCAGGTCGAAGACGTCCTCCGCCGCGGCGGCCTGCACGGCGATGACCGAGACGTGGTGGGCGACCACGTCGTGCAGCTCACGGGAGATGCGTTCCCGCTCCCGCACGACGACCTGCCGGCGCCGGACCCGCCGGCGCTGGGCCGCGCCGCGCTGCAACTCCCCGAGCGCCCAGCCGACGGTCACCCCGAGCACCGCGAGCAGCAGGTCCCGCCGGTCACCGGTGACCAGCTTCCACGGGGTGGGTGCCAGCAGCAACGCCGTCACCGGCAGGGACGCCCGGGGCGGCCGCAGCCGGGCGTAGTAGCTCAACGGCACCGCGACCAGGCCCAGCCAGCCCAGCTCCGGGCAGATCGCCTCGAGCCCGATCCCGGCGACCGTGGCCACCGCGAGGGCGTACCCGGGTCGGTGGCGCATCCACAGCAGACAGCTCGCCTGGATCACGGCCAGGCCGACCCCGGCGGACCTCGCGGCCGGGCCCGCGGGGGACACCGCGAGGGCGCTCAGCGCGAGACCGAGGAGCACGACGGCGATCCCGCTGTCGATCAGCAGGTGGACAGTGGATCTGGACCAGCGGCACACACCAGGATGCTAGGCCGACCGTGCCCCGACCCTCATCGGTCGCGGGACGGAGATCGGGGTGCGGGGTGGTCCGCTGGTCGTACCCGGGAACCCGTCCGCGGCCCGATCCGCCGGACGGCCGCGCGGACCTAGCGTGCTGTCAGTGCCCGCCGCACCGGCGGCGGCCCGCCCTCGGAGGTAGCGCCGATGAACACCGTGTCCGCCGCAACGCCCCCCGTCGTACGGTCGTCGCGCCGCCGCGACCGCGCCCTGGCGGTGCTGGCCGCCACCGTCGCCGCCCTCGTCGTCTGGGTGGTGGCCGTGCCGCTGGCCGGCGTCGACCTGGTCGCCCGCAGCGGTGCCGCGGACCGGCGGGTCGGTCCCGGCGCGGTCGTGGTCACCACCGTGGTGGCGGGCCTCGCCGGGTGGGCGTTGCTCGCCCTGCTGGAACGGCTCACCGGACGGGCCCGGGTGGTGTGGACCGGCATCGCGGTAGCGGTGCTGCTGGTGTCGCTGCTCGGGCCGCTGACCGGGGGAGTGGGGGCGCCGGCGACGGTGACGCTGCTGGTCCTGCACCTGGCGGCGGGCCTGCTGATCCCGGGGCTGCGCCGCACCGCCGACCGCTGAACTCCGGGCGGTGCACGCCGGAGCAGGACGGGGGCCGGCGTGGACCGCCCGGGCCGGTCGTGTCGGCCGGCCGGTCTGCCGCCCGAGTCGGGGCTAGCCTCCTAGGACGCTCTACAGGTGGTGACCTGGCAGGGACGATATCGAGGTGCCGCGCCGTCGGGCCGTCGCTACCCTCCCGGGATGGAGATCCACACCGAACGGCTGGTCCTGCGCGACTGGCGGGAGTCCGACGTGCCGGCCTGGGCGGCGATGAACGCCGACCCGCAGGTCCGCGAGTTCCTCGGCCCGCTGCTCACCCCCGAACAGTCCGCCGACTCGGTGCGGTCCTTTCAGGAGGACCTGGACCGCAAGGGGTACGGCTTCTGGGCGGTGGAGGTCCGGGGCACCGGCGAGTTCGTCGGCTTCACCGGCCTCGACGACGTCGACGAGGAGGTGCCCGTCGACGGGGTGGAGGTCGGCTGGCGGCTGGCCCGCTCCGCCTGGGGCCACGGGTACGCCACCGAGGCGGCCCGGGTCGCCCTGGCGTACGGCTTCGACACCCTCGGCCTGGCCGAGATCCTGGCCATCACGACGGCCACCAACGTACGGTCGCAGGCGGTGATGCGCCGCCTCGGCATGACCACCTCACCGGCCGACCACTTCGACCACCCGGACGAGCCGGCGGAGTTGCGGCGGCAGGTGGTCTACCGCCTGCGCCCTGCCGCCTGATCAGGGCGCTAGCCGGCCCGCCGCCAGACCTGGCGTGGCGCGTACCCGTCGCGGCGCAGCCAGTGTTCGGTGTAGACGATCCGGTCCGCCTCGACCACCACCAGCGGCCCGGTCGGCGGCTCGTCCAGCGACCGGGACCGCTCCACATGGTCGGACTGCCAGCGCACCGCCGGCCACCAGTGTCCGAAGTCGGCGTCGTCGGGGCCGAGCACGCGGGCCCGCCCGAAGAGTTGCGCGCCGCGGCTGCTGGCCTGCCCGACCAGCGGCGCGAACACCCCCACGGAGACCCGGGGGTCGGCGGCGATGTTGCGCATCTTCGGGGACGCCGCCGCGGCGGTGAACATGACGGCGAAGTCGAGGTGGAAGTAGCGCACCGGGGTGGCGAGCGGGCCGTCCGGACCGGCGGTGGCCAGCACGCACATGTTCTGCGACGACAGCAGGTTCAGGATCCGCTCGGCGAGCCGTTCGCGGTCCAGCCGGGCGGTGGGGGTGGGGCCGGCGAGCCAGGGGTTGGTGACGGGCATGGCGGATGTTATCGCCGCCGGGCCTGGAGGGTGTACGTCTGGGCCAGCCGCCACGGCCGCTCGGCGAGCCGCCACTCGCCGTGGGCGTCCTTGACCTGCCGGCCGGGCAGCGCGTCCCAGGGGGCGCTGTCGTGTTCCACCAGCATGGTCAGGTCGAGGCCGGCGTCGAGCAGCGCGGTGACCACCTCGCCGAGGCCGTGGTTCCACTCGTGCGTGGTGTGGTGCTGGAACGCCACGTCGGTGCTGACGTACGTGCCGGGCTCGTTCCACACCAGCGGCTCGGGCCGTTCGAAGTACGGGTGCTCGACCACCAGCAGCCCCTCGGGGTGGGTTTCGTCGAGCGCCCAGAGCATCGGGTGCCCCTCACGCAGGAAGAGCCGGCCGCCGGGGCGTAGCAGCGTGGCCACCACGGCGGCCCAGCGGCGGATGTCCGGCAGCCAGCAGAGCGCCCCGACGCCGGTGTAGACCAGGTCGAAGCCGCCCGGCTCCAGCACCTCGGGGGCGTCGTACACGTCGGCCTCGACGAAGTCGACGGCCGCGCCGGCGCGCTCGGCCAGCGAGCGGGCCTGGGCGAGGGAGGCGCCGGAGAAGTCCAGCCCGGTCATCCGGGCGCCGAGCCGGTCCAGCGACACGGTGTCGGTGCCGATGTGGCACTGGAGGTGCACCCCGCGCAGCCCGGCCACGTCGCCGAGGCGGGGCAGGTCGAAGCGGACCACCTCGCTGAGGTGCTCGGGGTCGGCGACGAGGCGGTCCACCGCGTAGTCCGGCGACGCGGCGTGGGCGGGGGCCCGCTCGTCCCAGTTGGCGCGGTTGAGGGTGCGGTAGTCGGTCACCGGCAGACCGTCGCACACCCCGCCGCGCGTGCTCAACACCGATTCGCGTCCGGCGCCGCTGGTAGGTTGCCGACCGTGACGGGGGAACGGCTGGACGCACGGTTCGGGAAGCTCTGGGCGGCGAGCACGCTATCGGCGTTGGGCAGCGGCATGGCCACGGTCGCCGCGCCGCTCTACGTGGCGGCGCGCACCGACGACCCGCTGGTGGTGGCCGCGGCGTCCGGGGTGGCGTGGCTGCCCTGGCTGCTCTTCGCGCTGCCCGGCGGGGTGCTGGCGGACCGGCTGGACCGGCGTCGGCTGATGGTGGCCATCGACTGGGTACGCGTCGCCGCGCTGGCCGTGCTCGGGGCCGCGATGCTGACCGGCCGGGCCGGCGTGCCGCTGCTGTACGGGGTGCTGTTCCTGGTGAACACCGGGGAGATCGTGTTCCGCTCGGCCAGCCAGGCGATGTTGCCCGCGGTGGTGCCCCGGTCCCGGCTGGAACGCGCCAACGGCTGGCTGGGTGGCGGCACCACGCTGGCCAACGGAATGCTGGCCGGCCCGCTCGGCGGGTTTCTCTTCGTCGTCGCGGAGAGCGTCCCGTTCCTGGTCAACGCCGGCACGTACGCGCTCAGCGCGATCCTCGTCGCGCTGGTCGCCGGGTCGTACCGGGATGGCGACGGCACCGACCGGCCGGCGCGCCGGTCGATGCGCGCGGAGATCACCGAGGGGTTCCGGTTCCTCGTCGGCCAGCGGCTGCTCCGCACCATGGCGGTGCTGATCGGCCTGCTCAACCTCACCCTCACCGCCGCGCTGGCGGTGCTGGTGCTGCTGGCCCGCGACCGTCTGCACCTGGACCAGGTCGGCTACGGCCTGCTGTTCACCTGCATGTCGGTGGGCGGGCTGCTCGGCGCGGCCGTGGGCGACCGCCTCGTCGCCCGGGTCACCGCCACCTGGACGGTCCGGATCGGCCTGCTGGTCGAGGCGGGGCTGCACCTGGCCCTGGCCGCCTCGACCAGCGCCCGGCTGATCGGGTTCGCGCTCTTCGCGTTCGGCGTGCACGGGTCGCTGTGGGGCATCGTGTTCAACTCCCTGCGCCAGCGGCTGACACCGTCGACGCTGCGCGGTCGGGTCGGCGCCACCACCCTGTTCGTCGCCGCCGGCGGCAACTGCGCCGGGGCGCTGCTCGGCGGGGTGGTGGCCGCCAGGTTCGGGCTGACCGCGCCGTACTGGGTGGGCTTCGTGGTGGCGGTGGCGGTGTCGGCCGCCACCTGGCGGGTCTTCGACCGGGCCACCGTGGCCGCCGCGTACGCCGAGCCGGACCAGCCGCGTCAGCCGGTCGCCGCCGGCTGAGGTCAGCTCGCGGCGACGGCGAGCACCTCGCCCCGCTCGGCGGACCGGTGCGCCAACTCGATCAGCGCGACCGTCTCCACGGCGTCGTGCGGGTCGACCGGCATCGGCGCGCCGTCGTGCAGCGCCGTGGCCACCTGGGCGTAGAAGTCGAGGTAGCGGCCGGCCTCGGTGGGCACCGGGCGCAGTTCACCGTCCACGCCGAGCTGTCCGTACCGGTCGGGGGTGACCTCGCCGAAGCCCGGTGCGTCCGGTCGGGCGCCGTCGCGCAGCGCGTCCTCCTGCACGTCCAGCCCGTAGCTGGTGTAGGCGGCGCGGTCGCCGAGGATCCGCAGCCGCGGTCCGAGCTGTGCGGCCAGCGCGCTCATCCAGAGGTGGGAGCGGACCCCGCCGGCGTGGGTGAGCGCCACGAACGCGTCGTCGTCGACCTGCGCGCCCGGCCGCCGCCGGTCGACCTCGGCGTACACGTGGCTGACCGGCCCGAAGAGCTGCACCGCCTGATCGACGAGGTGGGCGCCGAGGTCGTACAGGGCGCCGCCGGCCTCGTCGGGGGCGCCCTTCTCCCGCCAGCCCGGCTTGATGGCCGGCCGCCACCGCTCGAACCGGGACTCGAAGCGGGTCACCCGCCCCAGCTCGCCCTGCGTGACGAGCCGGCGGGCGGTCAGGAAGTCGCCGTCCCAGCGGCGGTTCTGGAACACCGTCAGCGGCACGTTCCGCCGTCGCGCCTCGTCGACCAGCGCGCGGCCCTCGGCGGCGGAGGCGGCCAGCGGCTTGTCCACCACGACCGGCAGGCCGGCCGCGATCGCGGCCCGGGCCATCGGCACGTGCTGCTTGTTCGGCGTCGCCACCACGACCAGGTCGAGGGCGTCCGGGGCCCGCCACAGCAGGTCCGGGTCGTCGACGAGCCGGGCGTCAGGGTGCTCGTGGCGGACCTGCTCGCGGCGTTCCGGGTTGGCGGTGACCACGGCGTGCAGCGTCAGCCCGGGGGTGGCGGCGATCAGCGGGGCGTGGAAGACCCGCCCGGCCACCCCGTACCCGAGCAGCCCGACCCGCAGTGCTGTCCGCTCCGTGCCCGCCATGATGCCCCCTGTACCGGTGATCCGCCGGTACCGAACCTACGCGCCGCCGCCGGCAGGCGCTTCGGGCGGCCGGCGCCGGGTCGGCTCCGTCACGCCGCCCGCGACCAGCACCGAACCGGGGCGACGGTGCGCGGCGAGGAGATCCGGACGGCCGGTGGACGGCGCGGCCGTGGGGGTCCGCGCGGGCGGGACGGCCGGTGTGACAGCGTGGTCGGGTGGACGAAGTCGACGTGGCCCTGGTCGGGGGCGGTGGCGCCGGCTCCCTGCTGCTCGCCGCCCTGGACCGGCACGACCTGCGACACCTGCGGATCGCCGTGGTCGACCCGGTGCGCAAGCGGGGTCAGGACCGTACCTGGGCGTTCTGGGGCAGCCCCGGCTCCGACCTTGACCCGATGCTCAGCGCCAGTTGGCGGCAGGTCGAGGTGGCCACCCCGGCCGGGCGGCGGCGGCTGGACCTGGCGCCGCTGCGCTACGCCATGCTGCGCTCCGCGCCGGTGTACGAACGCGCCGCCGAGGCGGAGCGGCGCCTCGGCGTCACCCGGCTCGACGCGGCGGTCGGGGCGCTCGACGACGACGGCGCCGGGGTGGTCGTGCGGGACGCCGACGGGCGGGGGCTGCTGCGGGCCGGCTGGGTTCTCGACTCCCGGCCCCGGCCGCCGCGCCGGCCGGGGCGGACCAGCTGGTTGCAGCACTTCCGTGGCTGGTGGCTGGAGTCCGCCACCGGGGTCTTCGACCCGGCCCGGGCGGTGCTGATGGACTTCCGCACCCCGCAGCCGGCCCGGGGCGTCTCGTTCGGGTACGTGCTGCCGGTCAGCGACCGGTACGCCCTGGTCGAGTACACCGAGTTCTCCCCGGCGCCGCTCACCGACGCCGGTTACGACGCCGGGCTGCGCGGCTACGCCGACCTGCTCGGCCTGGACCTGTCCGCGCTGACCGTCCGGGAGGTGGAGGACGGGGTGATCCCGATGACCGACGCCCCGTTCGACGCCCGACCGTCGGCGCGGGTGGTCCGGCTCGGCACCGCCGGCGGGGCGACCCGGCCGTCGACCGGGTTCACCTTCTCCGCGATGCACCGGCAGGCCGAGGAGGTGGCCCGCGCGCTGTCGTCCGGCCGGGCCCCCGTGCCCCGGCCGGCCTACCCGGGACGGCACCGGTGGATGGACGCCGTCGCGTTGCGCGCGCTGGACCGGGGCGCGGTGGGCGGGCCGGAGTTCTTCGACCGGCTCTTCGACCGCAACCCGGCCGAGCGGGTGCTGCGGTTCCTCGACGGCGCCACCACGCCGGCCGAGGATCTGGCGGTGATGCGGTCCAGCCCCCTGCTGCCGATGACCTCGGCGGTGCTCGGGGATGCCGCCGGCCGGCTGCGCGCCCGGTTGCGGCCCGTGCCGGCGGGTCAGGCCGGCCGGTAGCCCTCGACGCGCCACGCCGGGGCCGGTCGCTCCGGGTCGCGCCGGGCGGTGGCGGTAGGTTCTGGGCATGGTGGAGGCGCAGACCGGCGGGGCCGTGGAGATCTGGACCGACGGGGCGTGCAGCGGCAACCCCGGGCCGGGCGGCTGGGGCGTGCTGCTGCGCTACGGCGGGCACGAGCGGGAACTGTGCGGCGGGGAGGCCACCCCGACGACGAACAACCGGATGGAGCTGACCGCGGCCATCGAGGCCCTGGAGGCGCTGACGCGGCCGGTCACCGTGCGGCTGCACACCGACAGCACCTACGTGCGCAACGGCATCACCAGTTGGCTGGCGTCGTGGAAGCGCAACGGCTGGCTCACCGCGGCGAAGCAGCCGGTGAAGAACGCGGACCTGTGGCAGCGGCTGGAGGCGGCCTGCAGCCGGCACGAGGTGTCCTGGCACTGGGTGAAGGGGCACAACGGCCATCCGGAGAACGAGCGGGCCGACGCGCTGGCCAACCGGGGGATGACCGAGGCGCGGGCGGCGGTCGGCGCGGGCCGCTGAGCCTCGCCCACCGGACAGACCGCGGCCCGGTCGGAGGTCGCCGACCGGGCCGATGCTCAGCGGGTGCCGTCGTCACTCCGTGGGCGGGTTGACCGCCTCCTCCTCGGAGGGGTCGGCCGTCCCGGAGACCGCGTCCACGTCGTAGCCGGCGCGGCTGGTCTCCCGCGCCGACAGGTGCTCCTCGGCCGGCAGGTCGGCGAAGTCGTCGCCGGTGTCGTCGGTGCTGCGCAGCGAGTCGCCCGGCGGTCGCAACGACGCCTCGTACGCCGATACGCCGTCCGGCTCGTCTGTGCTGGCCCGGTCGGTGCGTCGTTCATCCGTCATGCCGACGTACCTGCCCGCCACACGGGCCGGCAAACCCGCCGGCCGGGACCTCAGCGGCGCGGGCCGCGCCCCCGCCGGGCTGCCGCGCCGGCCCGCCGGCCACCGGTCGCGCCGTCACCCGGGCGCGGTACCGGGGTGAGGGTCAGCCCGGACCAGTGCCCGGGGCGGCGCAGCGCCGCCGGGAGCACCGTGTGCCGGTCGCCCCGGGCCGCGTCGAGCTGTGACTGGTGCAGGAAGAGCGTCCCGGACAGGTCGGCGCCGCGCAGGTCCGCGCCGCGCAGGTCCGCGCCGGTGACGTCGGCCAGCCGCAGGTCCGCCCCGCGCAGGTCGGCGCCGACCAGGACGGCGCCGCGCAGGTTCGCCCCCACCAGGCGCACCCGGCGCAGGTCGGCGCCGAACAGCGCCGCGCCCCGTCGGTCGACGCCGTCGGTACCGGCCCGGGCCCGTTCGCTGGCCCGGGACAGCAGTAGGTTGACCCGCGCCCGCTGCGCGTCCACGTCGACGGCGCGCAGCACGTCCGGGTCGGCGTCGGTGAGGCGTCCGGTCTCCTCGCGCGCGGCGACCAGTTCGTCGCGCAGCGGGCCGGCGGCGGTGAGCGCCACCGCCTCGGTGAGGTACCAGAGCAGCTCGTGCAGCGGTCGGGCCACGGTGAAGGCGGCGAACATCGCCGCCGCGGTGGCCGGGTCGTCGCGCCAGTCCCGGCCGCCGAAGGTGACCTGGGTGACCTGCTGGCCGGCGCCGAAGCAGTCGAAGACGGTGCAGCCGGGGAATCCCCGCTCGCGCAGCCGGTCGTGGATGCCGCAGCGGGAGTCGGCTCGCAGGTTCGGGCAGGGTCGGCCGGCCGGCTTGTCCAGGGCGAAGTCGGCCGACGCGGCGAAGGCCGGGGCTACGCAGCACAGCCCGACGCACCGGCCGCAGTCGGCGCGCAGCTCCGGGGCGGCGCGGGGGGTTTCGGACACGGTGGGCGGTCTCCTGCGGCTCGGGCGTCGTCCCGCGGCGCGGGCACCCCCATTGTCCGTCAGGGGGCCGGCGGCCCGGCCGAGGGGAGCGACAGCGTTCCGGCCCGCCCCGAACGGGCCGCTGCATAGGGTGGTTCTAGCCGAGGCAGCGGGGGTCGCGGGGAATGGACGACAAGGAGCGGGAGCAGGCGCTGCTCACCGCCCTGACCACCGAGCACTTCGCGCTGCAGACCTCCCGCGGCGCGACCATCGCCGAGTCGGTCGGCCGGGCCACGGTCTTCCTCACGCTGCTGTCGGCGTCCCTGGTCGGGCTCGGTTTCGTCTCCACCAGCGGGGAACTGCTCCGGCCGTACCTGGCGGCGGTGCTGCCCACGCTGGTGGTCACCGGGCTGCTGACCTTCTTCCGGCTGGTGCAGAACATGGTGGAGAACTCGCTGTCGCTGCAGCGGCTCCAACGCATCCGTGGCTTCTACCACCGGCAGTTCGGCGGAGGGCACGACTTCTTCGCCGACGCGGCGACCGACGAGGACGTGGCCCGCGCCGCCTGGCGGGCGGTCGGCGGCACTCCCGGACGCTTCCAGTTGCTGCTCACCACGGCGGCGATGATCGGCGCGGTCAACGCGCTGTTGCTCGGCGCCAGCGTCACGCTGCTGCTCGCCCTGGTCATCGGCTCGGCGATGGCGATCACGGTGGGCGTGCTGGTGGTGCTGCTCGCCTTCGCCGCCCAGTTCTGGTGGATCACCCGGTCGTCCATCTCGCACGCGACGTGACCGCCGGAGGCGCGGCGCCCGCTCCCCAGGAGCGGGCGCCGCGCCGGGGGGCGGTCAGAAGGCGAACAACGCGCCGGTGCCGCGCAGCATCCGACACCGGTTGTCGTACGTCTTCGACCAGGCCACCGGCCGGTCCTGCCAGAACCCCCAGGCGTGGACCGTGACCGGGGCGTACTCCAGGAGGCAGGGCCCCTGGTCGGTGCCGAGAGCGTCGAGGTCGCCGTCGACGCGGGCGACGGTGCGGCAGGCGGTCGCGGCGTCGGGGTGGGTGCCGCCGGTGGGCCCGCAGATCAGCAGGGCGGAGCGGTGCTCCCCGGCGGCCGGCCGGTCCATCCGGAGCACGAGCACCGACGGGGTCTCCGGGCCGGGTCGGGGCGCGGCCTCGGCGGCCCCGGGCAGCAGAGCCGTGCCGGCGGCGAGGCTGGTGAGGGTGGCGGCCACGGCGAGGGTGGCGGCGCGTCGGGCGAAGGGCATGGTGGTGTCCTTCCGTCGTGGCCCCGGCGGGGGCCGGTGGCGCCCGGCCGTCGTGTGGCCGGACCGTGGCAAACCCTAGGTGGACGGTGTGAACGCGAAGAGTCACGAGTTGTTGCACCGGAGGTTGGTGCGGCGTCGTCGGGTGTGACACCCTGCCGGATTGGCCGCAGTGGCGCGCGCGCTCGATCCATGAATGGCCGTCCGGCTGACAACCGAATGCCGCTGCGACGGCAATGGATGTCTCCGGCTTTACCGGATCGTTGCCCGGTCGGGACAACCGAATTGCGCCGTTACGGCAAAGAGCCATCGCCGAAACCGGATCGTTGCCGATTCACGACAACCGGAACAGCCGTTACCGGAACGATTCTTATCGCCCCCTCGCAGCGGTTTACGGTCGCCTCATCACCCCGTTCCGCTGTCGATGAGGGGGCCCGCGATGAGCGACATGTCCCACCCGCCGTCACTGTCCGCGCCGCGCGAGGCGGAAGCGGTCGACGCGGCCGTCGCCGTCAATTCGCCGGCCGATTCACCGCCGCCCGGACCGCACCGGGACATCGTCTCCCGATCGCCCAACCAGCTCGCCTGGCTGCGCCTCAAGCGGGACCGGACCGCCCTGGCCAGCGCGCTGGTGCTGCTGGTCGCGACCCTGGTGGCGCTCGCCGCGCCACTGATCGGACGACTCACCGGAATCGACCCGACCGACAAGTTCGTCGACCGGCTCAATGACTTCGGCATGCCGGTGGGATACGCCGGCGGTATCGGTGCCGATCATCTGCTCGGGCTCGAGCCGGGAAGCGGCCGGGACATTCTGCTGCAACTGGTCCACGGACTGCGGACCTCATTGTTCATCGCGTTCGCCTCGGCCCTGCTGGCGTCGACCATCGGGGTGGCCGTCGGAATCGTCGCCGGCTATGCGCGCGGCTGGCTGGACGGGCTGATCAACTGGTTCATCGACGTGACGCTGGCGTTTCCGTTCCTCATCTTCGCGCTGGCCGTGATCCCGATCCTCGAGGACCGCTTCTACACCGAGCGGGAGGCGCCGCCGCCGAGCTTCCGGATCGCGCTGATCGTGGCCACCTTCGGCCTGTTCAGCTGGACGTACACCGCGCGCCTGGTCCGCGGTCAGGTGATCTCGCTGCGGGAGCGCGAGTTCGTGGAGGCCGCCCGCGCCGCCGGCGCCGGCACCGGACACATCCTGTTCCGCCAGCTGCTGCCGAACATCTGGGCGCCGATCCTGGTCACCGTCTCGCTGAACGTGCCGCAGTTCATCGCCGTGGAGGCGGCCCTGGCCTTCGTCAACATCGGCGTCACCGAACCCACGCCCGACCTCGGCCGCATGATCTACAACAGCATCGGCTACGTCGCGAGCGACCCCTGGTACACCCTGTTCCCCGGTTTGACGATCTTCCTGCTGGTCCTGGCGTTCAACCTCTTCGGTGACGCCCTGCGCGACTCGCTGGATCCCCGGTCAACCCGGTAACCCCCGGCCATCGGTGCACGTACGCCCGGCCGGCGCGGCCGACCGGGCGGGAAGGGAGAACACCGTGCGAGGAAGAACCCGGACACTGACCTGTGGTGTCCTGGCCGTGGCGCTCGCCGCCGGCGGCTGCACCAGGACCACCGACTCGGGTGGGGGCGGTGAGGAGGAGAAGGCCAAGACCCAGACCGGGTCGATCTCCTACGAGGCCGCCGACAACCAGGGCCCCGCCAAGGCCGTCGACGGCGCCAGCAGAGGCGGCACGCTCACCGTCATGCAGGTGTCGGACTTCGAGCACCTCGACCCGGCCCGCAACTACGTCAACGTCCAGCAGGTGACCGGCGGCCTGATCTACCGGGCGCTCAACGGCTACAAGGAGGACGGCACCGGGAAGCTGCTGCTCGTCGGCGACCTGGCCACCGATCCGGGCAAGGACGTCAACGGCGACTGCAAGGTCTGGCAGTTCACCCTCCGCGAGGGGGTGAAGTACGAGGACGGCTCGCCGGTGACCAGCAAGGACGTGGCGTACGGGATCGGCCGCTCGTTCGCGCCGAGCCTCAACGAGGGGCCGCACTACATCCAGCAGTGGCTGTACCCGGGCGGGGCGTACAACGCCACCTACAAGGGACCGTACGACGGCGGCAAGGCCGTCCCCGACGGGATCACCACCCCCGACGACCGGACCATCCGCTTCACCTTCCCCGAGGCGCACTGCGACCTGCCGTACGCCGCCGCGCTGCCGACCAGCGCGCCGGTGCCCGCCGGCAAGGACACCCGGGACCAGTACGACCTGCGGCCCTTCTCGTCCGGGCCGTACAAGGTGAAGTCGTACCAGCGGGACGTGGCGCTGGAACTGGAGCGCAACCCGAACTGGGACCCGAAGACCGACCCGCTGCGTACCGCGTACCCGGACGGGTTCCGGTTCACCTTCGGGTTGGAGTCGGCGCAGATCGCCGAGCGGCTGGTCGCCGACGCCCCGGCCGACCAGGCCGCGCTGAGCTGGGTCGACGTACCCCCGGCGGTGCTGCCCCGCACCACCTCCGCCGGCGTCGCCGACCGGGTGGTCAAGGGCCCCACCCAGTACACCTGGGTGCTGGACATCAACACCCAGCGGGTCACCGACCTGAACATCCGCAAGGCGCTGAACTACGCGGTCGACAAGGACGCCGTGCTCAAGGCCATCGGCGGGCAGGCGGCCGGGTCCCCGGCCACCACCCTGATGTCCCCGACCACCGCCGGCTTCCAGAAGTACGACGTGTTCAACGCCCCGGTCAACGGCGACAAGGCCAAGGTGACCGAGCTGCTCGCCGGCAAGCGGCCGAAGCTGGTGCTGGCCCACTCCAACACCGAGATCCGCACCCAGCAGGCCGAGGCGCTGCGCAAGAACCTCACCGACATGGGCTTCGACATCGTGATGAAGTCCATCGACAACAGCAGCTACTACGACGAGATCGGCCGGAAGAACAACCCGTACGACCTCTACCTCAGCGGCTGGGGATCGGACTGGCCGACCGGTTCGACGGTCATCCCGCCGGTCTACGACGGCCGGGAGATCGTGGCCGAGGGGAACAACAACCTCTCCTACCTCAACGAGGCCGCGCTCAGCGCCGAGATCGACCGGGTTCGGAACCTCTCGGCGGCGGAGCAGGACGCCGGTTGGATGGCCCTGGACAAGAAGATCATGTCCGAGTACGTGCCGGTCGTGCCCTGCTACTACGACGCGACGTACGAGCTGCACGGCTCGAAGGTCGGCAACGCGTTCCTCAGCGACGCCTTCGGCATCATCCAGGCCAACACCATCTACGTGAAGCAGTGACCGCCGGTGGGGGCGGCGCCCGGCGCGTCGCCCCCACCGGGTCACAGGAGGTGTCCCGTGGTCCGGTTCATCGTCCGTCGGCTGCTCGTCGCGGTCGCCACCCTTATCGTCATCAGCCTGGTCACCTTCGGGCTCTTCTTCGCGGTGCCGAGCAGCCCGGCGCGGGTGATGTGCGGCAAGAACTGCACGGCCGAGGACATCGCGCAGGTCGAGCAGCGCCTCGGCATCGACCAGCCGTTGCCCCGGCAGTATCTGGACTTCGTCCGCGGCGTCGCCGTGGGCCGCACCTACGGCTCGGGTGACTTCAGCCGGGCCTGCCCGGCGCCGTGCCTGGGCTACTCGTTCCGCAACAACCAGCCGGTCACCGAGATCATCACCCAGCGGCTGCCGGTGACCGTCAGCATCGTCGCCGGCGGGGCGGTGGTCTGGCTGCTGCTCGGCATCAGCCTCGGCATGATCTCGGCGCTGCGCAGGGGCACGGTCTTCGACCGGCTGGCGATCGGGATCAGCCTGGCCGGTGCGTCCATGCAGGTCTACTTCTTCGGCCTGATCCTGCTCTACGTCCTGGTCTACGCCACCGGCCTGCTGCCCTTCCCCAGTTACACGCCGTTCACCGAGAACCCGCTGCGCTGGGCGGTCGGGCTGCTGCTGCCCTGGATGACGCTGGGCTTCCTCAACTCCGCCATCTACGCCCGGCTGTCCCGGGCGCAGATGCTGGAGACGCTCTCCGAGGACTTCGTCCGCACCGCCCGGGCCAAGGGGCTGTCGCGGCGGCGGGTGCACCTGCGGCACGCGCTGCGCGCGGCGATCACCCCGATCGTCACCATCGCCGGCCTGGACATCGGCACCTCGCTGGGCGGCACCTTCATCACGGAGAGCATCTTCGGGTTGCAGGGGCTCGGCAAGGCCACCGTGGAGGCGGTGCAGTTCCTCAACCTGCCGGTGGTGATGGCCACCGTGCTGCTGGCCGCGGTGTTCATCGTGGTCGCCAACATCGTGGTCGACCTGCTGTACGCGGCCATCGACCCCCGGGTGCGACTGAACTGAAGGGAGGGTGGCGATGACGGACACGGCTGTCCCGGCACCGCGCCGGGAAACGGGCCCCTACCTGCGGGTGGAGGAGTTGCGGGTCAGCTTCGACACCGCCGACGGAGTGGTGCGGGCGGTGGACGGGGTGTCGTTCACCGTCGCCCAGGGGCGAACGCTGGGCATCGTCGGCGAGTCGGGCTCCGGCAAGAGCGTGACCTCACTGGCGATCATGGGTCTGCACGACCCCCGGCGTACCCGGATCTCGGGGCGGATCCTCCTCGGCGGGCGGGACCTGGTCGGCCTGTCGGAGGAGGGAATGCGCCGGTTGCGGGGCCGGGACCTGTCGATGATCTTCCAGGATCCGTTGTCGGCGTTGCATCCGTACTACCCGGTGGGGCGGCAGATCGCCGAGGCGTACCGGGTGCATTCCCCGGGGGCGGGGAGGCGGGAGGCGCGGGCCCGGGCGGTGGACATGCTGGGCCGGGTGGGGATTCCGCAGCCGGGGCGGCGGTTCGACCAGTATCCGCATGAGTTCTCCGGTGGGATGCGGCAGCGGGCGATGATCGCGATGGCGTTGGTCAACGACCCGGATCTGGTGATCGCCGACGAGCCGACGACGGCGTTGGACGTGACGGTGCAGGCGCAGATCCTGGATCTGTTGGCCGATCTTCAGTCCGAGTTCCACTCGGCGATCATCCTGATCACCCATGACCTGGGGGTGGTGGCGCAGGTCGCGGACGATGTCCTGGTGATGTACGGGGGCCGGGCGGTGGAGCGGGGGAGTGTCGCGCAGGTGTTGCGGCGGCCGCAGCATCCGTACACCTGGGGTCTGCTGTCGAGCGTGCCGTCGTTGCACGGTGACGCCGACGCGGACCTGCTGCCCATCCCGGGCAATCCGCCGTCGTTGATCAACCTGCCGCCGGGGTGCGCGTTCCACCCCCGCTGCCGGTACGCCGGCCGCAACGGCACCCGGTCGTCCACCGAGGTGCCCGAGCTGCGGCAGGTGGTCGAGCGGGGACACCTCGTCGCCTGCCACCTGCCGGAGGCCGAGCGGCAACGGATCCACCAGACGGAGATCGCGGGGCAGGGGGTGGCCCGGTGAACGCCGTCGACGCCAGCCTCCCGGCCGGCGCCCCCGCGCGACCCGCCGCCGAACCGTTGCTGCGGGTACGCGGGCTGACCAAGCACTTCCCGGTGCGCACCGGTTTCCGCAGCAGGGGTCTGGTCCGCGCGGTGGACGGCCTCGACTTCGACGTGCGCCCGGGCGAGACCCTCGGTCTGGTGGGGGAGTCCGGCTGCGGCAAGACGACCACGGGCCGGATGCTGGTCCGGCTGCTGGAACCCACCGCCGGCTCGATCGAGTTCGCGGGGCGCGACATCACGCATGCCCGGCGGGGTGCGCTGCGGCCGTTGCGGCAGGACCTGCAGATCATCTTCCAGGACCCGTACGCGTCGCTGAACCCCCGGCACACGGTGGGCCGGATCGTGGCGATGCCGTTGCAGGTCAACCACATCGATCCGCCCGGCGGGATCAAGAAACGGGTCCAGGAGCTTCTCGAACTGGTCGGCCTGAACCCGGAGCACTACAACCGCTACCCGCACGAGTTCTCCGGCGGGCAGCGCCAGCGCATCGGCATCGCCCGTGCCCTGGCCCTACGGCCGAAGCTGATCGTGGCCGACGAACCGGTGTCGGCGTTGGACGTCTCGATCCAGGCGCAGGTGGTGAACCTGCTGCGGGACCTGCAACGCGATCTCGACCTGGCGTTCGTGTTCATCGCCCACGACCTGGCCGTGGTCCGGCACTTCTGCCAACGCGTCGCCGTCATGTACCTCGGGAAGATCGTCGAGATCGGCGACCGCGCCGACATCTACGAACGGCCGCAGCACCCGTACACCAAGGCGCTGCTGTCGGCGATCCCCGACGTGACGACCCTCGCCCCGGCCGGTCGCATCCGCCTCACCGGCGACGTCCCCACCCCGCTGGACCCGCCCTCGGGCTGCCGGTTCCGCACCCGCTGCTGGAAGGCCCAGGACATCTGCGCCACCGACGAACCCGCCCTCACCCCCCGCGGCGGAGGGCAGGCCACCGCCTGCCACTTCCCGGAACCGGTCAACCCGAGCCCGGAAGGGCCACCGGCCGGCACGAGCCCGGAGATGGAGGCGGGACGGGCGCCCTGAGACTCGACCGGGGTGGTCGCCTCAGTCCCGGTCGCGGCCGACCCCCACGTCGGTAGGCCCCATGATCAGGTCGAGCTGGGCGTCGAGCGCGGCCAGTGCGGTCTCCGCCGGGTAGTGACCGCCGAGCAGATAGACCCCGAGCCCCTCCACGATGGCCAGCAACCCCACCGCCGCCCGGTCCGGGTCGACCCGTCGGTCCGCCGGCCGGCCGGCCCGGATCTGCCCGGCCAGGAACGCCAGCAACCCAACGGTCTCCTGGTGCAGCCCGGCGGCCACCTCGGGGCGCACGGCCGTGTACGCCAGGAACGCCAGCGCCACCCGCCCGTCGGCCCGGCGCGCCTCGTCGAGCGGGAGCAGCTCGACGAGCATGGTCCGCAGCAGCGCCCGCGGTGCGGGGTCCGGGCCGAGCGCGGCGATGGCCGCCCCGATCCGGGCCTCGTGATGTTCGTGCACCACCGACAGGGCGAAGGTCATCATCTCGTCCCGGGTGCGGAAGTAGTGCTGGACCATCCCGGAGGAGACCCCCGCCTCGGCGGCCACGTGTCGCAGGCTCACCGCCTCCAGTCCACGTTCCGCCGCCACCCGCATCAGGGCGTCGGCGATCAGGGTGCGGCGCTCCCGGTGGTCCACCCGCTTCGGCACCACCCCATGTTTTCACAATGCGACCGCATTGACGCGAACCCTTCCGGCGTTTTACATTGCGACTGCAATGCAAAAACGTGAGGAGTCACTGATGGGACGCGACGGTCGAATCCCGACGCTGCTACGCCGTGCCGTCGCGTACGAACTGGGCATGTGGCGCAGCCTCGGGTCGTGGCTCCTGCGCCGGCCGGTCACCCGCCCGCCGGGCGCCGACGTCTTCAGCTACAGCGGGGTGGTGACCCCCATCCTCGGCGTCTTCATCGCCCTCTCCGCGATCGAGATCCCCGTCTTCGACCTGATCCTGCGGCACACCCTGCCGTGGCCATGGCTCCGGCACACCGTGCTCGGGCTCGGCATCTGGGGCCTGCTCTGGATGATCGGACTGCTCGCCAGCCTGCGGCAGCACCCCCACGTCGTCGGTGACGAGGGGCTGCGAATCCGGTCCGGGACCTCGGTCGACCTCCGGGTGCCGTGGACGGCGGTCGCCACCGTCTCCGCCCGCTACCGCTCACTGCCGTCCAGCCGGACCATCCAGGTCGAGCACGAGGCGGACGCGGCGATCCTGCACGTGGGCGCCGGCAGCCAGACCAGCGTCGACGTCGTGCTGCGCGAACCGGTCTCCTTCCCGCTGCCCGCCGGCGAGAGTGCGCCGATGACCGAGGTGCGCTTCTACGCCGACGACCCGGGCGCGCTGGTCGCCCGGGCCCGCCGGCACCTGGCGGCCCGGCTTCCCGGCGCGGACCGCTGACCGGACTCCGCCCGATGCCCGGCACGGACTCAGACCGAGCGCCACTCGTCCGACGGCAGCGCCGCCGCCTGCGGGCCCATCATCAGCATCCCGCCGTCCACCGGCCATGACGCCCCCGTCACGTACGCGGCGGCGGGGGAGGCGAGCAGCGCGACCCCCGGGCGATGGAGAAGGCCATGCCCCGGTACGGCATCGAGGTGCCGGACCGGCAGCTGGCCTGCGCGCCGGTCGACTCCCCGGAGGGGCGGGCCTACCTCGGGGCGATGGCCGCCGCCGCACACACTCGGCAGGATAGGTGGCCAGGGTAACGGGTGCCAGAATCGCCGCAACGGCGAGCCGTCGTGGGCCGTGACCAGGTGTTCGAACAGGCCTGGGGCTCGCTGCGCGAGGGGCTGACAACCCGCCGGCGTCAGACGTCGACCGTCACCGCGCAGCACCAGCCGCCGTCGGTGCGGGCGAAGCGCAGCGCGTGCAGGGAGACCGCCTTCGGCACCGCGCCGACCAGCTCCACCGCGTCCGTGTCCACGGTGCGCCAGCGCACCCGCAGCCCGCCGTCGTCGCCGGGGGCGACCTGCGTGACCAGGGGCAGCGTCCCCTCGGTCTCCATCCGGAAGATTACTTCGTCGAGGAGGCCTACCAGCAGGTCCTCGTCATCGCCGGGCGGCAGGTCCACGGTCGCCTCGGCGTCCGGTCGGACGCCGGCCGTCTCCACGAAGGTCTCCACCAGCGCGCTGACCGCCTGGGCGAGACAGCCCTCCCGGTCCGGTGCCCAAGCCTCGAGCCGGACGTCCGCGGTGTGCGGCACCCGGCGGTGCCCGTACGCCGGCTCCATGCCCCGATCATGCCCCAGCGGCGGGCCGCTGGCGGCCGGAACTGTCGTACCCGCAGGGGGCCCGCCGCTGCGGGCCCCGGCGGCCGACCGCGGGGCCGGCGCGGGCAGGTGTAGGGCGGCCCCGGGGCGGGTAGCCGCGGGGATGGAGCTGGTGGAGGAGTCGCCGTATCGGTTCCGGATCGACCAGCATGACCCGATGCGGGTGCCCGGTGTGGTCTTCGCGTCCCGGTCGCTGCTGCCCGATGCCGGGGCGGACAAGTCGCTGGATCAGGTGGCGAACGTTGCCACGCTGCCCGGCATCGTCGGCGCCTCGTACGCCATGCCCGACGTGCACTGGGGTTACGGCTTCCCGATCGGGGGCGTCGCCGCGACCGACGTCGAGGACGGCGGCGTGGTCTCCCCGGGCGGCGTGGGCTTCGACATCTCCTGCGGAGTGCGGCTGCTCGCCGCCGACCTCGACCGCGCCGAGCTGGGCGGCCGGCTGGACGCGCTGATGGACGGGCTCGGCGCGGCGACCCCGCGCGGGATGGGCAAGGGCGCGGTGTGGCACCTGTCGAAGCAGTCGGAGCTCGACGCGGTGCTGCGCGGTGGCTCCCGGCACGCCGTGGAGCGGGGGTTCGGCGTCGAGCGGGACCTGGCGCGCTGCGAGGACTACGGCGCGGTCGGCGACGCCAACCCGGCGCAGGTCAGCGAGCGGGCGGTGGAGCGCGGCGCCCGACAGGTCGGCAGCCTCGGCTCCGGCAACCACTTCCTGGAGGTGCAGGCCGTCGAGGAGGTGTACGACGACAGCGTCGCTACCGCCTTCGGGCTGCGCCCCGGCCAGGTCTGCGTGATGATCCACTGCGGGTCGAGGGGGTTGGGCCACCAGATCTGCACCGACTACGTACGCCAGATGGAGAAAGTGATGACCCGGTACGGCATCCATGTGCCGGACCGGCAGCTGGCCTGCGCGCCCGTGTCGTCGCACGAGGGTCGCGCCTACCTCGGCGCGATGGCGGCGGCCGCCAACTATGCGCGGGCGAACCGGCAATTGCTGACCGACGCCGCTCGCAAGGTCTTCACGCGCGAGACCGGCCGCGACCTCGACCTGGTTTATGACATCTCGCACAATCTCGCCAAGATCGAGACTCACGCTGTCGACGGCGGGCAGCGCAGCCTCTGCGTGCACCGCAAGGGCGCCACCCGGGCGTTGCCGCCGGGGCATGCCGACCTGCCCGAGGACCTGCGTGAGGTGGGACAGCCGGTGCTGATCCCCGGCTCCATGGGCACCGGCTCGTACGTGCTCACCGGGGTGCCGGACGCGCCCGCCTTCGCCTCCACCTGCCACGGCGCCGGACGCACGCAGAGTCGCAAGCAGGCGGTCAAGGCCGAGCGGGGCATGGACCCGCGCCGCCAGCTGGAGGCTCAGGACATCGCGGTACGCGGCGCGTCCCGGCGGGGCCTGGCCGAGGAGATGCCGGCGGCGTACAAGGACATCTCGGCGGTGATCGAGGCAGCCGAGGGCGGCGGGCTGTGCCGGAAGGTGGTCCGGCTGGCACCGATCGGTGTGGTGAAGGGCTGACCCGGGGTCAGCCGTCCAGGGTCACACCGACCACGTCGACGTGCTGCGGTTGGCCGGTCTCGGCGTGCCGGTCTTCGCCCCAGAGGGAGCCGAGCTGCCGGTGACCCGGGTGCGGTTCACCGCCGCCGGTTTCGCCGTGACCGCGGTGGGCGGGCGGCACGCCGGCCGTCATCCACGACGGCGAGCCGAACTGCGCCAACCTCGGCTACCTGATCGACGACGCGGTCTACCACCCGGGCGACTCGCTGCACCTGCCCGGGCAGCCGGTGGAGACGTTGCTGCTGCCGGCGCAGGGGTCCTGGCTGAAGCTGACCGAGGCGATCGGGGTCGACGAAGGTCTCCACCAGCGCGTCGACCGCCTCGGCGAGGCAGCTCTCCTGGTCCGGTGCCCACGCCTCGATGCGTACGTCGGCGGTGTGCGGCACCCGGCGGTGCCCGTACCCGGGTCGTCGCTCCACGCCCCCGATCATGCCCCCGCCGTGGACCGTCGGGGTGCGGATCCGTCGCAGCGGGGGCAGCCGACCCGCCGGCCGGGTCCGGGACGGGTCCGTTGCAGGTCCGGAGCCGCCGCCCGGTGCGGGCGGGCGACGGCGCCGTGATCACGGGTTGACGAAGTCGCGGACCTGGCCGTAGATGGTGGCGTCCGTGTGCAGGCTGGTGTGCGACACGCAGGCCGCGAGGGTGTTGCCCGCCCCGGAGAGCACCGTGCTGTCGACCGGGTTGATCACACCGTCGCAGTTCGACCGCCAGGTGCCGTACGCCGGGACCCCGGGGGTCTCGTCGCTCGCGTTGAGGTTGGCCAGGAAGGTCGAGCCGATCCGCATCTCCGCGCAGGCGGTGCTGAAGCAGACGTTGGCCGAGGTGGTGCCGTGGTTCGGGCCGCCGAGGGAGACCCAGCGGTCCACCTTGGCCCCGCCGTTGAGGTTCTTCAGGTAGTAGCGGGAGGAGAGGCCGCCCATCGAGTGGGTGATGATGTCGACCTTCGTCGCGCCGGTGTTGGCGAGCAGCTTGTCGACCTCCTGGGCGACCTGCTGGGCGGTGGTGGCGTTCGACTGGCTGGTGTTGTAGGAGAAGGCGCGCAGGCTGCTCGACGGCCAGCCGTCGGCCTGGAACCGGCTGATCATCGTGTTCCAGGTGCTCGCGCTGCTGTTCCAGCCGTGCACGAACAGGATCGGATTGCTCGACGCGGTGTAGGTGCTGGCCTGTGCGGGAGTGGGCGCTACGGCGACGGCGGTGACCGCCACGGCCACCACGAGCAGCCACCTGCTGATGCGCGTCCTCATGTCGTTCCTCTTTCTCGGCTGCCGGCGCCCCGGGGGGTGGGCGGGTACGGCGGACCGGCGCCCGCCGTGGGCGGACGTCGATCGATGGGGGATCTCGGGAATCCGAGGTTGCGCAGATGTTACTGATGGGTTGCCTTGCTATGTCAATACATCGATTCGTGCTCGGCTCGGCACGGTCAGCGACGCGGTCGGGTGCGGCGTACCGTCGGCCGATGCGGATCACCAAGTACACCCACGCCTGCGTACGCATCGAGCACGACGGCCGGGTGCTGGTCATCGACCCGGGCACCTGGAGCGAGCCGTACGCGCTGGTCGGGGCGGACGCCGTCCTGGTCACCCACGAGCACACCGACCACATCGACGTGCTGCGGCTGGCCGGCCTGGGCGTGCCGGTGTTCGCCCCGGAGGGGGCCGAGCTGCCGGCGACCGCCCCGCTGCCGGTGACCCGGGTCGGCGTGGGGGAACGGTTCACCGCCGCAGGCTTCGCCGTGACCGCGGTGGGCGGCCGGCACGCCGTCATCCACGACGGCCAGCCGAACTGCGCCAACCTCGGCTACCTGATCGACGACGCGGTCTACCACCCGGGAGACTCGCTGCACCTGCCCGGGCAGCCGGTGGAGACGTTGCTGCTGCCGGCCCAGGGGTCCTGGCTGAAGCTGACCGAGGCGATCGGGTTCGCCCAGGCGGTCGGGGCGACGCGGATCCACCCGATCCACGACGCCCAGCTCAACTCCCGCGGCCTGGCCAGCGTGAACGGCTGGTTCGGCGAGACGCTCGGCGCCGGCTACCGGTACCTCGCCCCGGGCGAGAGCGCCTGACCGGGCCGGCCGTCGAGGGCCGGCCGGTCGGCCACCTCGTACCCGGCAGCGGCGTCGGTCAGCACCGCCGACCGCGCGTCGGCCCGCCAGCCCTCGGCCAGCTCGGCGACGAGGACGGCCAGCAGCGCCGGCACGTCCTCGCCGGCCCGGGCGTGCATCGCCTCGACCACGATCAGCACGTCGCGGGTGCCGTCGCGGACCGCCGACCAGCCGCTCTGCCGGTTCGTCCACCGCCGGGCGTGCGCCCGGCCGGCGTCGTCGGCGAAGATCACCTCGCCGGGGTCGGGTCGCTCGGTGTCGCCCGCGAAGGTCAGGTACTCCTCGTCGCCGCGCGCATGCCGGACGACCAGGTCGCCGTCGATCCGGTCCCGGTCGAACACCCCGACCGGGACCGCGAACGCCAGCGAGACCGCGTTGCAAAGGTCGACCAGCGGGTGCAGCCGCGGCAGCGACCCCTCGCGGCGGTAGCGGCGCAGCAGCGACTCGGCGGCGCACCGGTACCGGGTGGGCGGCAGGCCCATCGCCGCGAACGCCCGACGCCAGGCCTGGATCTCCGGGAAGCCGCTCTCGGTCCCGGCGGCCAACCGGTTCCGCGCGATCGTGGCGAAGTGCGCGATCCGGTCGTCCACCGCCGGGTGGTCGGTGAGCCCTTCGGCGGCGAGGAGGCCGGCCAGCAGTTCCGGGTGGGCCGAGCGGACGGCGGGGGAGTGCTGAAAGCGCATGGCGATGATTCCTATCCGTCGGCGAGCAGGAGGGAGACGCCGAGCGCGAGGAACGACCCGGCGAAGGCGCGGCGCAACCAGTCGGTCAGCCGGGGCCGGGCCAGCACCCGGTCGCGCACGGTGCCGGCGAAGATCCCGTACCCGGCGAAGACCACGAAGGTGGCCAGCATGAACACGGCGCCGCAGGCCAGCATCCGCGCGGGCGCGTCGGGCGCCTCGACGGGTACGAACTGGGGCAGGAACGCCACGAAGAAGAGCGTCGGCTTGGGGTTGAACAGGTTGACCAGCACGGCCGACAGGATCACCCGGTGGGCCGGGCGTGGGGCGGCGTCGGTCGCCCCGGACGCGAAGCCGGAGCGGTCCCGCGCCGTCGCCCAGGCCAGCACCAGCAGGTACCCGACGCCGAGCCAGGTCACCAGGTGGAACGCGGTGGCGCTGGCCTGCAGCAGCGCGGCGAGACCGGTGAGCGCCGCCGCCAGGTGCGGGACGACGCCGAGCGTGCAGCCGAGCGCCGCGACGATCCCGGCGCGGCGGCCCCGGGACAGCCCGGCGGAGAGCGTGTAGACGACCCCGGTGCCGGGGGTGGCGACCACGACCAGCGTGGTGGCCAGGAAGGCGATGGTCACGACCTCCACCCTGCGGTGACAATGGTCCGGTGGCCAGGGCCAAACCGCACGCCTCCGAGGAGTCCATAACCGCCGGCTCCGATTTCCTCCAACTCGACGTCACCGCCGCCCCGCCCGGCGGCCGGGCCGAGTGGCTGGCCGGCGAGCTGCGTGCCGCGATCGCCGAGGGCCGGATCCCGCGCGGCGGACGGCTGCCTGCCAGCCGGGTGCTCGCCGCCGATCTCGGGGTGTCCCGGGGCGTGGTCACCGAGGCGTACCAGCGGTTGGCCGAGGAGGGGCGGGTGGCGGGGCGGGGCCGGGGCGGCACCGTCGTCGTGGCCGCCCCGGAGGTGGTCACCTCGACGTCCACAGTGGTCGTACCGCCCTCGCCCGAGGCGCTCTTCGTTCCCGGACCCGGCACGGCGATCTTCGACGCGCTGCGCACCGCCCCCGCCCGGATCGACCTGACCCCGGGCGTACCCGATCTCGCGGCCTTCCCGCGGGCGGCCTGGCTGCGGGCCGAACGCGCGGTGCTGCGTCGGCTGGACGCCGCCGCCCTCGGGTACGGCGACCCGCGCGGCACCCCGGTGCTGCGCCGCGCCGTGGCCGAACGGCTCGCCCGCACCCGGGGCATCCGCGTCGACCCCGACGAGGTGGTGGTCGTCGCCGGGGTCTCCCAGGCGCTCGGCCTGCTCGCCCAGGTGCTGCACCCGCAGGGGGTGCACACGGTGGCCGTGGAGGACCCGGGCTCGCTCGGCGTCCGCCAGCACCTGGCGAACTGGCGGCTGCACACGCCGCCGGTGACGGTGGACGGTCACGGGCTGCGGGTCGCCGAGCTGGCCGCCGCCGGGCACCCGGCCGTCCTGCTCACCCCCGCCCACCAGTTCCCCACCGGCGTGGTGCTGCACGGTGAGCGGCGCCGCCAGCTGCTCGACTGGGCCGGCCGGGGCGGGCTGGTGCTGGAGGACGACTACGACGCCGAGCACCGGTACGACCGCCCGCCGGTGCCGGCGCTGCGCGGCGCCCTGCCCGACCGGGTCTGCTACACCGGCAGCGTCTCCAAGCTGCTCGCCCCCGCGCTGCGCACCGGCTGGGTGTTGGTGCCGCGCCGCCATCACGACGCACTGGTCGCCGCCAAGCGGATGGCCGATCTGGGCAACGCGGTGCTCCCGCAGCTGGTGCTGGCCGAGCTGATGACCACCGGCGACCTGGACCGGCACCTGCGGTTGCTGCGCCGCCGGCACGTCCGCCGCCGGGACGCCATGACCCGGGCGATCGCCGCGCACCTGCCCGGCGCGACGGTGCACGGCGCGGCCGCCGGGCTGCACCTCACCGTCACCTTCGGCGGCGGGCTGGTCGACGGGGAGCTCGCCGCGGCGGCACTGCGCCGCGGCGTGAAGACCCAGCCGCTGTCCTGGCACGCCCAGCGCCCGTACCCGCCGGGCCTGGTGCTGGGTTACGCCGCGAACACCGCCGGGGAGATCGAGGAGGGGGTGGCGACGATCGGTGCGGTGCTGCGTGGTCGGTGACCGGGCCGGGCAACGGTCACCGGGCGTAGAGCGCGGCCAGTTCGACGGCCGTCGCCGCCAGCATCTCGCGCAGCTCCGTCGGCGCCAGCACCTCCACCTGGGCACCGAGGCGCAGCAGGTCGCCGTGAGCGTGGGTCAGCGACTCGATCGGCACCACGGCGGTCACCCACCCGTCGGCATCCGGCGGGCCGGCGGAGGTCTCCGCGGCGGCGGCCACCAGCTCGCTGGCCACCTCCCGCAGCCGCTCCCGCCCGCGCGGCGACAGTCGGACGGTCGCCTCCTGCTGGTGCAGGCCGGCCCGGAAGTCGGCCACCTGCCCGCGCCACCAGGCGGCCAGGTCGAAGTCGGCCGGCCGGGTGAAGGACTCCGGCAGGGCGGTCAGCGCCAGGATCTGGTTGACCCGATAGGTGGCCGGCCCGCGCCCGGCGTCGGCCACCACGTACCACCGGCCGCCCTTGAGCACCAGGCCGTACGGCGCCAGCACGACGGTGCGCTCCCCGCGCCAGCTTCGGTAGCGCACGCGTACCCGGTGCTGCCGCCACACCGCCTCCGCGGTGGGCGCCAGGTGGGGCGAGGCGTCGCCGTCGGAGTACCAGTTCGGGGTGTCCAGGTGGAAGCGCTGGCGCACCGCGTCGGCCCGGTCCCGCAGCGCCGGCGGCAGCGCCGCGTCCAACTTCAGTTGCAGGGCGGCCACCACGGCGCCGTAGCCCAGCTCGGCGGCCGGGCCGGGCAGGCCGGCGAGGAAGAGCCGCTCGGCCTCCTCGGCGGTCAACCCGGTCAGCCGGGTGCGCCAGCCGTCGACCAGCCGGTAGCCACCGGCATGGCCCGCTTCCCCGTAGAGCGGGATGCCGGCGGCGTGCAGCGACTCCACGTCCCGGTAGACGGTGCGGGTGGACACCCCCAACCGCTGGGCCAGGTCGGCGGCGGTCAACCGACCGTGCGTCTGGAGCAGCAGCAGGAGCGACAGCAGGCGACTGGCGCGCATTCCACTGACAGTAGCTGTCAGGGGACCCGGCCTACCGTCCCGGCATGGCCTTCCGAGACAAGGAGCTGCGGGTGCCCGGCGTGACCACGGTCGCCGGCCGCCAGCTCAAGCGCTACCACATCGACCAGCCCGACCAGCGGATCACCCCGGAGGTGGAACGGGCCGCGTACGCCGTCCTGCCCGACCTGCTGTCGCCGCCCGACGGGGATACGCCGCCGGCCGGGTGGGTGGTGCTGCACCGGGGCGCGGACACCGGCGCCTACCTGCTGGCGTACACCTGGTTCTGGGACAACGTGGTGGAGTGCCGGATCGCGGTCGCCGGCCAGCCGGTGCTCGGCTGCCCGGACGACCACCCGGCGCGTTTCGTGCCACTGGACCGGCCCGGGGTGGGCTGCGTCTGGGAGCTGGGGGTGCTGGAGCACGAGCGGGCCGCCTGGGTCCGGCACGTCCTGGCCCCCGACCGGCCCGACCTGGACGGCTACCTGGCCGACCAGCGCGCGGAAGGGCCGGTGGGCCGGTGAGCGGCGACTTCGACTTCCTGGTCGGCCGGTGGGACGTGGTCAACCGGCGCCTGGTGCGCCGGCACGTGAGCGGCGACGACTGGGACGATTTCCCGGGCACCAGCGTGGCCCACCGGTTCTTCGACGGCGCGGGCAGCTTCGACGAGATGACCTGCCCGACCAGGGGCTTCTCCGGTTCCAGCCTGCGGATCCTGGACCCGGCGACCGGCGACTGGTCGATCTACTGGATGAACAGCCGCCGCGGGGTGCTGGAGGTGCCGCCGATGGTCGGCCGGTTCACCGACGGCGTCGGCACCTTCCTCGCCGACGACACCGACGAGGGCCGCCCGATCCGGTGCCGGTTCGTCTGGTCGGGCATCACGCCGACCTCCTGCCGCTGGGAGCAGGCGTTCTCCACCGACGGGGAGCGGAGCTGGGAGACCAACTGGGTCATGGAGTTCACCCGGGCCGGCTGACGCGACGGGGATCAGCGCGGTGGCGGGTCCGTGCGCCGGTAGATGCCGCTCAACCACACGTCGAGCAGCACGTCGACCACGTCCCGCTCGGCCACCGCCGGCCCGTCACCGGCGAAGGTGGCGTACAGGACCCGCTCGTTCATCGAGTTCAACGCGATGGCCAGGTCGCGGGCGGGCAGGCCGGCGGGGGCCGCCCCGCGCCGGCGCTCCGCCTCGATCGCCGCCTCGACCGCCTGCACCCACCGGTGCAGCACGTTGGCCCAGAGTCGGCGTACCTCGGCGTTGGTGCCGCGGACCTGGGCGCAGGCGAGCACCACGGCCCGGTGCGCGCCGAAGATGGCGTGGAACCGGCTGATCAGCTCCCGCCAGCGGGCCCGCGGGTCCTCGGCGAGCCGGTCCAGCACGTCGCCGGCGGCGGCGTCGGCCTCCTCGGTGACCCGGTCGAGCAGGGTGAGCAGCACCGCGTCCTTGGACGGGAAGTAGAAGTAGAACGTCGGCCGGGAGATGCCGGCGCCCCGGGCCAGGTCGTCGATGGAGATCTCGGCGAAGGCGCGCTCCCCGAGCAGCCGCTCGGCGGTGCCGAGAATGGCCAGCTCACGCTCGTCGCCGGCGGAGCGCGCGGCCCGCCGGCCACGCCCTGTCCCGGCGGGGGTGCGGGCGGTCGTCATGGGCGTCGATGCTACACCGGCTCGACGCGATGTCGATCCCTATCGACAGGGTGTTGACGGACGTCGACGATGGTGGATAGTGTCCGATCCTCTGCCTCGGACCCGGGAGATGCGATGGCCTCCGACCACGTCGACGTGCTCATCGTCGGTGCCGGCCTGTCCGGCATCGGCGCGGCCGTGCACCTGCGACGCAACTGTCCCGACAAGACGTACGCGGTCCTCGAGGCCCGCGGCGCGATCGGCGGCACCTGGGACCTGTTCCGCTACCCGGGCATCCGCTCCGACTCCGACATGTACACCCTCGGCTACTCGTTCAAGCCGTGGACCAACCCGAAGGCGATCGCCGACGGCGAGTCCATCCGCGGCTACGTGCGGGAGACCGCCCGGGAGTACGGCGTCGAGGAGCACATCCGCTTCCACCACCGGGTGGTCCGCGCCGAGTGGGACAGCGCCACCGCCCGCTGGACGGTCCACGCCCGGCGCGACGACACCGCCGAGGAGGTCGTGCTCACCTGCGCCTTCCTCTTCACCTGCTCCGGCTACTACCGCTACGACGAGGGCTACACCCCGCAGCTCCCGGGTGCCGACCGGTTCGCCGGCACGCTGGTGCACCCCCAGCACTGGCCCGAGGACCTCGACTACACCGGCAAGCGGGTGGTGGTGATCGGCAGCGGCGCCACCGCGGTGACCCTGGTGCCGGCGATGGCCGAGCAGGCCGCCCACGTCACCATGCTGCAGCGCTCGCCCACCTACGTGATCTCCCTGCCCTCGCGGGACGTGGTCGCCGACACGCTGCGCCGCTGGCTGCCGGAGAAGGCCGTCTACCCGGTGGTGCGCTGGAAGAACGTGCTGCTCGGCACCGCCAACTTCCAGCTCAGCCGGCGCGCGCCGAAGGTGGTCAAGGGGCTGCTGCGCCGGGCCGCCAAGGGCCGGCTGCCGGTGGGCTACGACGTCGACCGGCACTTCTCGCCCCGCTACAACCCCTGGGACCAGCGGCTCTGCGTGGTGCCCGACGGCGACCTGTTCGACGCGGTGAAGGCCGGCCGCGCCTCGGTGGTCACCGACACCATCGACACCTTCACCGAGACCGGCCTGCGGCTCAGCTCCGGCGAGGAACTGCCGGCCGACGTGATCGTCACCGCCACCGGGTTGAACCTGCTCGCCTTCGGCGGGATGACCCTCGCCGTGGACGGCGTCGACGTCGACCTCGGTCGGACCGTCGCCTACAAGGGCATGATGATCTCCGGCGTGCCGAACTTCGCCCTGACGATCGGCTACACCAACGCCTCCTGGACGCTGAAGGCCGATCTGGTCGCCACGTACGTCTGCCGGCTGCTGCGCCACCTGGACGCCACCGGTCAGCAGATCGTCACCCCGGTCGCCCCCACCGACGGCGAGCTGGAGCCGATCATCGACCTGAAGTCGGGGTACGTGCTGCGCAGCGTCGACGCCCTGCCCAAGCAGGGCGCCCGCGCCCCGTGGCGGCTCTACCAGAACTACACCCGGGACGTGGTGCTGATGCGGCACGGCCGGCTCGCCGACGAGGGCGTGCGGTTCTCCCGGGCCACCCCGGCGCCGTCCACGCCGGACACCCGTACCGAGGGCGCCCCGGTCGGCTGACCGGGGCGCGCCCGCGCACCACCACACCACCGCCAATGCACCATCCGCGCAGCAAGGAGGCCGCGTGCGACCCTTTGACTTCCGTGCCGGGACCGCCGTGGTCACCGGCGCCGCCAGCGGAATAGGCGAGGCCGTCGCGCACGGCCTCGCCGCCCGCGGTAGCAACCTGGTCCTGCTCGACCGGGACGACGCCCGGCTCGACGCGGTGGCCGCCGCGATCCGCGCCGCCCACCCCGACCGGCGGGTGGAGACCCACGTGGTCGACCTCGCCGACCGGGCCGCGACCGCCCGGCTGGCCACGGAACTGCTGGCCGCGCACCCGCGGATCCGGCTGCTGGTCAACAACGCCGGGGTCGCCCTCGGTGGCCGTTTCGACCAGGTCACCCTGGACGAGTTCAACTGGGTGCTCGACATCAACTTCCAGGCCGTGGTGCAGCTGACCCACGCGCTGCTGCCGGCGCTCAAGGCCGAGCCGGGAGCGCACCTGGTCAACGTCTCCAGCCTCTTCGGCATCATCGCCCCGGCTGGTCAGGCCGCCTACTCGGCCAGCAAGTTCGCCGTCCGCGGCTTCACCGAGGCGCTGCGCCACGAACTGGTCGACGACGGCGTCGGGGTGACCTCGGTCCACCCCGGCGGCATCGCCACCCGGATCGCCAGCAACGCGCGGATCGGCAGCGGCGTGGCCCCCGAGGAGTACGAGACGGGGCGGCGGCAGTTCGAGAAGCTGCTCTCCATCCCGCCGGCCAAAGCCGCCGAGGTGATCCTGCGCGGCGTGCAGAAGCGCCGCGGCCGGGTGCTGATCGGCTGGTCGGCGAAGCTGCCGGACCTCCTGGCCCGGCTCGCCCCGGCCTCCTACAACCGGCTGCTCGTCATCGGGCTCAATGCCGGCGCCGGGAAGCCCGCCGCCCAGGCCGTCGGCCACACCCCCGTCACCCCGGCCCCGGCCGACGTCTCCGCGGCGGACCCGGCATGAGCGCCGCGACCCCTACCCGCCCCCGACACGTCACCGTCGACGGCCGGCGGGTCCGCCACCGCATCGACGGCGACGGGCCGCCGGTGCTGCTGCTGCACGGCATCGGGCGTACGCTGCGCGACTTCACCGAGCAGCACGAGCTGCTCGCCCGCGGGTTCCGGGTGTACAGCGTCGACCTGCCGGGCCACGGCGGCTCGCTGCCGATGGCCGGCGCCTGCACCCTGGCGGCGCTGGGCCGCTTCGTCGACCACTACCTCGACGCCGTCGGCGTCGACCAGCCGGTGCACGTGGTCGGCAACTCCCTCGGCGGGGCCGTGGCGATGCGGTTCGCGGCGGACCACCCGGACCGGGTGGCCAGCCTCGCCCTGGTCGGCAGCGCCGGCTTCGGCCAGGAGGTGACGATCGCGCTGCGGCTGATGGCGCTGCGTCCGCTGGCCCGGCTCCTGTCGCGCCCCAGCCGGGGGATCGCCCGCCGGACCGAGCGGGCGATCTTCGCCGACCCCGCGTTCGCCACCGACGAGCGGATCGCCCACGCCCTCGAGGTGGCCCGCCAGCCGTACGCCGGCCGGGTGCTGCGGGAACTCGTCACCGACCTGGGCACCGTGCGCGGCGTCCGGCCACAGTGGCGCGAGGAGCTGCTGACCGAGGTCGCCCGGCACGACATCCCCACCCTGGTGGTCTGGGGCGACCGGGACCTCATCCTGCCCGCCACGCACCTGGACGCGGCCCGGCAGCGCTTCCCCCGGGCCCACACCCACCTGTTCACCGGGTGCGGGCACATGCCGCAGATCGAACGGGCCGAACAGTTCCACCGGCTGCTGGTCGACTTCCTGGCCACCGCCGAGGCGGGCGAGCAGGCCGTAACCGGCCGACGGTGACCGGGAGCGGTGCCGGCGCGGGAGTCACGGCGGGGTGCCGCCCCGCTTCTCCTCCTGCGCCAGCACCGCCTCCCGGTGCTCCGGGTCGTCCCGGGCGGCCAGCTCGGCGGCGAGCCGCGGGTCGCCGGCCAGCTTCTGCCCGTTGCGGTACAGGAACGCCTCGAACCCACCGGTGTACGGGCAGGCGAGCTCGCCCAGCGCCCGGTCCGGCTGGTACCGGCAGCCACCGCAGTAGTCGCTGAGCTCGTCGACGTACCGGCCGTCCACCGCGTACGGGCGGGTGTCCACCCGGGCCAGGTCGGCGTACTGGCTGATGCCGACCACCGTCGCGTTCATCACCCACTCGGCGCCGTCGACGAAGGACCGCTGGAACCAGTCCACCAGCTCGGCGGGGCGCCAGCCGCGCTGCAACGCGTAGTTGCCGAGCACCAGCAGCCGTTGGGCGTGGTGGGCCCAGGCCCGGTCGCGCACCCCGGCCAGCACCCCGGCCAGGCAGCGCGCCTGCACCGCGTCGGCGTCCAGCTCGACGAACCAGTCGGGCAGCGGCTCGGTCGCGGCGAGCCAGTCCATCCCCCGGAACTGCGGCTCGAAGTACCAGTACAGCTGCCACAGGAACTCGCGCCAGCCGAGCAGGCCACGGACGAACGCCTCCACCGCCGCGGCAGGGGCGTCGCCGTCGCGCCAGGCCGCCTCGGCGCGCCGGATCGCCGGCTCCGGGTCGAGCAGCCCGAGGTTGAACGACGAGGAGAGCGCGCTGTGCGCGAGCAGCGGGTCGGCGGCGCTCATCACCTCGCCGAAGCGGCCGTACTCCGGCAGCCGGTGCCGCAGGAAGTGGTCCAGCCGCTGCTGCGCCTCGGCGTGGGTGGCCGGATAGCCGCGGGGGGCGTCCCGGCCGACGAAGCGCACCCCGTCCCGCTCCCAGCGGTCCAGGTCGGCGCGGACCTGGGCGTCGATGTCGTCCTCGACGATCGGGGGCGGTGGCGGCACGTCCAGCGGGCGGGACCGGGCGGCGGCGCTGCGGGTCGGGCCCGGCCCGACGAGGATGCCGTGCCGGTGCTTGGCGTGCCGGTAGAAGTCCGTCATCCGCAGCTGCCCGCGCCGGGGCCGGTCCGCCCAGGCGGCGAAGTCGGCGCGGTCGGTGACGAAGCCGCGCGGCGGCAGCACCCGCACCCGCTCGACCGAGCGGGCGAACCGCAGTGTCTTCCGGGTGCTGGGGTGACACACCTCGACCGGAGCGTCGAGTCCGGCCAGTGCCTCCCGGAAGGTGCCGGTGCGCAGCAGCAGCGCCCGGTCACCCAGCTCCGCGGCCCGGTGGCGTAGAGCGCTGAGGATCAGATGCGCCTTCTGCCGGTGCAGTGGCCGGCCCCGGAACAGCTCCGCGGCCTCGATCAGCAGCACCGGTTGGTTGTCGTCGTCCAGGAAGTGCGGCCCGAGTTGATCGGCGAGCAGCCACCGGCGGGGACCCATGTGTCGATTGTGCCGAGTCGATCGTTGACGCGCCGTGGCGGGGTGGTGCGTGTCGGGTGACGGCCTCAGTCCGCGGGGGAGAGGGCCATCGCGGCGGGGGCGGGCGCGGGCCGGCGGGGCGCGCGGCCCTCCAGCACCGCCAGGTCGGCCTCCACGGCGGCCGGCAGGCGCCGGCGCCGGCGGGCCACCCAGGGCAGCTCCCGGGCCGCTTCGAGCAGCCC
>NZ_JBAKHO010000048.1:0-41342 GCF_036902735.1 Micromonospora lacuserhaii | reverse complement strand
GCCCACCGTGGCCGGCCCCCCGGCCGACGCCTCGGCGCAGCCGGCCGCGACCGGCGTCCCGGGCGCGGACGGCGCGGCCACCGCCGGCGGGACGGCCCCGCTGGTCATCTCGCCGATCGTCCGCCGGCTGGCCAGGGAACGCGGCGTGGACCTGTCCGCGCTGCGCGGCACCGGCCCCGGCGGGGTGATCCGTCGGGCGGACGTCGAGTCCGCCCCGGACGCCCCGGCCACCCGGCTCGCCGCGGTGCCGGACGAGTCGGCCCCGGCGGCGCACGCGGGACTCGCCCCGGTCGGCGACCAGGACGTGATCATCCCGCTCACCGGCATCCGCAAGGTGATCGCCGACAAGCTCTCCCGCAGCCGGCGGGAGATCCCCGAGGTGACCATCTGGGTGGACGTCGACGCCACCGGCCTGCTGGAGACCCGGGCGGCGATCAACGCGGCCACCCCGGACCAGCCGGTCAGCATCCTGGCCCTGCTGGCCCGGATCTGCCTCAGCGGGCTGCGCCGGTTCCCGCAGCTCAACGCCCGGGTCGACACCGAGGGGCAGCGGATCGTCCAGTCGGCCGGGGTGCACCTGGGCATCGCCGCGCAGACCGACCGGGGCCTGCTGGTGCCGGTGCTGCGCGACGCCCAGCGGCTCACCACCCGGGAGCTGGCCGCCGCGCTGGCGGAGACCACCGCCGCGGCCCGGGCCGGCACCCTGCCGCCGGGCCGGCTGACCGGAGGCACGTTCACCCTCAACAACTACGGGGTGTTCGGAGTGGACGGTTCCACCCCGATCATCAACCACCCGGAGGCGGCGCTGCTCGGCGTCGGCCGGATCGTGGACAAGCCGTGGGTGCTCGACGGGCAGCTCGCCGTCCGCAAGGTGACCCAACTCAGCCTCACCTTCGACCACCGGGTCTGCGACGGCGGGGTGGCCGGCGGTTTCCTGCGGCACGTGGCCGACTGCGTGGAGCAGCCGGCGCTGCTGGTGGCGAACGTCTGAGCCGTACGGAGCCGGCCACCCCGTGCCGGGGTGGCCGGCTCCGGCGCGGATGTCCTCTTCGCCGGTCTGGCAGGACCAGCGCGGGGGGCGGGGAGGCGGCGTTTTCCGGTCGATGGGCCGGGAACCCGGCGGGGGCACCACCGGACCGCCGAGAGGAGCACTCCGTGCCCTACCAGGCCCTGCCCGCCGCCGTGCGGTACCACCGGCCGCCCGTGGCCGGCGCGCCACTCTGGTGCGACGCCCACGAGTACGGCCTCACCGGCGACGGGGTGACCAACGACCAGCCGGCGCTGGCCGCCCTGGTCGACCGGCTCGGCGACGGGTACGCCGCCGACGGGCGCGCGCGGGTGATCTGGTGCCCGCCCGGGATCTACTCCATCCGTGACGCCGGCACCGTCTGGCGCAGCGGGGTGTCGCTGATCGGCGCCGGCCCCGCCGCGACCCGGTTCCTGCTCAGCAACGAGGGCAACCGGTCCGACCCCACCCCGCTGGCCTTCTGGACCACGCTTCAGCACGGCGCGGACCGGGACCGGCACATCGCCGACTGCACCTTCGCCGACTTCGAGATCGACGGCTCCGGGGTGGCGATGGCCGAGTACAACTACCTGGCCAAGGGGCTCGGGCTGCAGTACGTGGTGCGGGGCGTCTTCCGCAACCTGTACATCCACCACACCGCCGCCTCCGGGCTGGGCTGCGACTTCCTGCAGGACAGCGTCATCGACGGCGTGGTGGTGGTCGGCTGCGGCCGGCTGGACAACGGCGAGGAGATGGGCGGCGCGGGGATCGGCGTCGGCATCGGCGGCTGGGGGCCGGTCGAGCGGCTGGTCATCGCCAACTGCACCGCGCTGGCCAACGGCACCAACGGCATCTTCCTGGAGCTGCAGAAGAAGAACTGGCTCCCGCCGCGCGGATACCGGATCATCGGCTGTCACAGCCAGGGCAACCGGTTCGGCATCTCCGACTGGGGCGCCGACGGCCTGATCGTCTCCGGCTGCACGATGACCGGCAACCTGGAGGCCGGCTTCGACGTGTCGGCCAACGGCACCTCGGCGGTGGCCGGGCGCGGCGGCCTGCTGACCGACTGCGTGATCGACGGCAACATCGCCGACGGCGTCAGCATGGGCAACACCCCCGGCCCGTACACCGTGCGCGGCAACCGGATCAGCGGCAACGGCCGGTACGGCTACCACGAGCACAACCTGGGCCGCGGCTACCAGGACCCGGCGCTGGACATCGTGATCGAGAGCAACGAGTTCTGGGGCAACGGGCTCGACGGCATCCGGATCGACCGGCCGATGACCGACGCCGTGGTGCTCAACAACCGGATCCGCAACAACGGCCGGCAGTGCGGCGACGCCGCCACCGGGGGCGGCGCGACGGTCCGGTACAGCGACAAGGCGCTGGTGGACCGGTCGGCGAACTGGCCCGCGGACGGCCACCGAGGCAAGGTGCTGCGGGTCGGCCAGCGGGTCGCCGTGGTGGCGGCCAACACGGCCACCGAGCTGACCCTCGCGCCGGTGCGCCCCGACGCGTTCAGCGCCTGGAGCGGGGACACTCCGCTGCCGGGTACCCGCTACGAGTTGCCGCCCGTGCCGGACTGCCGGGCCGGGCTCGTGATCAATGCCCCCTTCGACTCCGCGACGGTGCGCGGCAACCGGATCTGGGACAACCACGACGATCGCACCCAGACCCACGGGCTCTGGATCACCGACCGGGGCAGCTGCGTGGACTGCCGGGTGGAGGAGAACGACTTCGCCGGCAACGCCGAGGGGGCCGTCCGCCTGGACACCCCGCCGGTCGGTGGTCGCTGGGACCGCAACCACGGCGACCCGGACTGGGACTGACCGGTCGCGCGGGTACGGCCCGTACCAGGCCCGCCGATCGGGGACGTCCACCCCGTGGCCGCCCTCGGCAGCACAGCACTGACCAAAGGCCCGACGGTTTCCGAGCATTTCCCGCGAAAGTGCGCCACGCCCCGAGAAGCGCCGTACAGAATGTGGCCAAGGGACAGAAAACGGGGGGCTGAATATGGACGTGAGGCGGCGATTGACGCTATTGGCGGTAACCATCGCAGCCACACCGTTGATCATCGGTGGGTGCACCGCCGAGGGGAAGCCGGGCACCGGTTCGGGGCACGCGCGGGCCGCGCCCGCCCCCACGCTGGCGGTGACTCCCGCCGACCGGACGAAGGACGTACCGGTGAGCGCGGAGGTGGGCACCAGCGTGTCGGGCGGCCGGATCAGCAGTGTGAAGCTCACCGACGACAAGGGGAAACAGGTCGCCGGGGAGCCCCGGGAGGACGGCACCAGCTGGGTGCCGGCCAAACCGCTGGAGAACGGACGGACCTACTCCGCGGAGGTGACCGCCGTCGGCAACAAGGGGCGGACCACCGTCGGGCGGACGACCTTCACCACATCGCCCAAATCCACCAGACAGGCGATAAAGAGCACGTTGTATTTCGACGAAAAACAGACGTACGGCACCGCGATGCCGGTGACCGTAGCATTCGATCCGCCAATTCCGAAGGAGGCCCGGGCGGCCGTTCAGCGGCGATTGTTCGTGAAGACCGACCCGCCGCAGCCGGGCGCCTGGTCGTGGATGGGGGACGGCAAGCAGGTCGAATACCGGGCGCCCGACTTCTGGAAGGCCGGCACGAAGATCAGCGTGCGGAGCGCTCTGGAGGGGCTGCCGATCGGCAAGGACGCCATCGGAGACGCCGACCACGCCGCTGCCTCGAAGATCGGCCGGCAGGTCTCGCTCGACATAGACAACGCCACCAAGCAGATGTCGGTCTACCAGGACGGCAAGCTGCTTCGCAAGATCCCGGTGAGTCTCGGCAAGTCGAGCACCCCGACCTCCAGCGGCAAGATGGTGATCATGGAGAAGCACGACTACACCACGTTCGACACCCGGGGTGACCCGAACGGCGGCTACGTGGTCGACGTGGAGGATGCCCAGCGGCTCACCTGGGGCGGCGAGTTCATCCACGCCGCGCCGTGGTCGGAAGGGGATCAGGGCAACGCCAACGTCTCGCACGGCTGTACCAACGTGTCGGCGACGGCGGCGGACTGGCTGATGGGCATCACCAAGGTCGGTGACCTGGTCACCGTCAAGGGCACCGAGGTGCAGTTGGACGAGGGCAACGGCTGGACCGCCTGGAACGTCAGCTGGGACGAGTTCGTCAAGGGCAGCGCGCTGCCCGTGCCGCCGGGCCTGAGGCCCGCGCCCACCACCAGCCCGGTGAACCCGGGCGCGGTGGCCGGGGGGTCGCCGGTGCCGGCGCCGTCGGTTACCGGCGGCTGAGACAGGGGAGGAACGGCCGGTACGACCGGTCCGCCGTCGGGCGGGCCGGTCGCGGTCGTGTCCGGCTCAGGTCAGGTCGACCCGGGCGATCCCGGTGCCGATCAGGCTGCCCAGCCAGAGCCGCTCGCCGTGCTGCCGCACGCCGGTGATCATCCAGTACGCCCCGCCGGGGCCGTGCAGCGTCCGCAGCACCCGCCCCTCGCCGTCGACCAGGGCGACCAGCCCGTACTTCTGCGGCTGTGGGCGGACCGCGTCGGGCAGCAGCGCCACCAGCTGGCGCAACCTCGGGTGCGGCAGCAGCCGCTCGACCACCGGCAGCCGCGGGCTGGGCAGGGCGATCCAGTACGTCCCGTCGCCGACCGCGGTGAGGTTGTCCGGGTACGCCGGCAGGTCGGTGAGCACGGTGGCCTTCCCGCTCGGCAGCTCCACCCGGAGCAGCCGGTGGGTGCTCGTCTCGACCAGCATCAGCGCCGACTCGTCCGGGGTCAGCGCGATCCCGTTCGGGAAGTAGAGCCCGTCGGCCACCACCTCGGTGCGCGCGCTGCCCGGGTCGTAGGCCAGCACCCGCCCGTTGGGCCGGTGTTCGAGCAGGTCGTGCTTCCAGTGCGACAGCGGGAAGCGGTCGGAGGAGTCGGTGAAGTAGACGGTGCCGTCCCGGGCCACGGTGGCGTTGTCGGCGAGGTGCACCGGCGGGGCGGTGCCGGTCAGCTCCCGTACCGCCCCGTCGGGGGTGACCCGGAGCAGCCCCCGGTACGCGTCGCAGACCAGCAGGCTGCCGTCGCGCGGGTCGAGCTCGATGCCGAGCGGCCGGCCGCCGGTCTCGGCGAGCAGTTGGGGATGTGTGCCGGCGGGCGCGTCGGCCGGCCACCACCAGAGCCGGCCGTCCTCGTCGCCGCTGACCACCCGGCCGTCCGGGTCGATCAGCACGTCCTCGGGCCCGTGGGCGCCGGGCGGCAGCGGCAGCACCTCGGCCCGGTCGAGGCGGTGGTCGTCGGGGGCCCAGACGCCCTCCAGCGGCGGCGGGACGGTGGCCGCCTCCTTGACCGGACGGATCAGGCGGGGCGGGCGCTGGCGGGGTACGACCATCCGCTCATTGTCACCCGCCGATCCCGGTCGCGTCGCCCCCCACCGCGTGTCGCGCGGGTCGACCCCGAGGACCACCCCGGGTCTGCTCGGGGGTGACCCTGGACGTACCCGGAACCGGCCCTCGACAGGACGGAAATGTCGGTGGCGACGAGTAGATTCGTCGGCATGGGACAGTGCGGTGACCGCTTCCACGTGCAGCTCAGCGTGGCTGACGACGCGGTCGAGGTGCGGGCGGTCGGCGAGATCGACATCGCCACGGTCGGCGCCTTCCGCGCCGCGCTCTGGGCCGCGCCGGCCCGGCCGGTGCTCCGGGTCGACCTCGCCGGCGTCCGGCTGTTCTCCGCCGCCGGGGTGCGCGCGCTGGTCGCCGCGCATCTGCGGGTCCGGGCGCGGGGTGGCGAGCTGGTCGTCGTCGACCCCGGTCCGATGGTCGCCCGGGTGCTGCGGGCCACCGGCCTGCACCGGGTCATCCCCGTCCGGAAACGCGTGCCCGGCGGGCCCGAGGCGTCATCGGTGCCGTCGCCGTCCCTCGCGCCCGGGGCCCCGGTCCAGCGGATGCCGTGCCTCGCCGGTGCGCCGATGGCGCTGGCGGTTGCCTGCTCCTGACCCTGCCGCGCGGGCGATCGCCGCACAGCCCCTGCCTGCCGGCCGGCCGTGGCGCGGGGCCGCTGGCACCGCCGGCGGCCCCGCCATCGGTCAGCGGACGCCGAGCAGGTCGACGACGAAGACCAGCGTCTCGTTCGGCTTGATGACGCCGCCGGCGCCGCGGGCGCCGTACCCCAGGTGCGGCGGGATGGTCAGCCGGCGACGACCGCCGACCTTCATGCCCACGACGCCCTGGTCCCAGCCGGCGATGACCTGGCCGCCGCCGAGCGGGAACTCGAAGCTCTCGCCCCGGTTCCACGACGCGTCGAACTCACGGCCGGTGGAGTGGGACACCCCGACGTAGTGCACGCTCGCGAGCTGGCCCGGCTTGGCCTCCGGGCCGTCGCCGACGGTGATGTCCTCGATGACGAGGTCGGCCGGGGGAGCGCCCTCGATCGGGCCGATCTCGGGCTTGCCTGCCTGGGGCATGTTCATCTGCTGATCTCCTGCCGTTCTGGCTCGATCGTCCGGTCACCGTCGATCCTGCCCGATAGCGACGGGCCGATACCCGGCAGTCCCCGCACGGGGCGGGGACACGCCGGAGGGGCGCCACCTGCCGGTGGCGCCCCTCCGATCGGTGCCGTCACTTGAGCCAGCCGAACTTCCGGACGATGGGGAGGTTCGCCCAGGCCCGACCGAGGCCGAGGGTGTTGCCGGCGCCGACGAGGGCGAGACCGGTCAGCACCGCGGCGTAGATCAGGTGGTCGTCCATGAAGAGGTTGTTCTCGGGAGGCAGGACGGCGGTCCACATGAGCACCAGCAGCAGGCCACCGGCGGCGGCCGCGAGCCGCATCCCGATGCCGAGCAGCAGGGCCACGCCGATGCCGGCCAGACCGATCATGAACAGCCAGTCGGCCCAGGTCGCGCCGGCGATGTCGTTGTAGATGCCCTTGAACGGGCCGGCCGCGCCGAAGGTCAGGAAGCCCTTGGTGGGGCTGCCGCCGTTGATCCAGGCGTTCTTCGACTCGGTCTCGTGGCCGAGGCCGAAGGCCTTGTCCAGGAAGGCCCAGAGGAAGATCCAGCCCAGCGCGATCCGGGTGCCGGCCCAGATGTACCGGGTGGCGCGCTCGCGGGGGGTCTCGGCCGCCGGAGCGATGGTGTTGGCGGTGGCGTTCCGCTCAATTGTCGCGGTCATGATCTCCACGTCCCTTCTCTGCCTGGCACCGCGCTTCTCGGTGGCAACTTCATTCCACTCCCGACAGCGGTCGTCGGGCAGGGCCGACCGGGCCGTCCCGGGCCGGGACCTAAGACCCCTCCCGGGGGCGTCCCAGCGGGACCTTCGGCCCGGCCCGGAACGGTCCGGTCGGCCGCCGGAAGCCGGACCACCGCCTCTGACCTGCGCGGGCGGGCCGCCATAGCGTCGAGCGTGAAGATCCGCCGAGGAGGTCGTGATGAGGACGTGGCAGGTGGGCGACGTGATGACCAGGGACGTCGCGACGGTGGGGGAGGAGACCCCGTACCGGCAGATCGTGGACGTGCTGATCCGGCGGGGCGTCAGCGCCGTGCCGGTGGTGGACGGGTTCCGCCGGGTGCTCGGCGTGGTGTCCGAGGCGGACCTGCTGCACAAGGTGGAGCGCGCCGGTCACCCCGACGAGCGGCGGGTCTTCGAGGGCCGGCGGCGCCGGGCGGCCCGGGAGAAGGCCGACGCGCTGGTGGCGAAGGAGCTGATGACCGCCCCCGCGGTCACCACGTACCCGGAGTCGCCGCTGCCGGCCGCGGCCCGGCTGATGGACCGCGAGGCGGTCAAGCGGCTGCCGGTCCTCGACGACCTCGGCCGGCTGGTCGGCATCGTCACCCGCAGCGACCTGCTCCGGGTCCACCTGCGCAGCGACGCGGAGATCCGCGAGGACGTGGTGCAGGAGGTGCTGCGTCGGGTGCTCGCCGTGCGGGACGGCCTGGTCACCGTGCAGGTCCGCGACGGCGACGTCGTCCTGGCCGGCCGGCTGGACCGACGCACCGCGGTCGAGCTGGCGGTCCGGTTGGCCGGGCAGGTCAGCGGCGTCGTCCGGGTGACCAGCACGATCGGCTACGACGTCGACGACACCACCCTGGTGGAGCTGGAGCCCGGGCAGGTCACCCCGGTCGCCTGAGCACCACCCGCCGACGGCCCCGTCCGGAAGGGACGGGGCCGGTCGCGCGCCGGGAGGTCGACCGCGCCGACCGCGCCGCGGGCCGCTGGGGACATGCGAGAGGCGGCCGTCCCGATCAGGGGGCGGCCGCCGTGCCGGACGGTTGGGGTCAGGCTCGCAGGGCGGGCTCGCTGGACACCCGGGCGGCCGGCGCCGGCACCGGAATCACCACCACCGGGCAGGACGCCCGGCGGACGCACTCCTCGCTCACCGAGCCGAGCACGGTGTGCCGCAGCCGGTTGTGCCCGTGACTGCCCAGCACCAGCAGGTCGGCGGTCCGGGCGGCCGCGGTGAGCACCTCCGCCGGTGGCCCCTCGACGACCTCGCCCGCCACCGTCCGGCCGGGGCCCTTGCGGGCGAGCAGGCCCCGCAGTTCGTCGTCGAGCACGCTGGTCGCGCGGTCCCGTTCGTCCACCGGTGCGACCGCGTCCTGCGGGCCGAACTCGATCCGGTCCCAGCGCCAGGCGACGACGGCCTGCACCGTGCCGCCCCGAGCCGCCGCCTCGTCGACCGCCCAGTCCAGCGCCCGCCGGCCGCCGTCGGAGCCGTCCACACCCACCACGATCAGTCGGTTGGTCTCCATCACCCGCTCCTCTCGTCCTTCCTCGCAGTCCACCCGCTCCCTGCGGCGGGCAACAGGCGCGAAGGGCCCGGTGGAGGCGGGTCGTTCGCCCCCTCAGGCGGGACGGGTCACCGGTCGGGCGAGCTGCCCGGCCAGCAGCGCGGGCGCCTCGGCCAGTGACGGGCCGTACCAGGTGAGGTGGCGGCCGGAGACCAGCGCGCAGGGCGTGCCGGGGAAGGCCTCCGGGCCGTCGTCGGCGGTGAAGGCGTACGGCTCGTCCGGCAGCACCATCAGGTCGGGCCGCCGGGCGCGCAGCGCCTCGAGGTGGGGGCGGGGGTAGCGCTCCGGGTCGTCGGCGTAGACGTTGTCGATCCCGAGCCGGCGCAGCACGTCGCCGGCGAAGGTGTCGGCGCCCAGCACCACCCAGGGCCGGCGCCAGACCGGCACCACGGCCCGGCGGCGCACGGGCGGCGTCACCATGGTGTCCCAGGCCCGACGGGCGGTGCGCAGCCAGTCGGGTTCGCCGGTGACGCCGAGCGCACCGAGCAGGTCGGCCAGTTCGCCGAGCGCCTCCGGTACGGTGCGCGGATAGGTGACCCGGACCGGGACCCCGGCGGCGGCCAGCGCATCGGCGTCCTCGCGTCGGTTCTCCTCGACGTTGAGCAGCACCAGGTCCGGCCGCAGGGCCAGTACCCGTGCCAGGTCCGGGTACTTGCTGCCGCCGACCCGGGCGACGTCCAGCCCGGCCGGGTGGGTGCACCAGTCGGTCGCCCCGACCAGCACCTCCGGCACGGTCACCGCGACCGCCTCGGTCAGCGACGGCACCAGCGACACGACGCGCACGGCGTACCCCCATTCCGGAGCCCGGACGGCGGCCGGGTCCACCCCCATGATCGTGCGTCCGGTGGCGGTCCCGCCGCCGGGACCCACAATGGCCGGGTGTGGTCGTCTGGCGTTGAGCGGCATCTCTTGCCCGCCGTGTACAACGTTGTAATACTCGGGGCGTCCGTCGTGCGAGGGAGAACCGATGAGCGCCCACACCACCACCGTCGATCCCGCCGAGACCCCGGTGGAGGCGCTCGGCGACCTCTACCGGGACGGCATCACCGCCTGCCGGGGCGCCTTCGCCGTCGACTGGGTCGACCGGGCCGCCGAGGACGTCGACGCCGCCTTCCGCGAGGCGCGGTCCCGGCCGGACGGCGCCGTCGGGCGCGGACCGGAACGCTGGTACGTGGAGATCCACCCCGAGCAGCTGCGCGGCTTCCCCGACCTGGTGACCCACCCCTGGGTGGCGGCCGTCTGCGGGGCGGTGCTCGGCCCGGACTACGAGATCGTCGAGCTGGGCTTCGACATCCCGTTCCCCGGCGCCGCCATGCAGCCCTGGCACCGGGACTTCCCGATGCCGGAGGAGACCCGGCGGCAGCGCCGGCTGACCTCGCTGGCGTTCAACCTGACCACGGTCGACACCGTCGAGGAGATGGGCCCCTTCGAGATCGCCCCGGGCACCCAGTGGGACGACGGCACGGACTTCGACCACGAGATGTTCCCGCCGAAGGAGCGCTACCACCGCTACGAGCAGCGGGCCGTCCGCAAGTACCCGCGGCGCGGCGACATCTCGGCCCGGTCCGCGCTGACCGTCCACCGCGGCACCCCGAACGTGTCCGCGCAGGCCCGGCCGGTCCTGGTGCTCGGCGTGGACGCGCCCGGCGCGGGAAACGCCGAGCGGCACGACCTGGCCGTCACCCGGGCCTATTGGGAGCGGCTGCCCGAGCTGGCCCGGGCGCACCTGCACTGCCCGGTCGTCGACGAGCTGGTGCCGATCCGGCAGAAGCACACCATCGAGGGCCTGGTCATGGGCGCCGCCTGAACCGGCGCCCGCCCCGTCCCGCTCAGTGTGGGCCGGCGGTCGCCGTGGCGGCCTCCCGGGCGACCGTGGCCACCGGCACGCCCTCCCGCGCCGCCCACTCCACCGCGTGCCGGACGTCGGCCACCGGCAGTGGCCGCCGGTCGGTCACCGTCACGGCCGCGTGCACCGCGAACGCCACGAAGGGGTACGACCGGGCCAGGCCGGCGACGGAGGCGTGCACCTGGCCGGCCACGGCGAGCGCCTGTTCCTCGGTCAGCGCGGGCAGCACCAGCAGATACTCGTCCGGGGCGAGGCGTACCGCCCGGTCGACCGTACGCAGCGGCGCGGTGATCGCGGCGAGCACCGCCTGCGCCTCGCGGGCCGCGCTACGCCGGCCGAAGCGCTCCGGCGTGCCGGCCGGCTCGGTCACCCGTACCCCGACCAGCGCCACCGGCAGGGTGCCGGAGGCGGTCGTCCCGTCCATCCCGGTCCACCGGCGCAGCGCCGGCTCGTCCACCAACGCCTGTGGTGCCTCGGGGTCGGCGCCCCCGGAGGGCGCGGCCGTCCGGTGGGCGCGCTCGGCCCGGTCGGCCATCAACCGCAGGGCCGCCTCCGCACGGCTCTCACCGGGGGTGGACGGCAGATCCCGCACCCGGACCAGCACCTGGTCGATCGCGCTCAGCGCGGCGGCCGGGAGGCGGTCGGCGAGCATCGTCCGCAGCCGGATCGCCTCGTGCAGGGCCTCGTCCCGGCGGAACCCCCAGCGGCCGTCGAAGAGCCGACCCGCCTCCAGGGTGGCGGCGACCTCGACCTCGCGCCGGTCCCGGGCCACCAGGGCCGCACCGAAGCGGGGCGTCAGCGCCACCACGCTCCACTCCCGGGCCAGCTCCTCGTCGTCGTCCAGCGCCACCCCGTACGTGCCGGCGGGCAGCTCCGGCGGCGCCTCGCCGACCAGGCCGACCACGGTCACCGCGGCGCCCGCGGCGATCCGCTCGTAGCGGGCCCGCTCCCGAAGGAAGTACGGCATCCGCTGGAACAGCGCGATGACCACCAGCGGTCCGTCCTCGGCGGTGGCCAGCGCCGCCCGCTCGATGGCGTGCGAGACCGTCACGAGGCTCCGCTTGGTGAACAGCTCCGGATCCGGTCCGTTGTGCAGCACCCCGTGAGCCTAGAGAAAACGGCCGGACCGCGCACCCGGCGACCGTTGCCGCCGGCCCGGCCGCACCGGTGAGGCGGCGGCCGTCATCGTGGTCCTAGACTCGGTCGACCGACCGACGCACGGATGGACCTGACCCGACGATGACGCGTACCAGCAGCGACGACGCGGCCCGACCGCGGTCGGGCCCGGCCGGGGGAGCGCCGCTGTTCGTCCGCGCCGGCCAGGCGGTGCACGCCGGCGGACGCCTCGGTGACCTGGTGCCGCGCCGCCCCGAGGGGATCACCGGCAACCAGTGGGGTGCCGCCGTGCGTACCCAGTTCGACCTCGTCGTCCGTCCGGCCGACGGCGGACCGCCGCTGTTCGCGACGGCGATCGGCCCGGCGTACCCGGCCGGCTCCCCGGGGCAGCGTGCCGAGCGGAGCCGGGACGCCGTCTGCGCCGCGGTCGGCCTGCCGGTGCTGCGGATCGAGTCGCCGCTCCTGCGGCCCGCCGCACACGGCCGGCGGATCGTCGAGTACGTCATCGACGCGCGCTCCTACGCCGCCGCGGCACCCGAGCCGGCGGCCGACCCGGACGACGCCCCGGTGGACTTCCGCGACATCGTCGGCCGGTTGCCGGACGGGCGGACCGGCCACGTCAACGACCTCGGCGCGCTGTCCCGGGCCGCCGCGGTCGAGGCGTACGTGTCCCGGCGGCTGAGCGACCCGATCGTGCGCGGGCTGCACGTCCGCTGGTCGGACGGCGCCGCCGAGGGCTGGAGCTGGGTCGAGGTGCGCCCCGGTCAGTGCCTGGTCGAGCGGGTGACCGTCCGCGAGCAGCGCTTCCGGTGCGGGGTGGACCCGGCCCGGTTGGCCGAGGACCTCGCCGCGGTGGCCGTGGGCGACCGGCTGCGCCTGCCGGAGTCCGAGGAGCCGGTGCTGGTGGAACGGGACGCGCTCCGCCGGGAGATCCGCGCCCTGCGCGACCGGCGCGACGAACTCGCCGGCGGGTTCGCGTTCGACCACCTCTGCGTCGACTGAGGCCGACCGGTCCGCGGACGGGCACCGGCCGTCGCCGCGCCGTCACCGTCGGTCCTTTCCGGGCCTGGAGCCGAACCCGCGGCTGAATCTCCCGATCCGCTTTGAACCATCGCCCGCGGCGCTCCGTACCTAAGCGGGAATGGGCAGGATCTTCCAGCCGCGCCACCCGACGCGGCGGACGGTGCGGAAAGGGCATCGTCGGCCATCGACGTGCGACCGGAACGTCGCAGTGATCCCGACGGGTCGTCCACCCCGAATTCCGTCGACCCGCCGGAATCACACCTGGTACCGGATCGAGAAGGAGAGCAATTCGATGCGCAGGTCCACACGGGCGCGCCGGTCATCCGGTAACGCGCGGAGCAAGCGACTGCTGGCGGCGGTCGGCGCGCTCGCGGTCTTCGGTGGAATCGCCGCCGTGACCCAGATCTCGTCGGCCCACGAGAATTCGACGAGGACCCGTAGCGTCGCCTCGGCCTGTGTGGCACCGAGCCCGGGCGCCACGTCGCCGAGCGGCCGGGGCAGCACGACCCGGACGTGGCAGAACGGTCGGTGGGTCCGCAACCACTGGGGCGACGGCCAGATGTCGGTCGCCGAGTGCCAGGCGGTCAAGTCGGGCAACGCCCCGGTGAACACCCTCGGCTCGGCGGTGAACTGCCCGGACGTGGTCAGCAAGCTTCCGCAGGTGCCGGATCAGGCCCGTGCCGAGGTGGACCGGAACCTCGCCCTGCTGCAGAAGCAGATCGATGAGGCCAACCGCAGGCTCGCCGCGGAGGGCCGCAACGGGCAGGACTTCATCAACAACGCGATCCTGCGTCCGCTGGCGGACAAGCGGCGCGCGACCCTGAACCGGATCGCCACCGCGATCGACCGGGTGGCCCAGCGGCCCCAGGGCCTGGACCAGCTGGCGCAGTGCAGCCTCGCCGCCAACAACAACGGCGGCCAGAACGGCGGCCAGCAGAACGGCGGTCAGCAGGACGGCGGCCAGAACGGCGGCCAGCAGGACGGCGGTCAGCAGAACGGTGGCCAGGACAATGGCGGCCAGAATGGCGGCAACAACGCCGGCGGGAACAACAACGGCAACGCCCTCGGGGTGCTCGCCAAGGACTGCGGCAACAGCAAGCTCCAGCCGCACGACGGTTTCCAGAATGGCAACCGGTGTGTCAGCACCGCTTTCGGTGAGGTCGGTGCCGCCGCCAACAACCCGTCCCTGCTGATCACCCAGTTCCCGAACCAGGTGCAGCGCAACCAGGCATTCACGCTGCGGGTCTCCACCCGGAACCTGATCCGCGACCGGTTCCTCGCCGCCGGTCAGGGCGGCTACTACGTGGAGAGCTCGCTGCTGAACGACCAGGGGCTGGTCCGGGGCCACTTCCACACCGCGTGCCGGATGCTGCAGACCACCGAGGAGGCGCCGTCGAACCCGCAGGACGTGCCGGCGTTCTTCGTCGCGACCGAGGACGGTGGCGGTGGTGGGCAGGCCGACCAGGTGACGATCCAGATCCCCGGTCTGCCGCAGTCGGGCCTCGCGCAGTGCGCGGTCTGGGCCGGTGACGGCTCGCACCGGATCCCGATGATGGAGCGGGCGAACCAGACTCCCGCCTTCGACGCGGTGCGCATCGAGGTCAACTGAGCAGGCGCACGTGACGGCCGTGGGCCGCTCGGGGAGGACCCGGGCGGCCCACGGCCGTACGCACCGACGCCACGGTCTCCCGGGCCCGGCGTCGGGTCCCCGGATCCGGTGAAAGGGCTGCCGTCCCGCGTACGGTCGGGGCATGTCGAACCACCGTTTCCCGGTCCTCCTCGACGGTCCCCACAACCGGGTCGACGACCCGCGGGAACTGCTCGTCGGATATCTGGACTGGTATCGCGACGCCCTGGCACGCAAGACCACCGGCCTCGACGAGGCGGCGCTACGGGTCCCGGTGGCCGGCCTGGACTGGTCGCCACTGGGTCTGGTGCAGCATCTCGGCTGGGTGGAGCGGCGCTGGATCCGGTGGGGCTTCGCCGCGGAGCCGGTCGCGCCGTGCCCGCCCGGCGACGAGGACGCCGAGTGGCGGATCGACGGGCGGTCGGCGGAAGAGGTGTGGCAGGCGTACCGGGCCGAGGTGGCGCAGACCCGACGGATCATCGAGGGCGTCCCGCTGACCCAGGCGGCCCGGCTCGGTGGCCGCTTCTCCTCGGCCACGCACGCGCCGTCGCTCGGGCGGATCCTGTTCCACCTGTTCCAGGAGTACGCCCGGCACATCGGGCAGCTCGACGTGGCCCGTCAGCTCATCGACGGTACGACGGGGGAGTGAGCCATCCGGCCGTCGTCTTCGCCGGCGCGCGGACGGGTGAAAATTGTGAGCGGTACGAAAAGCGCCGGGGCCGGCGCTGATTTCCCAGCGTGACCCCGGCCTGCCGGATCGTGACCCGCCCGACGCGGTCAGCGGTTCTTCCACGCCTCCACGACGGAGACCGGGATGCGCCCGCGCTCGGAAATCTCGTAGCCGTTCTTGGTGGCCCATTCCCGGATGGCCCGGTTCTGCTCGCGGTCCATTCCCGAGACGGCCGGGCGGCCGGGACGACGGGCCGGACGGGCGGTCTCCACCGCGCCGCGACCCATCCGGCGGCCAGCGTTGATGTACGGGTCCAGCGCCTTGCGGAGGACGCCGACGTTCTCGTCGGAGAGATCGATCGTGTATGCCGCCCCGTCCAGGCTGAACTCGACGGTCCGATCGGCCTTTCCGCCGTCGAGGTCGTCGGTCAGAACGGTGATTACTTTCCTTGCCATCGCCATTACTCCCTGTGTCGGGCGGGGTGTGGCTAAGAGTTTGACCTATCCGCCCGTTATTCCGCAACAATATGCGTCGCTTTCATTTGGCGCGTCGCGCCCAATGATGGGAAAACCGTGGTCGGCCAATCGCTGTCCGCGCTGGCGGCGGCCCCACCTCGGATGGGTCGGGCGTGTCCTGGGTCACAGCTCGGAACAAGGGGCACGCTTTGTGACTTGAGTGAGACACGCTCAACCCAACGCGATAGCAGGTGTTCGATGGCAACTCTTCCGGTACTTCCGCTGACCGACGCCGTCCTGCTGCCCGGCATGGTCATCCCGGTGACTCTCGACCCGACCACCCAGGCCGCGGTCGACGCCGCGCGCGCCACCGGCGACAAGAAGCTTCTCGCCGTGCCCCGCCTCGACGGCGAGTACGGCCCCGTCGGCGTGATCGCCACCATCGAGAAGGTGGGCCGGCTGCCCGACGGGGAGCCCGCCGCCGTCGTCCGTGGCCTGTCCCGGGCCCGGATCGGCTCCGGCGTCCCCGGACCCGGCGCCGCCCTCTGGGTCGAGGCGACCGCACTCGACGAGCCCGCCCCGGCCGGCCGGGCCCGGGAACTCGGCCGCGAGTACCGCGCGCTGATGACCTCGGTCCTCCAGCAGCGCGGCGCGTGGCAGGTCATCGACGCCATGGAGCGGATGACCGACCTCTCCGAGCTGGCCGACGCGGCCGGCTACGCGCCCTGGCTCAGCCTGGCGCAGAAGACCGAACTGCTCGCCGCGCCGGACGTCACCGCCCGGCTGGAGCTGCTGGTCGGCTGGGTGAAGGACCACCTGGCCGAGCAGGAGGTCACCGAGCAGATCAACAGCGACGTCCGCGAGGGGCTGGAGAAGTCCCAGCGGGAGTTCCTGCTCCGCCAGCAGCTCGCCGCGATCCGCAAGGAACTCGGCGAGGACGAGCCGGACGGCTCCGCCGACTACCGGGCCCGGGTCGAGGCCGCCGAGCTGCCCGACACGGTGCGCGAGGCGGCGCTGCGCGAGGTCGGCAAGCTGGAGCGGGCCAGCGACGCCTCCCCGGAGGCGGGCTGGATCCGTACCTGGCTCGACACCGTCCTGGAAATGCCGTGGAGCACGCGTACCGAGGACAATACCGACCTCGGCGCGGCCCGCGCGGTGCTGGACGCCGACCACGCCGGCCTGGCCGACGTGAAGGACCGCATCCTGGAGTACCTCGCGGTGCGCAACCGGCGCGCCGAGCGCAACCTCGGCGTGGTCGGCGGTCGCGGCTCCGGCGCGGTGCTCGCCCTCGCCGGCCCGCCCGGCGTCGGCAAGACCAGCCTCGGCGAGTCGATCGCCCGGGCGCTGGGCCGCAACTTCGTGCGGGTCTCCCTCGGCGGCGTCCGGGACGAGGCGGAGATCCGCGGCCACCGGCGTACCTACGTCGGCGCGCTGCCCGGCCGGATCGTCCGCGCCCTGCGCGAGGCCGGCTCGATGAACCCGGTCGTGCTCCTCGACGAGGTCGACAAGCTGGCCGCCGGGTACGCCGGCGACCCGGCCGCGGCGCTGCTCGAGGTCCTCGACCCGGCGCAGAACCACACCTTCCGGGACCACTACCTGGAGGTCGACCTCGACCTGTCCGACGTGCTCTTCCTGGCCACCGCCAACGTGGTGGAGTCCATCCCCGGCCCGCTGCTGGACCGGATGGAGCTGGTCGCCCTCGACGGCTACACCGAGGACGAGAAGGTCGCCATCGCCCGGGACCACCTGCTGCCCCGGCAGCGGGAGCGGGCCGGGCTGACCGCCGACGAGGTGACGATCGCCGACGAGGCGCTCGCCCGGATCGCCGGCGAGTACACCCGGGAGGCCGGCGTCCGGCAGTTGGAGCGCGGGCTGGCCAAGATCCTGCGCAAGGTCGCGGTCGCCCTGGCGTCCGACCCCGCGCCGGTCCGGGTGGACACCGGTAACCTGGCCCGCTACCTGGGCCGGCCGAAGTTCACCCCGGAGTCGGCGGAGCGGACGGCGGTGCCCGGCGTGGCCACCGGACTGGCGGTCACCGGCGCCGGCGGCGACGTGCTCTTCATCGAGGCCACCAGCATGGAGGGCGAGCCGGGACTGACCCTGACCGGGCAGCTCGGCGACGTGATGAAGGAGTCGGCGCACATCGCGCTGTCGTACCTGCGGTCCAACGGGCGACGGTTCGGCATCGACCCGAACGCCCTCGCCGGGCGGCGGATCCACGTCCACTTCCCGGCGGGCGCGGTGCCCAAGGACGGCCCCAGCGCCGGTATCACCATGGTCACCGCGCTGGCGTCCCTGGTGACCGGCCGGCCGGTCCGTCCCGAGTTCGGGATGACCGGTGAGGTGACCCTGTCGGGTCGGGTGCTGCCGATCGGCGGGGTGAAGCAGAAGCTGCTCGCCGCCCACCGGGCCGGCCTGACCGAGGTGATCATCCCGGCCCGCAACGAGCCGGACCTGGACGACCTGCCGGCCGAGGTTCGGGAGGCGCTGACCGTGCACACCCTGGCCGACGTCGCCGACGTGCTCGCCCTGGCGCTGCGCCCGGCCGACGTCGACGCGGAGACGCTCGGCGGCCAGGCGCTCAGCGCGGCCTGATCCCGACGCGTCGAGGCCCCCGGTCGAGAAGACCGGGGGCCTCGGCGTACCTGGGGGACCGCCGTGCCGCGACCGTCAGCGCGGTTCGGCGCGGTCCGGGCAGCCCCCGGGCAGGGGGAGTCGGGCCAGCAATGCGCCGGTGATCTCTCCGAGCTGCGCGACCTGCTCGGCGGTGAGCGCGTCGAACACGAGCGCGCGGACCTGCGCCACGTGGCCGGGCGCGGACGCCACCAGATGGGCGTGGCCGGCGTCGGTCAGCACGGCGACGGATCCCCGGCCGTCGTCGCCGGCCCGCTCGCGGCGGACCCAGCCGCGCCCCTCCAGCCGCCCCACCAGGTGGGACAGCCGGGACTGCGAGCCGTTGACCAGCGCGGCCAGCTCGCTCATCCGGCGGGATCGACCGGGGGTCTCGGAGAGCATCGCCAGCACGCCGTAGCCGAAGTGGGTGAGGTCGGCGTCGCGCTGCAACTGGGTGTCGAGTGCGGCCGGAAGCAGGGTCAGTACGGCGAGGGTGCGCAGCCAGGTCTCCTGCTCGTCCTCGCTCAGCCAGCGGGTCGACTCCATGACGTCCAGCCTAACCGTTACTTGACGCTTCAAATAACCTGCCCGTAGCGTGTACTTGAAACGTCAAGTAAACGGCCGCCCCGGCGGCACCCCCTCGGAGGCGACAACGCCATGAACCTGTTCCTGTGGATCCTGCAGATCCTGCTCGCGGCGGTCTTCGCCGGCGCGGGGCTGACCAAGCTGACCCAGCCCAAGGAGAAGCTCCTCGACCGGATGGCCTGGGTGCGCGACGTGCCGCTCACCCAGGTGAAGGCGCTCGGCGCGGCCGAGCTGCTGGCCGCGCTCGGGCTGATCCTGCCCGGCCTGACCGGCATCGCCACCGTGCTCACCCCGCTCGCCGCCGTCGGGCTGGTGATCGTGATGATCGGCGCGATCGTGGTGCACGCCCGGGCGAAGGAGACCCCGGCGGTCGCGGTGACCGTCGTGCTGCTGATCCTGGCCGCGATCGTCGCCTGGGGTCGCTTCGGGCCGTACCCCCTCTGAGACGCGCGACGGCCCGCGCACCCGGTGGGGTGCGCGGGCCGTCCTGAGCGCTGGGTCAGCGGCCCTCGCCGCCGCGGTCCCGGCGCACCGTCGTCCGGCGGCCCTTGATCGTGCTGCCGCGCAGCCCCTCGATCACCTCGTCGGCCACCCCGACCGGCACCTCCACCAGGGAGAACCGGTCCGCGATCTCGATCGAGCCGATGTCCCGCCCGTTCAGGCCAGTCTCCCCGGTGATCGCCCCCACCAGGTCCTGCGGGCGGACGCCAGCGCGCCGGCCCAGCCCGATGAACACCTGCGTGGTGTTGCCACCCGTACGCGGCCGGGCCCCGCCGCCACGACGCTCACCGCCGCGGCCCTCGTACCCGGGCCGGGTCTCCCGCTGCGGGCGGACCGCGACCTGCGGGATCTCCTGCTCGTCGTCGCCGCCCGGCGAGGTCGCCTCGTGGGCCAGCTTCACCGCGGCGAGGGCGACCTCGATGATGTCGAACTCGTCGGTCAACGACTCCACGATCACCCGGTACGGGTCGAGGTCGTCCTCCAGCAGGCTCTCCCGCAGCGCCGCCTGGGTCAGCTCCAGCCGGCGGGTCCGCATGTCCGCCAACGTGGGGATCTTGTCGATGGCGATCCGCTGCCCGGTGACCCGCTCGATGGTCTTGAGCATCCGGTGCTCGCGCGGCTCGGCGAGGGTGATCGCCACGCCCTCCCGACCGGCCCGACCGACCCGGCCGATCCGGTGCACGTACGACTCCGGCGCCGACGGCACGTCGTAGTTCACCACGTGGGTGAGCTGCTCGATGTCCAGCCCGCGGGCCGCCACGTCGGTGGCCACCAGCAGGTCGGCGGTGCCCGACCGGAGCCGGCCCATCACGCGGTCCCGTTGCTCCTGGCTCATCCCGCCGTGCAGGGCCTCCGCCCGGTAGCCCCGGCCGTTCATCGTCTCGGTGAGCCGGTCCACCTCCTCCCGGCTGCGGCAGAAGACGATCGCCGCGGTCGGCGACTCCACGTCCAGCACCCGGCCCAGGGCAGCCGGCTTGTGCCCCCGGGCGACGATGTAGGCGCTCTGCCGCACCCGGGGCGCCTCGCCGGCCACCGCCCGCTCACGCTCGATCTGGATGCGCTGCGGGTCGGTCAGGTGCTTGCGGGCCAGCCCGTCGATCCGGGACGGCATGGTCGCCGAGAAGAGCACCGTCTGCCGCTGCGCCGGGGCGTGCTCCAGGATCGCCTCGATATCCTCGGCGAAGCCCATGTCGAGCATCTCGTCCGCCTCGTCCAGCACCACCGTGGTCACGTCGCCCAGCCGCAGGGTGCCCCGGGCGATGTGGTCCAGCGCCCGGCCCGGGGTGGCCACCACCACGTCCACACCCATGTCCAGCGCCCGCAGCTGCCGGCCGATCGGCTGGCCGCCGTAGATCGGGAGCACCCGGGTGCCCAGGTCCTTGCCGTAGCGGTGGAACGCCTCGGAGACCTGGACGGCCAGCTCCCGGGTGGGCACCAGCACCAGCGACACCGGGTCACCGCCGCGGCGGCCGTCCGGCATCCGCTGCAGCAGCGGCAGCGCGAACGCGGCCGTCTTGCCGGTGCCGGTGGCCGCCTGGCCGAGCAGGTCGCGGCCGGCCAGCAGCAGCGGGATCGCCTCGCGCTGGATCGGGGTCGGCTCCTCGTAGCCGAGCGCGCTCAGCGCCCCGAGCAGCTCGGCGCGCAGGCCGAGATCCGCGAAGGCGGTCGCCTCGTCGGGGTCGCCGGGGGTGGTGGGTTCGATCGGTGCGGGTGCGGAACTCATGGCCAAAGCTTTTCATCACCCGTGCCGGCCCGCTCCGCCGACCGGCACAACCGTCGCCCACGCCACCCTCACCCGACGATGGCGAGCACCGTGGTGACGCCCAGGACCACGTCCAGCACCCCGCACCACTCGGCGTATCCGCGCGGCACCACCGTGCCCCGGCGGTGGTGGGCCACGTCCCAGCCGGCGTGCCCGAGCCAGCCCGCCGCCACCAGCCAGCGCCCCGGGCCGTCGCCGGCGACCGCGGCCAGGCCGGCCAGCGCGGACCAGCCGGCCAGGCCGGCCAGCTGGGTCCGCAACAACCCGGGGGTACGCCACTGTCGGCGCAGCGTGCCGATCAGCAGGTAGCCGGCGGGCAACCCGAGCAGGGCCCACGGCGGGAAGATCACCGGGGCGACCCAGTTGTCGACCGTCATCAGCAGGGCCAGCCCGGTGGGCCAGCGGCGGACGACCGCGGCGACCGCCGGGCGCCGGACCGGCCGCACCAGGTGGTGGTGCCGGTGCCGCACCGCCACCAGCACCATCGCCGGGACCATCAGCAGGTGGCCGCCGAGCATCAGGGCCTCCCCGCCGAGCAGCCCGGCGGCGTAGGGCGCCAGCAGCACCAGGAACGGGACGTACATGGCGGCGACCATCTCCGCGGTCGCCCGGTTCCCGTGCCCGCGGTGCCACATCCACGCCGCCATCCCGATCGACATGTCGGTGGCCATCACCAGTGCGGCCACCGCCGGGCGGTCCAGCGTGCCGGAGAGCCCCAGCGCCGCGCCGGCCACCCGCCAGAGGGGCCCGAGCAGCAGCATCCCGACCAGCATGGCCACGGTCATCTCGGCCAGGTGCCGCAGTAGCCGGCGCCCGGGGCGGTCCGCGGAGGCCGGCGGGGACGAGGGTACGGAGAGCGTTTCAGTCATGCCCCGACCCTGCCGCCCGGCGGCGCGCCCGGACAGGTGCGATCCTCACGATCGAGGCATGCGGAATCCACGCCGGTGCCGTGACATTCCGCAGGGGTGGCCCGTCGCGGCACGGGCCCTAGGATCGGCGGACATGACGGTCGGCGCGGCGGAGGTGGACCGGCGGCTGCGGCGGGCACGGCAGCTGACCCTGGTGTCCCTGGTCGCCGGCCTCTGGACCAGCCTCGTGCTACCCGGTGTCGGGCTGGTCCGGGAGACCGACCCGGCCCTGGTGGTGTGCGGCACCGCCGGCATCGCCGCCTTCGTCGTCGCGCAGACCGCCGTCTCGTACGCGGCCGTGACGCCCTGGCTGGCCCCGGCCTGGCGGCACCGGTCCCACCTCGGCCTCGGCGTCGCCGCGGTGGCGAGCCTGCCGCTGGTCGGGCCGGTGGCAGCCGGCACCTGGCCGACCTGGGCCTGGCTGGGCGCGTCACTGGTCGGGATGGCCCCGCTGCTGCTCCGGCCGGTGCCCGCGCTCGCCGCGGCCGCGACGACCGTCGCCGCCTCCGGCGCGGTGGCCTTCTGGGCCGGCGGCCAGGTCGGCCGCCATCTGATCATCACGGGTGGGATCGGCGCCTCGATCGCGGTGGTGAACCGGTTGCAGCTGTGGTTCTGGGACGTGCTGGTCGAGGCCCGGCAGGGGCAGGCGGCCCGGGCCCGGCTGGCCGCGGCCGAGGAGCGGCTGCGCTTCGCCCGGGACGTGCACGACCTGCTCGGACAGGACCTCACCGTGATCGCGTTGAAGGCGGAGCTGGCGGCCCGACTCGCGGCGGTGGACGCCGTGGGAGCCGGCCGTGCGGCGGCCGAGGCGCAACGGCTCGCCGGGTCCGCGCTGCACCGGGTCCGCGAAGCCGTGCACGGCTACCGCGCGGTCGACCTGACCGAGCAGCTCGCCGCGCTGGCCGAGGTGCTCCGCTCGTGCGGCGTGCGGTGCACCGTCGTACCGCTGGACGAGGAGCTGCCCGCCCCCGTCGCCACGGAGCTGGCGGCGGTGCTGCGGGAGGCGGGGACGAACGTGCTGCGGCACAGCCGGGCGGGCTGGTGCCGGATCGAGATGACCCGGGAGGGTGGCGTGGCCACGATGACGATCCGCAACGACGGGGCCGGCGACGGCTCCGGCGCCGACGCCCACAGCCACGGACTGCGCGGTCTGGCCGAGCGGCTGGGCGCGGTCGGCGGCACGGTTCGTGCCGGTCGGGACGGTGAGGTCTTCACCCTCACCGCGACCGCGCCGGTCGCCTCGTGATCCGGGTGCTGCTCGCCGACGACGAGGAGTTGATCCGGCAGGCCCTCGCCGCGCTGCTGGCCCTGGAGCCGGACCTGGAGGTGGTGGCCCAGGCCGGCGACGGGCGGGCGGCGCTGGACGCGGCGCGGGCCCACCGCCCGCACGTCGCCGTGGTCGACCTGGAGATGCCGCCGCCCGGCGGCATCGCGCTCGCCGCCGAGTTGGGGCGGGCGCTGCCGGGCTGCGCGGTGGTGATCCTGACCGGCCACGGCCGCCCCGGCCACCTGCGCCGGGCGCTGACCGCCGGTGCCCGCGGCTTCCTGGCCAAGGGCGCCCCGGGCGGGGCGCTCGCCGACGTGATCCGCCGGGTCCACGCCGGAGCCCGGTACGTCGACCCGACGCTGGCCGCCGACGCGCTGACCCAGCCGGACTGTCCGCTCACCCCGCGGGAGCTGGAGACCCTGCGGCTGGCCGAGTACGGCACCCCGGTGGCGGTGATCGCCCGGCGTACCGGTCTGGCCGCCGGTACGGTCCGCAACCACCTGACGGCGTGCGTGCAGAAGATGGGGGCGGCCGACCGGGCCGAGGCGGTCCGGATCGCCCGGGCGGCGGGCTGGCTGTGAGCGGTTAGCCTGGCGGTCGTGCGTACGGTCGAACTGCTCTGCTCCCCGTCGCTGGAGCGGACCGTCCGCGCCGCCTGGGACCGGCTGGCCGCCGCCGGCCTGCCCAGCCTGGCCCGCAACACCCACCCGACCAACCGGCCGCACCTGACGGTGGCCTCGGTCGAGGAGTTCCCGCCGGGCGCGGCCGCACGCCTCGCCGACCTCCTCGACGCGGCCCTGCCGCTGCCGGTACGCCTCGACCGGGTCGCGGTGCTCGACGGCAGCGCGCCGCTGGTCTGGCTGGTCCGGCCGACACCGGAGCTGACCGCGCTGCACGCCGCCGTCTGGGACGTCCTCGCCGACGCCGACGGGCAGAACCCGTGGCACGCGCCGGGACGGTGGATCCCGCATCTGAGCCTGGCGCTGCGGTTCCGGGACAACGACCGGCGGTTGGCGCGGGCCGTCGCGGGTGGCGACCGGCCGGCGGGGGAGTTCGTCGCGGCGCGCAGCTACGACGGCGAGACCCGGACCGTGAGCCGGCTCGGCGGCACCCCCGCACCCTGACGCCGCGCCGCCGCCCACCCCTGGGGGTGAGCGGCGGCGGGTGGCCGCCCGACGTGGCGGCCGGGTGGATCAGCGGTAGAAGCGGAGGTAGTCGAACTCCGCGGTCACCGGCGGCTGGGCGCCGCCGTGCGCGACCAGACCGATCCGCGGGGTGGTGTCGGCCGGGAAGGTCCACACCCCGCCCCACGTCCAGCTCTTCCCGTCCCGGCTGGAGCCGGCCCGGAACTCGTGCTCGCCGGTGGTCGGGTCGACCCGGTGCGCCAGCCGCAGCCAGGTGGTGGTGGCCGGGGGGCCGACGATGTTGCCGCCGTAGACGGGCTGACCGGCGAAGGGCAGCTCGTAGCCGTACTCGACCTGGCGGGTGTTCCAGATGGCCACCTGGGCCAGCCGGGCGAACCGGTCGTCGTCGACGTACGCGACCAGCCCGGCCTGCTGGTAGTTGCGGACCGTCTCCTCGCCCAGGTCCAGGGTCACCTTCGTCTCGACCACGTAGTCGCCGGTCGGGGCGTCGCGCAGCAGCACTCCGGCGGTGTTGCCGGTGCCGGTCAGGTCGGCGCCCTGCACCGGCCAGCGCAGCGCGCCGCCCGAGACGCCGGCCGCCGGGTCCTCCCGGACCCACCGCCAGGCCGCGTCGAGGCCGTCGGTGAAGTCGTCGGAGTACGCCGGCAGGAGCGCGCCGACCCGGGGCCCGGCCGTCGCCTGCCGTACCGGCCGGTACAGCCGGGCGACGCTGACGTTGTCGAACTCGGCGTCGCCACCGGTGGCGGCGAGGGTGAGCCGGCCGACCACCGGCCGGTCCAGCCGCAGCGACACCGTGGCGAGCTGGTCGCCGAGCCGCGCCGGGCTCAGTTCGGCGACGAGCTGCCGTCCCCGGATCTCCACGGCCAGGTTGTGCCGGTCGGCGGGGGTGAACCCGGCCGGCAGCGGGGCGCTGGCGCTGCGGCCGCCCTGCTCCCGGGCCACCAGCCGGCCGGCGGCGGCGTCGACCCGGACGTCGACCCGGTCCAGGGTGAGCCCGGCCGAGGTCGCGCCGGTGAGCCGCAGGTCGGCCTCCGCGCGGACGTCGCCGCCGGTCACCGTACGGCTGGTGAGCGCGCCGGTGCCGGTGAGCCGGCCGTCGGTGACCCGCCAGCCGCCGGTGTCTCCCCGCCAGCCGGTGAGCGCGGCGGAGTCGAAGCGGGCGTCGAGGCGGGCGGTGGTGACCGGCGCGGGGCGGGCGCCCTCGGACGGCCCGGCGCCGGCGTTGACGGTGGGCCAGCCCTCGACCCAGTCCAGCCGGTCGATCAGCATCGGCCGCTCGTTGATGCCGAAGGGCTCGTCCAGGTACGGGTCGGCCCGGTCGATCGCGTGGTAGACGATCCAGTCCTGCCCGGACAGGTCGGTGAGGAAGCCGTTGTGCCCGGTGCCGATCCAGCGGTTGCCGTTCTGGGTGAGCACCGGGGTGCCGCCGGCCCGCGACGCGGTGAGCGGCACGCCGTCCCGGTCGAGGAACGGCCCGCGCGGGCTGCTCGATCGTCCGACGTGGACGGAGTAGCCGGTGGCCGGGCCGGCGCAGCAGTTCGCGGTGGAGGCGAGGAGGTAGTACCAGCCGTCGTGGCGCAGCACGTAGCTGCCCTCGAACTTGTTGTCGATGGCGACCAGGGTGGGCGTGCCGACCGCGCGCAGCCCGTCGGCGGAGAGCTCGGTGACCGAGATGCCGCCGTAGTAGCTGCCGTAGTACAGGTACCTGGTGCCGTCGACGTCGGTGAACTGGGACGGGTCGATGGTCCAGAGCCAGCCGCCGCCGCCACCGGGGCGGGGGGCCACGACCGGCTGGTCGGCGAAGGTCCAGGGCCCGGCGGGGGTGGGCGCGGTGGCGGCGCCGATCGCGAAGTCGCTGCCCTCGGGCGAGACGGTGGTGTCGGTGACGGTCACGTACATGACCCAGTGGTCGCCGACCCGGCGGACGTCGGGGGCCCAGAAGGCCGCGCCGGGGGCGGCGTAGGCGGGGCGCTGGTCGGGGCCGAACGCGTCACCGAGGAACGTCCAGTCGACCAGCTCCGCCGAGCGGGCGGTGGGCACCCGGTGGAACTGCTTCTCGCCCTCACGGAGCGGGTCGGTGGTGCCGTAGGCGTACCAGAAGCCGTCGTCGCCGCGGACGACGACGGGGTCGGCGAAGGTGTCGGCGAACCCGGCGGAGACCGGGTTCCGGTATCGGGTGGTGGCGTCGGGCCCGGCGGCGGCCGGCGCGGACGCCGTCGCTGCCAGCAGCAGACCGAGTACGACGGCGAGCGCGCCGCCGCGGCGGAGATGACCCATCAGACCTGCCTCGGGTGGTGTCGGTTGGGCGGTGGTGCGTCATTCCGTCCGTTTCTACAACGATGGATACAACGTTGTAAAGAGTTCGACACCGATGGGTCACCCCCGCACCGACGCCGTGCGACGATTCCCGGGTGACCGAAGCCGCCCCCGACGGCCGACGGCTGGCCGACCTCGCCGCCCTGCTCGCCGACAACACCCGGGCCAGTTTCTGCCTGGCCCTGCTCGACGGTCGCGCCTGGACGGCCGGGGAACTGGCGCGCGGCGCCGGGGTGGCCGCCTCCACCGCCAGCGACCATCTCACCCGGCTGGTCCGCGGCGGGCTGCTGGTCGAGGAGCGCCAGGGGCGGCACCGCTACGTCCGGCTGGCCGGCCCGGCGGTGGCGCAGCTGATCGAGGACCTGGCCGGGCATGCGCCGGCCAGCCCCCGTTCGGCCCGCTCGCTGCGCGCCGTCACCGCCGACGCGGCGCTCGCCCACGCCCGTACCTGCTACGACCACCTGGCCGGGCGGCTCGGCGTCCGGCTGCGCGACACGCTGCTGGCCCGCGGCCTGCTCGGCCAGGCCGACGGCCTGGCGCTGACCCCGGCCGGGCGGGAGTGGCTGGCCGAGTTCGGCGTGGCGCCCGTCCCGCCGCGCAGCCGGCGGCCGCTGGTGCGCGACTGCCTGGACTGGACCGAACGTCGCCCGCACCTGGCCGGCGCGCTCGGTGCGGCCCTCTGCCAGCGCTTCGCCGAGCTGGGCTGGACCAGCCCGGGCGCCGGGCGTGCCGTCCGGGTCACCCCGGCCGGGCTGGCCGGGTTCGGCGGCCTCGGCCTACGCCCGGACGAGCTGGTGCCGGCCCGCCGCGACGGCGGCGGCGGCCGCGCCTGAGCCGGCCCGGGCACCGCCCCGAGGCGCGGGCACACTTCGGCCGGGAGCGAAGCGATCCGCCCCTAGCGTGCGACGGGTGACCGACCTGTCCAGCCTGATCGCCCCCGCCCCCGGCACGCCACCGTGCCGGCCACCGACCCGCGACGCCGACGGCGTCTGGCTGGTGACCCGGCACGCCGAGGTGCGCGCCGTGCTCACCGACCCCGCCTTCGGGGTCCCCGAGGCGCCGCCCGGACCGCCCGGCACCCTCGCCTGGTTCCGGGGAAACGTCGCCCGGTTCAGCTCCCCTCGGCAGCACCCGGGGCGGCGGGCCCTCGCCGTGGCCACCCTGGCCGGCCTCGACCCGGATCTGCTGCGCCGGGACGCCGCCCGGCTCACCGCCACCCTGTACCCGCCCGCGACGGTCGCCCCCACCGCCGGGGGAGCGGTCGCCGGTCCGCCGGACGTCGCGGGCGCGCCGGCCCGGGGCGTACCCGTGCGGGTGCTGGCGGGGCGACTCGGGCTGGCCGGCCCGGACGAGGCGGCCGTCCGGCGCGCCGACGAGGCGGTGGCGGCGCTGGTGGCGATGTCGCCGCCCGGCCCGCCCGACGCCGTGGCGAACCGGATCGGCCTGCTGGTCCAGGCCTGCGCCGCCACCGATTCGCTGATCGTCACCGCCGCCCGGTACGCCGCCACGCTGCCGGCGTCGGTGCCCACCGAGGTGCTGCTGGCCGAGGTGCTCCGCCTCGACCCACCGGTACGGGCGACCCGCCGCGTCGCGGGCGCCGGTGCCGCGGTGGCCGGACATCCGGTTCCGGCGGGTGCCACCGTGCTGCTCCGGTTCGACGCCGCGAACCGGGACCCGGCGTGCCCTTCCGGCCCGGACGGTTCGGTGCGGCCGACGTCCTTCGGCGTCGGCGCGCACCGCTGCCCCGGCGAGCGGCATGCCCTCGCCCTGGCCGCCGGCGTCGTGGACGTGCTGCGCGCGGCCCCCTGCCCGATGGCGGGGAGGACCCGATGACCCGGAGCGCCGCGTTCCGCGCCCTGCACCGCCCCGGCCGGCCGCTGCTGCTGCCGAACGCCTGGGACCACGCCTCCGGCGCCGTGCTCGCCAACGCCGGACATCCCGCGATCGGCACCACCAGCCTGGGCGTGGCCGCCGCCGGCGGGAAACCGGACGCGGCGGCGGCCACCGCGCCCGAGACGCTGCGGCTCGCGGCGCTGCTCGTCCGGCTGCCGGTGCTGGTGACGGTCGACGTCGAGGCGGGCTTCAGCGACGACCCGGACGAGGTGGCGTCCTACGTCGCCGAGTTGGCCGGGCTGGGCGTGGTCGGGATCAACCTGGAGGACGGCCGACCCGACGGCACGCTGGCCGACCCGGCACTGGTGGCCGCGAAGATCGAGGCGGTCAAGGCCCGGGTGCCGGACCTCTTCGTCAACGCCCGCACCGACGCCTGGTGGCTCGGCCTGCCGGAACCGCTGGCGGAGGCGCTGCCCCGCGCCCGGGCCTGGCGCCGGGCCGGCGCGGACGGCCTCTTCGTCCCGGGCGTCACCGACCCGGATGCCGTCCGGGCCCTGACGGCGGGGACCGACGCGCCGCTCAACGTGCTGTACCGGCCCGGCGGCCCGGGGCTGGACGCCCTCGGCCGGCTCGGGGTGGCCCGGGTCAGCACCGGCTCGCTGCTGTTCCGCGCCGCGCTCGCCGCGGTGCTCCGGACCGCCGCGGCGGCGCGCGACGGCGGAGAGCCGGACCCGGCCGTGCCGTACGCCGAGGTACAGCGGCTGAGCGAGGGCGCGATCGGGGAAAGTGGTCGCCCTTAGAGGTAGATGGGAGGATTGCTCGCTCTTTGCCTGTTCCGGGTGCTTACGGTCGGTTCGACCGCAGGGTGTCGTACCGGGAGAGGACCCGATCATGCGCGTGCCCAGCCGAAGCTCCGGCCAGCACACCGGCCCGTCCGTCGCCTCGCCCGCGCCCGCCCGCCGGTCGCCCGCCCGCGGTACGGCCCGGCCCCCGGCCCCCGCCGCCCCCGACCTGACCGCCTACCGGCAGGCGGTCGCGGAGCTGCTGGTCGAGGTCGGCGCGCTCGCCGACGCGACCTCCGCCCCGGCCCGCCAGGTCCTGCTCGACCAGCGCCTGCGCGAACCCGCCATCGCCGTGGTGCTCGACGCCACCTCGCAGGGATTCATCGGCGCCCGCGAGACCCTGCTGCTGGAGATCGCCCGCTACCAGCCCAACGGGCGCACCTCGGCGAGCGACCTGACCGCGCTGGTCCGGATCTACCTGCTCTCCCGGATCGACGTGATGTGGTGGCGCGACGCGCCCACCTTCCTCACCGACGAGCAGGTCCACGCCCACCCCGACCTGGTCGACCTGGAGTGGCTGCGGCGGCGCGGCCTGATCGGCTTCCGCTACCGGGAACAACCCGCGACGGTGGTCGGCCGGGGCCTGCGGGCGATGCACCGCCGGCTGCGACCGGACGCCAGCCCGCGTACCGCCGGGCTGAAGTTCCGCCGGGCCCGGCGCGAGGTCGTGGCACTGCTGAACGACCTCGCCCGCGAGTTCGACCGGGCCACTCCGGCGGCCACCCCGCCGCTCTGGGTGACCAGCCTGGTCCGCAGCGCCGAGCACCAGCACCAGCTGCGCCGCCTCGGGTACGCGGCGATGGTCCCCAGCGGCCACTGCCTCGGCTGGGCCGTCGACGTGGAGATGGACTGGTTCGACCGGTTCGGCGCGCGGGACACCCTCGCCGGGATCCTGCTCGCCCGGCAGGCCGCCGGCGAGCTGAACGTGATCGACGAGGGTCAGGCCTGGCACGTCTGCCTCGCGCCCGGCGCCCGCGCCCGGCTGCGCGCGGCGTACGAGGCCGAGATGGGGGCCTGAGGGCGATGTGCGGCATCGCGCTCAGCGTCGGCCCGGAGGCCGATCCGGCGATCTTCCGCGGGATGCTCGCCGCCCTCGCGACCCGCGGCGAGGTGACCGAGACCCGGCAGGAGGCCGGCCTGCTCACCGGCGTACGACGGCTGCGGATCGTGGACCGGGAACGGGCCGTACAGCCGTGGACCTCGCCCGACGGGCGCCACGTCCTCTGCTACAACGGCGAGGTCTTCAACCACCACGAACTGCGGCGGGAGCTGGCCCGGGACGGGTACCCCTTCGTCAGCGAGAGCGACACCGAGGTGGTGCTCGCGGCCTTCCTGCGCTGGGGCGAGGAGGCCGTGCACCGGCTGCGCGGGGAGTGGGCCCTCGCCCTGGTCGAGCGGGCCACCGGCCGGGTCTACCTGGCCCGCGACCCGCTCGGGGTCAAGCCGCTCTACTGGGCCCGGACGCCGGGCTGCCTGCACGTCGCGTCGGAGGTCAAGGCGCTGGTCGGCCAGCACGTGCCGATCGGCGAGGTGCCGCCCGGCCACCACGGCTGGGCCGACCCGGACGGCCGGGTGCGGCTGCGGCCGTACCTGGACCTGCTCACCCTCGGCGACGGACTGCCGATCATCGACGACCCGGACGAGGCTGCCCTGCTCGTCCGCGTCGCGCTCACCGACAGCATCCGGATGCGGGTGGACACCGACCTCACCGTCGGGGTGGTGCTCTCCGGCGGGCTGGACAGCTCGCTCGCCCTGCTGCACGTGCGCGACATGCACCCGGACTGTGTGGCGGTGACCGTCGGCGTGCCGGACAGCCCCGACGTCGCGTACGCCCGGCGGCTCGCCGCCGACCTCGGCGTGCCGCACGAGGTGGTGGAGCTGCGCCCGCGCGACGTCCGGCTGACCGACGTGCGGGAGGCGATCCGGATCTCCGAGTTGACCGAGTACGGCGACATCATCAACGCGGTGGTCTCCGTGCCGATCTTCCGCCGGCTGCGCGAGCTCGGGATCAAGGTGGTGCTCACCGGCGACGGCTCCGACGAGCTGTTCGGCGGGTACCCGATGTACCACCAGGTCGGGCCGGCGCACGCCCGGCGGCTCGTCCTCCACAAGATCCGCAACCTCTGCCGGACGGAGTTGCAACGGGTCGACCGGGCCAGCATGGGCCACGGGGTGGAGGCGCGGGTGCCCTTCCTCGACCTCAGCGTGGTGGAACTGGCGATGCGGCTGCCGCTCGACGTCAAGCTCCGCGAGGGTCAGGAGAAGTGGATCGTCCGGCGCGCCTTCGCCGACGTGCTGCCGGACTACATCCGGCGCCGGCCGAAGAACCCCATGTCGTACTCGTCCGGCCTGCACGAGCGGGCCCGCCTCTACAAGCCGTTCTTCGCCCGGCTGCACCGGTCGTTCGGCTACGACCTGCTGGAGCCGGTCCGTCGGGACTTCGACACCGTGCTGACCCGCTGCGGCAACGACCTGGACGCCGCGATCGCCGACGGGCTGGCCCGCCCGGACTACACCGTGCTGGAACACGCGCGGGACCTGGTCGGCGCGGCGAGGTGGAACGCCGCGCCACTGGTCCGCCGGCTGGTCGGGCCGCGCCCGCACCGGCGCGCGCCGGTGCGGTGAGCGTGGCTCCCCGCGCTTGACTCTGACACCGTGTCAGGGCCGACCGTGGAGGGACCATGTTCACCATCGGAGACTTCGCCAGACTCGGCCGGGTGTCGGTGCGGATGTTGCGCCACTACGACGCCATCGGGCTGCTGCGTCCCGCCACCGTCGACCCGCGCAGCGGGTACCGGTACTACCGCGCCGAGCAGCTGCGCCGGCTCGGTCAGCTGCTCGCCCTCAAGGAACTGGGTCTCACCCTGGCCCAGGTCCGGGCGGTCCTCGACGACACCGTCGACGCCGTTGGGCTGCGCGGCATGCTGATGTTGCGGCGCGCGCAGCTGCAGGAGCAGGTGGCGGCGGACACCGCCCGGCTGGCCGTGATCACGGCGCGGCTCCGAATGATCGACTCGGAGGGTCGGATGACCAGCGAGAACGTCGTACTGAAGGAACTTTCGCCGGTGCGGGTCGCGGAGCTGACCGGGATCGCCCGCAGCTACGCGCCCACGGACATCAGCCCGGTGATCCAGCCGCTCTATCCGGAGCTGATCCGCCGGCTCGAGGTGGTTCAGCTGCGCCCGAGCGGCCCCGGGCTCGCCTGGTACGAGCCGGTGGAGGGAGACGACGACGCGATCCTGGTGCACGCCGGCGTCACCGTCGATGCCGATCCGGGACCGACTGGCGACGTCGCCGTCGTGGCGCTGCCGGCGGTCCCGGCCGCCGCGACGATCGTGCACCACGGGTCGATGGACGAGGTGGAGCCGACCCTGCTGGCGCTCGCCGCCTGGATCGAGGAGAACGGCTGGCGGGCCGCCGGCTTCGCCCGCGAGCTCTACCTGGACTACTCGCCGGAGGCGCCGGAGAAGGGCGTCACCGAGTTGCAGATCCCGGTGGTCCGTCCCTGACCGCCGGGGGGGTCTGTCCCTGTCGGACAGCCGGTGACGGGACGGTGCGGATCGTCGGCGTGCGGGACGGCGCGCCGCGGTAGCCGGACGCCTGCCCGGCTGGCCGCGCAGCCCCTCTTCACGCCGGCGGCGGCCTGCGGGAACCGCCCGCGAACGGGTGGTTCCGGCAGGCCGCCGGAGGAGTGGTGCCGCTCAGCCCGCGGGCGGGAACGGGTCGTTCTTGTACGTGTACTCGGTCTCGATCTTCCCGTCGGCGGTGTGCACGACGAGCTGGCTCGGCTCGTTGGCGTGGGCCACCTTGCGCCCCTCCTCGACCGCCGTGTGCTTCGTGTCGTACGAGCCGACGGTCTTGGAGCCCTGCTCGACCTTCCAGCCGCCGCCGGCCGGGACCACGTGGTATTCGGTGCGCTTCATGTGTCGCCTTCCTCTCGTTCGTCCGGATCTCAGATACCCATGCGCCGGAACCGGAAAACCGACACCGGTGCCGCTCGGTGGACAACCGTCGATGCGATGCCCTAACGTCCAGGGGATATGCGGAGGACTCTCCTCGGGGCCGGGACGGCCCTGCTGCTGCTCACCACCGGCTGCGCCGGCGTCGATCCGGCGCCGTCGCCGGTGGCCTCCGCCGGGGCGCCGACCGCCTCCCGGCAGGACCCGGACCAGGTGGCCCGGACGCTGGCCAGCCTGCGCAGGGTCGACGACCTGCCGCTGTACGAGATGACCTACGTCGGCGGGTACGACCCGACGGTCGGCACCGACGCCACGCCGCAGGCGAGCCCGTTCGGCTGTTCGCTCTTCGCCGCCTCCGGCGACCCGGCCCGGCCGCTGTTCGCCCGCAACTTCGACTGGGACGCCAACCCCGCGATGGTGCTGCGCACCGACCCGCCCGACGGGTACGCCACGGTGTCGCTGGTCGACCTGTCGTACCTCGGGGTGGGGCCCGACCCGACCGGCGACCGGCGGCTGCTCAACGCGCCGCTGCTGCCCTTCGACGGGATGAACGAGCGCGGGCTGGCCGTGGGCCTGGCCGCCGACGACGGGGCGAGGGCGACCCCGGTGCCGGGCCGCCCGACGGTCGGCTCGGTGCGCATCCTGCGCCTGGTGCTCGACCGGGCCGCGAGCGTCGACGAGGCGGTGGCGCTGTTCGGTCGCTACAACCTCGACTTCGACGGCGGGCCGGCGCTGCACTACCTGCTCGCCGACGCGGCCGGCCGGTCGGCGGTGGTCGAGTTCGTCGACGGGACCATGCGGGTGCGCCGCGGCGAGGGGCGCTGGCAGGCGCTGACCAACGTGCCGGTGGTCGGCGTGCCGGAGGAGAAGCTCCGCGACGACCACCGCTACGGCGTCATCGCCGCCGCCCTGGAGCGGGCCGGCGCGGTGGTGGACGCCCCCGCGGCGCTGCGGATCCTCGACCAGGTGCGGCAGGGGCACACCCGCTGGTCGGTGACGTACGGGCTGCGCAGCGGCGAGGTCCGGGTGATGCCGGCCAGCGGTGGCGGCGAGCGCCGCTACCAGCTGTCGGTGAGCTGACCGGCGTACGCGCAAGGGCCCGGCCCCCGACGGGGACCGGGCCCTTCCGACGTGGCCCTACCAGCTCAGGTAGCCGGCCTGGGTCTGCACGTTCAGCTCGCGGAACCGGACCAGGTTCGCCGACCAGGTCCGCCAGTCGTTGAGCTCCAGCACGTCCAGGCCCTTCTGGATGTCGCTGGAGTAGATGTGCCCGTTGTAGTAGTACGTCGACCAGGCGCCGCCGACGGCGAGCTGGGTGTCCGACAGCGGGCCCCGCTCCCAGAACCCGATCTCCTTCGGCTTGGCCGAGTCAGTGAAGTCCCAGACCGAGACGCCGCCCTGGTACCACGCCTGGACCATGATGTCGTGGCCGAGCACCGGGATCAGCGAGCCGTTGTGCGCCACGCAGTTCTCGGTGTCCGCGTTGACTCGGGGGATCTTGAAGTAGCTGCGGAAGACCATCGTCCGGGCGTCACCGTGGCCGGTGATGTCGTAGATGGCGTCCGCGCCGCGGTTCGGCCCGACCGTCTCGTTGCAGGTGGCCGCGCCGCCGCCGCCGAGCTCGTCGGTGAAGACCACCTTCGTGCCGGTGTTGTTGAACGTGACCGAGTGCCAGAAGGCGAAGTTCACCGTGTCCCGCACCCGGTTGATCACCCGGGGCGCCTCCCGGTCGGAGATGTCCATCAGGATGCCGTCGCCCATGCAGGCGCCGGCGGCCAGGTCCTTGGCCGGGTACGCGGTGATGTCGTGGCAGCCGGTGGTGGCCGAGGTCTGGCCCGGGATGCCCCCGTACCCGCCGTCCGGGAAGAGGTTCGGGGTGGCCACCACGGCCGCGGCGGTCGGGTCCTGCACCGGCACCTTGACGATGGAGATGGAGTCGTGCGGCGGCTGGCAGTCCGGGAACTCGGCCCGCGGGCTGTACGACGAGACGTACAGGTAGACCGAGCGGCGGTCCTTCGCCGGGACCAGCGTGTGGGTGTGCGAGCCGCAGTCGGTCTCCACCGACTTGACGTAGCGCGGGTTGGCCTTGTCGCTGATGTCGAAGACCTTGATGCCCTCCCACGACTCCTTCACCGAGGCCGGCTGCGCGACGCTGCTGCAGGAGTCGTCGGTGCGGGAGGAGTCGGTGGAGAGGAAGAGCAGGTTGCCGTAGATGGAGATGTCGTTCTGCGACCCGGGGCAGAGCACCTGGGACACGATGGTCGGGGCGCTCGGCTTGCCGATGTCGTAGATGACGAAGCCGTTGTAGTTGCCGACGAAGGCGTACCGGCCCTGGAAGGCCATGTCGGTGCCGAGGGAGGCCGGGGTGTCGAACGGCGCCTGCTTCGGCAGGTTGGCGATCTGGCGCAGGTTGGGGCTGCTGGAGATCTCGTCGACGCCGAGCCCGGCGGTCGTGGCGGGCGCCGCCGCCGGGGTTTCCGCGGCGTTGCTCGCCGGGGCGGTGGCGACGGAGGCGACCAGCAGGCCGGCCGCCGCCAGGCTGACGATCTTCAACTGCCGTCGTCGGGGCAGGGTGAATTTGATCATCGGCACGACCCTTCGAAAGGGGATGATGATTCAGGACACCTTACCGAGCGATGAGACTCATCGATGTGATCCCGGTCACATCTACGACCTCTCATCAATGGATAGGATCGCTGCGACCTCGACCGGGAGGGGGAGTCGCATGACCGCCCGACGTGGACGGATCCTGCTCGTCGTCACAGTCACGGCCGTACTTCTCGGAGCCCTCGGATGGGTGCTGCGGGCCGCCGACGAGCCGGAGCCGGTCGCAACCGCGGCCACCGCGACGGCCACCGCCGCGGCCGGCGACCCGACGGTCATCGTGCCCGGCCGGCCCGGGGAGTCCGCAGTGGCCCGCCCCGCCGGCGAGGTCCGCGACGCCGCCCCGCCGAGGTACAACACGCTCGACGTGTGGTTCGTCCGGATGATGATCCCGCACCACCAGCAGGCGCTGGAGATGGCCGCACTCGCCCCCGACCGGGCGGGCAGCCCTCGGATCACGGCGGTGGCCGACCGGATCCGGGCCGCCCAGGACCCGGAGATCGGCCTGATGCGCGGCTGGCTCGACACCCGCGGCCTGCCGGCGGAGGTCGCCGGCCACGACCACGGCACCATGCGCGGCATGCAGTCGCCGGAGGCGGTCCGCCGGCTGGCCGACGCCCGGGGCGCCGAGTTCGACCGGCTCTTCGTGTCGATGATGACCGCGCACCACGAGGGCGCCGTGGCGATGGCCACCGATCTGCTGAAGGTCGGCGTCGACCAGCAGCTCAACGAGTTCGCCACCTCGGTCGCCACCGAGCAGTCCGTCGAGATCGACCGGATGCGCGCGCTGCTCTAGAGCCGTTCCACCACCGCGCCGGTGCACCGGTTGCGGGCGTCGAAGACGTACCGGGCGTGCCGGCTGACCAGTTCGTAGTCGAAGCTGTCGTGGTCGGTCACCACCACCACGGCGTCGGCGGCGGTGATCTCCCGTTCGGTCAGCTCCACCACGGTCACCCCGCCCGAATGTGCTGCGGCTCGGCGTACGGCTCGACCGCCCGCACGTCGGCGCCGAGGGCCTGGAGCCGCCGGGCCACGTCGACCGCGGGGGAGTCCCGCATGTCCCCGGTGTTCCGCTTGTACGCCAACCCGAGCAGCAGCAGCCGGGCGCCGTTGACCGAGCGGCCGGCCCGGTTCAACCCGCCCGTCACCCGCTGGGCCACGTGCTCCGGCATCTGGTGGTTGATGTCGTCGGCCAGCTCGATGAACCGGAACTGCCGGCCCAGCGTGCGGCGGACCTGCCAGGAGAGGTAGCACGGGTCGATGGGCAGGCAGTGCCCGCCCACGCCCGGCCCGGGCCGGAACGGCATGAACCCGAACGGCTTCGTCGCGGCCGCGTCGATGGCCTGCCACACGTCGATCCCCAGGTGGTGGGAGACCATCGCCAGCTCGTTGATGAGGGCGATGTTGACCTGGCGGAAGGTGTTCTCGATCAGCTTGGTCAGCTCGGCCACCCGGGTCGAGTCCACCGGCACGGTGCGTTCCACCAGGCGGCGGTAGAAGTCGTCCACCCGGTCCCGCGACGTCGCGTCCACCCCGGAGACCACCTTCGGGGTGTTCTCCAGCCGCCAGCTCGGGTTGCCCGGGTCGATCCGTTCCGGGCTGTAGCCGAGGTGGAAGTCGCCGGGGCTGCGCAGCCCACTGGCCGACTCGAGCAGTGGGCGGAGCAGGTCCTCCGTGGTCCCCGGGTACGTCGTCGACTCCAGCACCACGGTGCAGCCGGGGCGGACGTACCGGCCGATGCCGACGCCGGCCTGCTCGACGTAGCTGAGGTCGGGGGTGCCGTCCCGCAGCGGGGTGGGGACGGTGATGACGCAGATGTCGAAGCCCTCGGCGTCGGTGTACTCGGTGCTGGGCCGGTACCGCCCGCCGGCCAGCGCCCGGCCCAGTCGGTCGGCGGGGATGTCCTCCACGAAGGACTCGCCGGAGGCGAGCCGCTTCACCCGGTCGGAGTCGACGTCGAGGCCGACCACGTCGAGGCCCGCCTCGACGGCGCGCATGGCGAGTGGCAGGCCGACGTACCCCTGGCCGATGACAACGAGCTTTTCCACGTTCACCCGGGCTCCCCTGACAGATGAAGTACCTGCCGGGGAGCTTAATGGGCTGTTTGTGGCTGTAAGTCCGTTTTGGTGTTCCTGGGGCCCGTGGTGTCGCGGGCCGCGTCAGCCGCCGACGGGCGGCGGTTCTCCGCCGCCCGCTGGCGGCTCGGTCGTGGTGGGCGGCGGGTCCACCGGCGCCGACGTGGTCGTCGTCGGGTCGGTCGGCGCCGACGTGGTGGTCGTCGGGTCCGCCGGGGTGGTCGGCGGCGCGGTGGTCGGCAGCGGCACGGCAGAACCGCTGGGCTGCGGCGATCGGGTCACCGAGGGGGTCGCCGACGGCCGGGTCGTCGAGTTCCAGGTCCGGTTCGGCCGGTTCGGCTCCGAGGAGGTCGTCTCGTCGCTGACCACCGGCTGGTTCACTGCCCCCCCGCTCGGCACGGCCGCCGGCGGGGTGCTCTTGATGTTGGTCGCCCCGCTGCCGTCGGTGTCCCTGGCCGCGCCGAGCGCCGCGCCGAGCGCGGTGAGCGCCACCAGGACCGCCGCGAGCGCCCCCACCAGGGAGCCCCGCCGGCCGCGCCGGCGCGTCGTGGCTGCCGCCACCGGCACCGCCGTGAGGTCGTCCCGGGTGTTGGCCGAGAGCGACGCGCCGCGCAGCGGGGGCACCGGCACGGCGGTGGTCACCGCGGTGCCGTCACCCAGCGCGGTACGGGCCGTCGCGGCCATCTCCGCGCCGGTGGCGAAGCGATCCGCGGGATCCTTGGCCAAGGCCCGCGCCACCAGGGCGCGCACCGGGGCCGGGATCTCCGCCGGCAGCTCCGGCGGCTCGTCGTCGAGGTGGCGCACAGCGACCTGGAGCGGGTTGTCGCCGGTGAACGGGGGCCCGCCGGTGAGGCAGCAGTAGGCCACCGCGCCGAGGGCGTAGATGTCCGTGGCGGCCGAGACGGGCCGGCCGGAGGCCTGCTCCGGCGCCATGTAGAGCGCGGTGCCGGGGACGGCGTTGGTGCTGGTGATGCTGGTGACGTTGGTGGACCGGGCGACGCCGAAGTCCACCAGGACCACCGTGCCGTCCTCCTGCACGAGCAGGTTGGACGGCTTGACGTCGCGGTGCACGATCCCGCCGGCGTGCGCCGCGTGCAGAGCCTGGGCGGCCTGGGCGACGATCGACATCGTCTCGGTCACGTCGAGCCGGCCGGCCGCCTCGATCCGGCGCGACAGCGGCTCGCCCTCGACGAACTCCATGACCAGGTAGTCGGCCCGGCCGCCGTCGGCGAGGTCGTCCTCGCCGCAGTCGAAGACCTGGACGATGCCGGGGTGCCGCAGGGCGGCCATGATCCGCGCCTCGGCGCGGAAGCGGGCGATGAAGTCCGGGTCGGAGACCAGCGCGGGCAGCAGCACCTTCACCGCGACGCGACGGCCCAGCACCAGGTCGGTGCCACGCCAGACGTCGCCCATGCCGCCGGTGGCGACACGTTCGTCCAGGCGGTAGCGACCGCTGAGCACGACCTCGGATGACAGCACCTCAATACCGTACCCAGAGACGGACTGTCCGGCAGACGGCGATATCCCGACGGTCGATTCCGATCCACCGTCCTGCCGGGGCGATCCGGACGTCCGGTGACGATTCACGGACCCCGGGTGACGGCGGGCCGGCCGGAAACGCCGTACGCTCAGCGCAGCGCCACCGTTCGGGGTCGGTTCGTTCCCGGCGGGGCGTCCCAGGAGTGCTTTCCGTTACACCGAGCCCCGGCGTGTCGTGGTTGATGTTTCTCACTCTTTTCTTGTTCAACGGCAACTTGTCCGCCCGTGCGTCCGCTCCTACCGTTAGCGCGACTCGGGCCTGCCCACGGTGGTGCCGGTACGGCGGGCGGACATCGCTGGCCGTACTGTCACGGCGGTGTCCAGACATGTCGCCCAGGGCCGCTTCGGCGCCGGGCGCGATCGGGTCAGCGGGGGGCTGATGGTGCGCGATGGGGTCCGGTTCTCGGGCCGGAGGTGCGTCCCGCGCCGCCGACCGGGGACCACACGGGCCGGACGGCGGGAACGGCGGAGCCATGACCGGTGAGCTGACCGAGGCGGTCGCCGCCGCGCAGGCCGGCGACGAGGAGGCGTTCCGCTTTCTCTACCGCAGCCTCCAGCCCGGTCTGCTGCGGTACCTCACCGCGCTGGTCGGCGCCGACGCCGAGGACGTCGCCTCGGAGACCTGGCTGCAGATCTCCCGGGACCTGCCGAGCTTCACCGGCGGCGAGTTCCGGGCCTGGACAGTCACCATCGCCCGGAACCGGGCCATGGACCACCTGCGCCGGCAGCGCCGCCGACCGTCGCTGCCGGTGCCCGTGCAGGCGCTGAGCGAACTGGCCGGCGACGCCGACACCGCCGAACGGGCCGGTGAGACGATCGGGACCGAGTCCGCCCTGGCGCTGATCGCGACGCTCCCGCCGCGCGAGGCCGAGGCGGTGCTGCTGCGGGCGGTGATCGGGTTGGACGCGGAGACCGCCGGCCGGGTGCTCGGGCGGCGGCCCGGCGCCGTCCGGACGGCCGCCCACCGCGGGCTGCGCCGGCTGGCCGCGCTGCTGGACCGCCAGGAGCTTTCCCAGTCGTCGGACGGCGACCGGCGCACCAGCCCGCCCCGCCCGCGTCATGCTCGGGACCGGCAGGCGCCGAGCCCGACGCGGGCCGAGCCGGCGGACGGATGACGTGAGGGGAAACGGAATGAACTTCCGTCGGTCCGAGGGGCCCGACCGGCCCGCCGACCGGGCCGAGTCAGAGCGGCTGCTCGACGCGGCCCGCGCCGGCTCGCCCCCGGCGCAAGCCGACCCGCTCGCCCGGCTGCTCTCCGCGGCGTCGGCTCCGGCCCGCCCCGGCGAGCTGGCCGGCGAGCAGGACGCGCTGGCTGCCTTCCGGGCCGCCCGCACGGCCCGGGCCACGGCGCCGGCGACGGCACCGCGACGGCGGCGTGGCGTGACGACCGGGGTGGTGGCCTGGGTCGCCGGGATCGCCGCCACCGCCACCGCGGGCGCCGCCTTCGCCGCGGCTGCCCTCGACCGTCCCGCCGAACCGGAGCGCTCGTCCCGCCCGTCCGCGCCCGCGCCCAGCTCCGCGGGTGGCGAGCGGGGCGGTGCCTCCTCGCCCACCGGCACCTCCGGCACGCCGGGCGCGCTGCCGTCCTCCGGCACCAGCAGCGGGACGCCGGGCGGCCCGGGGCGCTCCGCCGAGGCCGGGCGGCTGGCCGGGCAGTGCCGGGCGTACCTGGCCAGGTCCGAGAGCCAGCGGGCCAGGGCGCTGGAGAGCCCCGGGTACGCCGACCTGGTGGCCGCGGCGGGCGGCGCCGGTCAGGTGACCGCGTACTGCGAACGGCTGCTGCCGGCCCGCGAATCGGCGGCGCCCTCCCCGCCCCGGGCCTCCCGCACGGCGCCCGCCCCGGCCCGGCCCACCCCCGCCGGGCCCGCCGCCGTCGTGCC